>JAJPHU010000183.1 GCA_021325115.1 Planctomycetota bacterium | reverse complement strand
GGCCGCTTCCTCAAGTACCTCAGCCGGGCCACCGGCAAGAACGCGCTCTAGCGCCGAGCGTGCTTCTGGAGGACCGGCCAAGGAACTGAAATGAACTTGCTGGTCCGCCGCAGAGAACCAGGCCAATTCGCTTTGCCATTCCAAGCCGGATTCTGTCAGCAAAACCACGCCTGCCATGTCGGCAAGATAGGGCACTACCAGACGCAATAAGCCGCGCCGCGTCGCCTCGGCATCGAGCGAGCTAGACAACACTTTGCTGGCCTCGGCGAGGAAAGTAGAACGGCGCATAGCTTCCTCGGCGGCGGCCCGGGCTGCCTGCTCCCGCGCCAACGCCACGCGCTCATCGGCTTGCCGCTTGACCTGCTGCGTCATGCGATACAGATCGACGAACACTTTGACCTTGGTGCGCAAAATTTCGGGCACAACTGGCGAGAGAATGTAATCCACCGCTCCCATCGAATAGCCCTGGGCGGTATGCATTTCATCAGCGAAGGCCGTGATGAAGATGATCGGTGTGTGTGCCGATTTGCGACGCTGGCGGATGAGTCCAGCCGTTTCGAAGCCGCTCATCCCTGGCATATAAACATCCAGAAGGATGACGGCGAAATCCTGCTCCAGCACCAGGCGCAGCGCCTCCATTCCGGAGTTCGCTTTGATGATGTTCTCGCCCAATTCTTCCAGGATGGATTCAAGAACGAGCAGTTTATCCGGCAGATCATCCACGATCAGAATGTTGACTTTGTCGTCGGCGTCCATGATCTCTTTAGCTTAGCAGCCGCACCCCTCTGTTGCATCCTGAAATTGCGAGCAGGGCGTTGGCACGCCACGCTCGCCGTCAAGCACGCTCGTAAGTTTCCGTCAGTTCGGCGAGCCGATCGAGCAAAGTCTCGGTGAGCATGTCGGCGCGAAAGCGCCAGCGCCAGTTGCCCCAGGGCTGCCCGGGGCGATTCATCCGCGCATCGCTGCCCAGGCTGAGCACGTCTTGCAAAGGTGTAATGGCGTAATCGGCCACAGACATCCAGGCCAAGCGGATCAGGTCCCACGCAATGTCGTTATCCGTGCTGGGGGCATAGCGGCGCAAGAAGCGCCGTTCGTCGGCCGTCAGCTTTTCATACCAGCCGCACGTGGTGTCGTTATCGTGTGTGCCGGTATAGACCATGGTGTTGCGTTCGTGACGGTGCGGCAGGAAGCGGCGCTCAATGGCGCCGCCGAAAGCGAATTGCAAAATGCGCATGCCCGGCAAATCAAATTGCTGCCGCAGCTGCCGAACTTCCGGCGTGATGACGCCGAGATCTTCAGCGATGATGGGCAGAGCGCCGAGCTTGTCTTGCAGCACGCGGAAGAAATCGGCTCCTGGCCCCTTGACCCAGCGGCCTTTCTCCGCTGTCGACTGTCCAGCCGGTACTTCCCAATATGCCTCGAAGCCGCGGAAGTGGTCCAAACGAATACGGTCCACTTGCTCCAAGGCTGTACGCAGACGGACCGTCCACCAGGCATAGCCGCTGCGCTGATGGACCTCCCAGTTATACAGCGGATTACCCCAAAGTTGCCCCGTATTGGAGAAATAATCCGGCGGTACTCCCGACACCACAATCGGCCGCCGCCGTGAATCGAGCAAGAATAGTTCGGGATTGGTCCAGACATCGGCCGAATCGTCAGCCACGAAGATGGATACGTCGCCGATCAAGCGAACGTTCCGCTGCCGCGCATATTGCCGGAGTGCCTGCCACTGACGATAGAAAAGAAATTGCCGGAAGCGATGCAACTCCATCTGCTCGGCTAATTCCTGGCGCGCCTGCTGGAGCGCGGCCGGCTTGCGCAGGACGAGATCTTCCGGCCAATCGTGCCAACTGGCCCCCCCGTGCGCTTCCTTAAGAGCCATGAAGAGGGCGAAATCCTCTAACCAACTGGCCTCTTGGGTGCAGAACTCCTCGAAGGCGGAGCGCAGCGTTTTGCCGCGGCCGGCCCGAAAGTTCTCCCACGCTTGCGCCGTCAGTCCCGCCTTGTAGGCGATGATTGGTCCATATTCGACGTAATCTGCAGGCCACTGATCGGCAGCGAAATCGGCAGCACTCAGCAAACCATCGCGGACCAACAATTCCGGGCTGATAAGGTTAGGATTGCCGGCGAAGGCAGAAAAAGTGGCATAGGGAGAATCGCCGTAGCCGGTCGGTCCCAGCGGCAGGACTTGCCACCAACTCTGCCGCGCCCGGACCAGTGCATCGATCCAGGCGTAGGCAGCCGGACCCAAATCGCCGATGCCGCACGCGGACGGTAGCGACGTGGGATGCAACAGAATCCCGGCGGAACGCTCCGGCGGCCGTTCGATTTCCGAGGTGTCCACGACTTAGCTTAATCCTTCCAGAAACTCTGCCATTTCTTCAGCGGCGTGCCGGTCGCCTTGTTGCTGTGCAGCGGCAATGCCAGATTGAAAGACCGCTCGCGCCTCCTCGATGCGATTCAGGCGAGTCAGTGCACGCCCTGCTTGCATGTAGCCCGGTACATAATTTGGCGCCATGCGCAACAATTCCTCAAAGCAGCGAACCGCCTCCTCATCTTGCCCCGCGCTGACGTATTCCATCGCCAAGCCATAGCGCAGGAACGGATCGTCCGGGTCTTCGGTGAGCATCTCTTCGATCTGTTGTTTGCGCGATTTGCCGGTCATCATCGCCACCTCTTTTGCCGTGAATCCGGACTTATTTGTTCTAGTCCGCTATATCCAAGGGACAACTTCGCTTTCTCCGTTACATTTATTGCAATCGCTACAGGTGCTACAAATCGCGTCCTCCCTCTTATCTGTCCTTGGAGCGCCAACCGTCTTAGGCCTGCCGCAGTCCGTCTTCCGCTCGCGGCGGCGAATAGCCGATAGCGGAGAGCGGAGCATCCACAGCCCCCGAGGCGCGAGACGACATGAGAATGCAACGGCTTCATCCTTCGTCTTACATCTTTCTTCCTTTGGCCCTGGTGCTGGGCGGCAGAGTGGTTCATGCCGAACCGGGCCTCCCCCAGATCGAGCCGCCGAGAGTCGGTAGCCTGCGCAGCTGGAACCCGCGACAGACGCCGATCGTCGAGGTGGTCAAGCGCGTCCGCGACGCCATCGTCAACATCCACAGCGAACGCACCGTCCGCGCCGCTGCCAGCGATGAACTGTTCTCCAACAACGGCTCGTCTAACCGGGTTAACGGTATGGGCACCGGCATCCTCATCGATCCGCGCGGCTTCATCGTCACCAACCAGCACGTCGTTGAGGATGTCGCCCTCATTCGCGTTCGTCTCGCCGACGGCACAACAGCTAATGCCCGCTTGGTGGCCCGCGATTCGGAATGCGACCTGGCCTTGCTCAAGATCGACGTGGACCGCCCCTTGGCGACGATAGCGTTGGGCACCACGCGCGATCTGATGGTCGGCGAAACGGTGGTGGCGATCGGCAACGCCTACGGCTACGAACATACCGTTACCGTCGGCGTCGTCAGCGCCGTCAGCCGTGATGTCAGTCTCAACAAAGAGGTATCGTATAAATCGCTGATCCAGACCGATGCCAGCATCAATCCCGGCAATTCCGGAGGTCCCTTGCTGAACGTTTACGGCGAGTTGATCGGCGTCAACGTGGCCATCCGCGCCGGCGCTCAAGGCATCGGCTTCGCCATCCCCGTGGACACGATGATCCGGGTGGCCAGCCGCATGTTGGCCTCGCGGGCGCCGCAGGGCAGCGCCCGCAGCCGTTTGGGACTAATCGTCAAAGATGAGGTCCGCCTGGCGCCGCCGGGCAGCCCCCCTGCTGAGACGGTCGGCTTACGTTCCGTAGTTGTGGAATATTTCGATCCGGGAAGTGCAGCAGCCCGCGCCGGCCTGGAACGCGGTGATATCTTACTCGCCGCCGCTGATACGCCCATTACCGCCAGTCTCGATCTCGAACGCGCTCTCTTCGATCGCTCCACCGGCGAACGCATCACCCTGCGCTATCGCCGCCACGGCCAAGAGAAGACTACAGAAATCGTGTTAGAGTCTCCCGGCGATCCGATCTGGCAAAAGCTCGGCCTGCGCCTGCGTCCGGTCGGCTCCGATGCCGTCCGCATTCGTCCCGTTGCCGGAACGTCGCCGCAATTTCGCGGCGGCTTGGTCATCGTGGAAGTCCGTCCCGACAGTCCCGCCCAGCGTTCCGGCGTGCAACCCGGCGATATTCTTGTCGGCTTGGATAAGTTCGAGATGCTCAGCAACGACAACGTCCAATATGTCCTCAACCAGAACGAAGCTTCCGGCCCGCAACCGCTCAAGTTCTACGTCCTGCGCAACAATCAGCTGCAAGACGGCAAATTCCCGATCGGCGAGTGATTCTCGGTTCGCTCTGGTGTTTTTTTCCGATACGCTAATTCAGGAGACCGAAGACTTTCTTCGGTCTCCTTGGCTTTTTTCCTGTTCTCTTCCTTCTCAACGCAAGTGGATGCTCCCACTGGCTCGTCGCTTAGCATAGAGGACAAAACCCCTCTCTCTTGTGGGGAAAGGCTGAGGGGGAGAAGTGCAAGTGTACCACGGAGTTCCGCTCCCACCCGAACCCTCCCCCACAAGGGGAGAAGGAAATGTCTACGCGTCCTTAATTACAACAGCGATTTCACCGCCTTGACGATGTGCCCCGCGTCGATGCCCGCCGCGGCCAGTAGTTCGGCTGGTGTGCCAGAGCCGGGCATCTCACGCACCCCCAGCTTGACCACGCGCGGCCATGTTCCCGCTGCTGCGTATGCCTCCAGGACCGCATCGCCCAGGCCGCCTTCGATCCAGTGATCCTCGACGACCACGATCTTGCCGCCCGTGTCTCTGGCTGCGTGTAAGAGCGCGGCATGATCGATCGGCTTGATCGAATAGGCATCGAGGACGCGGACGGTGATACCTTCGCCTTTGAGTGTTTCGTAAGCCTTGAGCGCCTCATGCACCGTGATGCCGGCGGCGATGACGGCGACTTTATCTTGCCCCGATTGCTTGACAGCTTTACTGCCGCCGATAGGGAATTTTTCACCAGACGGATAGATAATGGGCGTCTTCTCGCGCGTGGTCCGCAGCCAGGAGATGCCGTTGCAATCTACCATTTGGCCAACCAGTTGGGCCGTCTGGTTGGCGTCACATGGATAGAGCACGGTGCTGCCGCACACGGCCCGCATCATGGCCAGGTCTTCCAGACCCATCTGCGAGGGGCCATCTTCGCCGATGCTGACACCGGCATGAGAGCCGCACAGGTGCAAGGTCGCATTGGAGATTGCTGCCATGCGGATCTGATCGTAGGCCCGCGTGAAGAAGCAAGCAAACGAAGAAGCGAAGGGACGTTTGCCCAGGACGCTCAGCCCGACCGCGGCGGCCACCATCTGCTGCTCGGCGATGAACATCTCAAAAAAGCGATCGGGATAGGCTTTTTTGAACTCATCGGCATAGGTGGAATTGGACACTTCGCCGTCCAGGGCCACGACATCGCTGCGGGCGGCGCCCAGGGCGACGAGGGCATCGCCGTAGGCTTTGCGCGTTGCTTCTTTTTTACCGATCTCATAAGTAGGTAATTTCAACGGCTGCGGCGGCGGCAGCGGCGTCGGTTGCTTGTTTTCGGGTTGCGGTGTGGAGACGGTGAGATGGCGCACGCCGCCCAGCTCGGCAAGGGCAGCCTTCTCCATGTCCGGCGGCAGCGCTTTGCCGTGCCAGCCGTCTTTGTTGACGACCTGCGAAAACCCGTGTCCTTTCTCCGTTTTGGCAATGATGCAGGTGGGCTGCTCTTTCTGATGGAGCGCCTCGGCATAGGCGCGGTCGATGGCGTCGAAATCGTGGCCGTTGATTTCGATGGCGTGCCAGCCGAAGGCACGGGCGCGGGCAGCATATGCAGCGCTGTTCCAGCCCAGGGCCGTCTCGCCACGCTGGCCGAGGCGATTCATGTCGAGAATGCCGATCAGGTTGTTCAGCTTGTAATACGATGCCTTGTCGAACGCTTCCCAGATGGAGCCTTCGGCCATCTCGCTGTCGCCGAGCACAACCCAGATGCGATAGGGCAGCTTATCGAGATATTTGCCGCACAGGGCCATGCCAACGCCGATGGGCAGACCCTGGCCGAGCGAACCGGTGGCGACATCGATATACGGCAGCACGCGCGGATTGGGATGTCCTTGCAGGCGGCTGCCGAACTTGCGTAGTGACAAGAGTTCCTTATCATCGATGGCTCCGGCAGCCTTGAACATGGCGTACAGCAGCGGGCAAGCATGGCCTTTGCTGAAAATCAGGCGATCGTTCTGCGGCTTGTGGGGATTGGCCCAGTCGTAGCGGAGATACTTGGTCATCAGCACGGCCATCAGGTCGGCGGCGGACATGCCGGAGGTGGGATGTCCGGAGCCGGCCGCCGTTGTGCAGCGGATGCTATCCACGCGCAGTTGAGCAGCCAGTTCACGCAGATCGGTCATGAGGTTCCTCCATTCTTCGGTGGTTGGGTGGTTCGGCGGTTGGGGGGTGGGTGATTGATTGTTTACGGTAGCCACCCAACCCCCTAACCACCTGGTTCCGGGGCAAACCAGTGACGGCCATCGCGGGCCAGTAATTCGTCGGCTTCTTCGGGGCCCCAGCTGCCAGCGGCGTAGTTGGGGAAATCCAGCGGCGGATGCGCACTCCACTCTTCGAGAATCGGCTGCACCACTGCCCAGGCTGCCTCGACCTGATCGCCGCGCATGAATAGCGTGGCGTCGCCGCGAATCACATCTAAGAGCAGGGTCTCATAGGCTTCCGGCGGCGGCGTCTGGAACGATTCTTTGTATGAAAACCGCATCTGCACCGGCCGCAGGTGCAAGGCCGGGCCGGGCTGCTTGGCCTGGAAGCGCAATTGGATCGCCTCTTCCGGCTGAATACGGATGGCCATGCGGTTGGGCATCCACGCAGCGTAGGCACTGGCCGGGAACGAGCGATGTGGCACCGGCTGAAACTGCACAAACACTTCTGAGACGCGCAACGGCAGACGCTTGCCGGTGCGCAGGTAGAACGGCACGTCCTGCCAGCGCCAGTTATCGATGTATAATTTAAGGGCCGCGTACGTCTCCGTCGTAGAATCACCAGGCACGTCCGGTTCCTGCCGATAAGCCGGCACCGCCTGGCCTTCAAGAACCCCTTGACCATATTGGCCGCGGACAACAAACTGAGACATCTGCTCTCTCGGAAATGGACGAACCGCCTTGAGTACGTCGGTTTTCTTACTGCGCACTTCGTTGGCCTCGAAGGAGACAGGAGGCTCCATCGCGATGCAGCATAGCACTTGCAGCAAGTGGTTCTGGATCATGTCGCGCAAGGCGCCGGCGCGATCGTAGTAGCCGCCACGATGTTCGACGCCGACTTGTTCGGCAACGGTGATCTGTACCTGATGAATGTAGCGCCGGTTCCAGATCGGCTCCAGAAAGCTATTGGCGAAGCGTAGGGCGAGGATGTTTTGCACCGTCTCTTTGCCGAGATAATGATCGATGCGATAGATCTGGTCTTCACTCATCAGGCCGAGGAGCTGGCGATTGAGCGTGCGGGCCGAATCGAGATCGTGGCCAAACGGTTTCTCGACGACCAGGCGCGAATGCTCCTTCCGGGCCAGGAGCTGAGCTTGATGAAGCTGGCGGGCAATGACTTCGATCATACTCGGCGGCGTGGCGAGGTAGAAGATGTGGTGGACCGAGGTCTGCCGGTCCTTCTCGTATTGGCCGAGGTATTCGCTGAGCTTTTTGTAAGTGCCAGCGTCCGTGAAATCGGCGCTCCAATAGTGGATATGCGGAGCGAAGTGGTCCCAGTCCGCGTCCTTGGTCTTGCCACGGCGGGAGAAGTGATCGACGCCCTCGCGGAGACGTTGGCGATAGGCCTCGTCGTTGAAGTCTTGCTGGCTGATACCGATAACAGCAAACTCCTGCGGCAGCCAGCGGTCGAGAAAAAGATTGTAAAGCGCCGGCGCGAGCTTCCGCTGCGTCAAGTCGCCGCCACCGCCGAAGATGACTACAACCGTCGGTTCCAAATGCCCGTGCGGATCCATGGAAGCTCCTGTCTTGCTTGCGCCGTCGCCGAGCGGAGCGCGGCAGCTGTTATCTTTCATATATAGGGCCAGGGGAGGATAGATTCCATTTGAGCCAGAAAAAAGGCGGCCCGCGGGGGAGCGGGCCGCCTCTGCACGGGGGCCAAGGGCCGGAACACGGAGGGGATCAGACGGCAACCGGGGGAGGCCGCCGTCCCAAGGGCGGCTGAGCTGTTTGCCGTTCTTGCATTCGAGGGGACGAACCCAAGGACGGCAAGGCCGAGCGCAGGCCGCGTCCAGACGCCGCATTCGGTAGCCCTGGGGCGGCCCTCGCGGGGGGAGCGAAGGCCGCCCGGCTGCCCAGCGCCGTGCGTCCGGAAAACAATGGAGAAAAAGCAACAAGCGTGCCGGAAATTCGTCGTCGCCTTACCGGGTTCCTCAACTGCCCTGGTAGAAAGAAGTTAAGTCATCGTGCCTTTAACCGTGGCGCGGAGGAGCCTGGGGCGTTTTGTAAAATATCTCTGGTATCTTGTAAAAAATACCAAATAATCGAGAAGATGATGGAAGAAGAGATCCACCTGGGACGCGATGAAATCAGCGAAGCGTTTAAGCGGTTCCTGTCGCAATTCGATGCTCCGGCCTACATTCGCCGTGCCCGCGGCGTCGAGGCAGCGCTGGAGCAACTGCTGGAGCAGTGCCGCCGTCGCCGGGCGGAATGGCTGGAAATCGTGCGCCTGCGCATCGGTATGCTCCATGCTCTGGCCGGCACTTGGGACAACTTGCGCCCTTTCCTGACGGATGAAGAACAGCTGGACATCCTGCGTTACTCCCTGGCGGCACTGGCCGCTCCGCTGCGCGCTCCGGTCGAGCCAACCACCTCCGCCCGCGCGCTGCGGCACGCGCTGCACGAACTGCATGAGAGCCTGGAACGTTTCAACCAACGCTGGCAGGCATTCCTGACGAGTCTGGATCTCACGGCCATCAACGAGCTGCGTGAGGGCTACAACCGTTACTATGTGTTAGAAAAGGAGTGCGCCGTCCGTTCGCCCCGGGTCGCCCGGCAAGGCTTCGTTCCTCTACCGCCGCTGACACATGAAGACCTCGCCACTCAATTCCCACTCTTGCCTGTGCCGCAGTTGCGTTGAGTAACGAGTGACGAACTAGAAGTGCAAGCGACGAACCTTCCGTCGCTCCTGCTTCCGGTTCGCTACTCCAGAATGCTGGAGTTCCCTCTGTGTCGAGGGCTTGACAACTTCGACCGCCGCAAGTTCTTCACGCCGTTGGTGCAACAGCACGTGGCCTTCGTGTCATGCCTGGTGGGGGGTAGATGCAAGAGAGCGATGCATTTCTATTTGCAATTGTTCCCTTACGGCAGTGGCTCAGGATCGTCCCGCAATAATAGTGGCAACAATACGGAATGCTTCGCCTGGCTGCCAATCAAAAAGGATGAGATCGGCCGCTGCACCGACCTGCAGCGGCTGCGGCTCCAGGCCAAGCAGTTGCCGCGGCCGCGCTCCCGCCATGTCCAGTGCGTCGGCCAGGGAAACTTCGCCGAGTGAAAGAAGATGAGCAATGCACGCATCGGTGAAGACGCTCGAGCCGGCCAGGAATGAGGTGCCGGGAACAAGGATGCGGCCCGTCGGCAGCACTTCCAGTTCCTGATCCCATTCGCGATAACGGCCGGGCGGCAGACCAGCGAGGCTGCTAGCGTCACAAGTGAGGACCGTCCGTGCCGGTGTCTTCACACGCAAGATGCAACGCAACAGAGCAGGCGGCAAATGGTGGCCGTCGCTGATGATGCTGGCCCATAATTCATCGGTGGCGAGTTGTTCCCAGAAGTAGTTGTCGTGTCGAGGCAGGAGGGCATGCATACCATTGCCCAGGTGCGTTGAAAGGCGCGCGCCAGCAGCGATAGCGGCGCGGATGCACGCGCTTGGCGCCGCGGTGTGGCCAAGGGCAACGACAACGCCGGAGGCGGTAAGTTTTTCGATGAATGGCAGAGCACCGTCAAGTTCCGGAGCGAGTGTGACCAGGCGAATGCGTCCGCCGGCCGCATCCTGAAAACGGCGAAATTCGTCCCAATCTGGCGGGCGGACGTGACCAGGCGGATGGGCGCCGCGTGGCCCCTCCTCAGCACTGATGTATGGTCCTTCCAGATGCAGCCCCGGTACAGCGCGGGCAAGATCGGCGTCCGCTGTGCAGGCGCGATGGATCGTAGCAAAGCTGTGTAGCAATGCTTCGCGCGAATGGGTGATAAGTGTAGGATAAAAAGCCGCAATACCATGGCGGCGGCAGACAGCGACGACGCGGCGAATGTCGTCCACGCTGAGGTGCGGTGCATTGAAGCTGATGCCGGCGCAGCCGTTGATTTGCAAATCGAACAGGGCCGGTGCAACCCAGCCTGCTTCGATATCCACGCTGCTCTCCCCGGCCGAATCCAGGCGAACAATGCGGCCCTGCTCGCAGACAAGATCCACTCGTTGGCCGGTTGCGTAGTGTCGGGCACGGAGCCGCAGAAGATTCGTGTCCATATTCCTTAGGATTATCTCACTCGTGATGCTTGAAAGCGAGCAAAGCGCCGAGGAAGGTAACGATGGCGCCCAACAGCGCCCCGATGCCGAATATCAGCACATCGCGGCGGTCCAGATACAGTCCCCAGACGGGTTTAGTTGCGACGGCACGGAGATCCAACGAAACCAGTTCCACGTCTACTTGCTCGACCGGTTCGGAGGCCGCCTGCGGTATGCTCGCTCCGCGAATACGTTCCGAATCACGGGGCGGCTGGGCTGCTGGTTGCGGGAGGTGTTTCTTCTTGGTCTGCTTGCCAGAACGTTTCTGTCCCTCAGATGGGGCTCGCGCTTTGGCAGATGGCTGGGACGGCTTAACGACTGGTAGATTGCCGGAAGGCGGTTTGGCAGCCGGCAGGTTACCAGAAGGCGGTTTGGGCGGTTTGACAGCCGGCAGGTTGCCAGAAGGCGGTTTGGGCGGTTTGACAGCCGGCAGGTTGCCAGAAGGCGGTTTGGGTACGGGAATGGTCTGTGCCTGGGGCGCCCCAGGCTGTTGGCCGCTACTCACTTCTAACCAGGTCAGGTACGACCGCATGCGTGGATCCGTTTCTGGGGTAACCAGCTGTTCGTTGCCGGAGGTGAGAAAAACATGCAAGGCTTGGGCAGCGCGCTCGGGCGTGAGATAGCGCTGGGCAGCCTCCTTGGCCATCATCCGATTGACGATCTGCTGCAAACCGTCGGGCACCGCCGGATTGAATGTCTTCAGCGGCCTGGGCGTCTCGGTGGCGTGGCGGATCATCTGGCTAATGATGTTGGTGTCCGGGAAAGGTGGCTGTCCGGTCAGCAAATGATAAAGGACGCAGCCCAGGCTGTAGATGTCGGCGCGAATGTCGATGATGCGCGGGTCCCGGGCCTGTTCTGGAGACATGTAGTCCGGCGTGCCTAACAGGACGCCCTCGCTGGTCAGGTTCTCTTCGCCCACCGTCTCATCGAACAGAGTACGGCCCAGGCCGATGTCGAGAAGTTTTAAGGTGGCGTGAAGTGTGCTGTCCGAGGTAGCGCCAACCAGCATCATGTTAGCCGGCTTTAAATCGCGGTGGACCAGTCCTTGCTCATGGATGTGCTGCAATCCCTGAAGCGCCTGGTAAACGAGGCGGACGGCCTCGTTGGGGGGCAGCTTACCACGACGTACGAGCACCTCTTCGAGCGTCTCGCCCTCCAGATACTCCATGACAATGTAATGCAATCCATCAGCAGTCCCGGTTTGGAAGGTGCGGACGATATTAGGATGTTTGAGGCGCAGAGCCAGGCGCGCTTCGCGCTGGAAGCGTCCGAGCAAGTTAGGTTCTTGGGCTTTGGAAGGCGGCAGCACCTTGATGGCAACGACTTGGCCGAGTTGATGTTGGGCCTTGTAGACGCCAGCCATGCGGCCTTTGCCCAATCGCTCGAGGATCTTGTATTCGTTGAGGAAGAAGCCTTCGGCATGGCCACGCACCAACAGCTGCGCTTGATATTCGGTGAGATATTTATTCGCCACCATCCACGAGGCGAAATGGCTCAAATTACTAGCATCGCTTTGGGCCTCCTGTTGCCAGCGAGCAAACATGGCCTTGGCTTCGTCGATTGACAGCAGCTTGCTGCGCAGCAGCAAGCCGTAGATATTTTGGACCGTTAATTCCATGTCGCTCTCCGCGGACCGCTATCTGAGCCGCGACCGCAAGGGAGCGGTCTCGTCTCCGTTTCTTCCCGGCCGCAGCTCAGGCACTCCCTATAATATCAGCGTCGGCGGAAAGGTGGAATTGACAGCAATCTTATCGTTTCGACCGTTTTGTCGGCGCCTGTTCCTCAGTCAACGGGGAGAACACATCGCGCAGCAGCAGACTCTGTCCCGACAGCATGTCGCTGCCATCAAGGCTTTGATCTTCGGTGAGCAGATGGAATGGATCTGGTGCGCTGCAGATGGTTCGTTTGCGCGGATCGCCCCTCACGCCAACCACAGCACTTCCCAAGAGATCAAATCATTTCGGCAAGTTTCGCAGCAGGTTCACCATTTCGATGGCGGTCAGCGCGGCGTCAAACCCCTTATTGCCGGACTTGGCGCCAGCGCGATTGATGGCTTGCTCCAGCGTATCGCAAGTCAAAATGCCGAAGATGACCGGCACGTTCGTGGCCA
The DNA here is from genome assembly GCA_021325115.1 of Planctomycetota bacterium. Lineage (GTDB taxonomy): Bacteria > Planctomycetota > Planctomycetia > Gemmatales > Gemmataceae > JAJPHU01. Next base: position 2,565 of record JAJPHU010000183.1, on the reverse strand, counting down.
ATGCCGCACGCGCCACGCCACTGGCGGCCTCGCCGGCCACATAGTCATAGTGTCCGGTTTCGCCCCGGATAACGGCACCCAGACAGATCACCGCCACGTATTGGCCGCTGCCGGCCAACCGCTGGGCCACCAACGGAATCTCAAACGAGCCAGGCACACGCACAATGTCGATAGCATCGTCGGTGACACCGTGACGTTTCAGCGCATCGAGGGCGCCGGCGACCAGCTGATCGACAATGGCGGAATTGAAACGCGCCGCAATCAGGGCGAATCGCCCCGATGGCGGCGCCAGTGAGCCTTCGTAAATGGTTGGCATAAGCAGGACTTGATTAGCCGTGCCGCGGAGCGGCGCGAGCTCCGCGGCACGGCTAATCCCCTCAACTCAAATTCATGCTCATCAGAAACTCCGCATTGCCCTTGGTACGAGCCATGCGATTGGTAAGCAATTCCATCGCTTCGACCGGGTTCATATCGCTAAGGACTTTGCGCAAAATGTACATGCGGCGTAGCTCCTCCGGATCCATGAGCAAGTCTTCTTTGCGCGTGCCGGAACGGTTCACATCGATGGCGGGCCAGACACGCTTATCGACGAGGCGGCGGTCGAGGTGCAATTCCATGTTGCCGGTGCCTTTGAACTCTTCAAAGATCACCTCATCCATGCGTGAGCCGGTATCGATCAATGCCGTGGCCAAAATCGTCAACGAGCCGCCCTCCTCGATGTTGCGGGCCGCACCGAAGAAACGCTTGGGTTTGTGCAGAGCGTTGGCATCGACGCCGCCAGAGAGGATCTTGCCGGAGTGCGGCACTTCCGTGTTGTAGGCACGAGCCAGGCGCGTGATGGAATCGAGCAAGATCACCACATCGGTACCGTATTCAACCATGCGTTTGGCCTTCTCGATAATCATTTCGCTAACCTGCACGTGCCGCGACGCTGGCTCATCGAATGTTGAGCTAACGACCTCAGCCCGATCGCTCTTGACCGTGCGCTCCATCTCCGTCACTTCTTCCGGCCGCTCGTCGATGAGCAAGACGATAACGTAGCATTCCGGATGATTGCGCAGGATGCTGTTAGCAATTTTCTGCAACAGGATCGTTTTGCCGGTGCGCGGCGGAGCGACGATCAAGCCGCGCTGCCCTTTGCCGATCGGCGTCACCAGGTCCATGACACGCATGTTGATTTCGCTCGGGTCGGTCTCCAGGCGTAGCCGTTTGTCTGGGTGCAGCGGCGTGAGGTCATCAAAGACGACTTTTTGCGTTAAGATCTCCGGATCTTGGTAATTGATGGCTTCGACGCGCAGCAAGGCGAAATAGCGCTCGTTCTCCTTGGGGGGGCGGATCTGCCCGGCCACGACGGCGCCGGTGCGCAGGCCGAAGCGGCGGATTTGCGATGGCGATATATAAATATCGTCAGGGCAAGGGAGATAATTGTAATCAGGGCTACGCAAAAAGCCGAAGCCGTCGGGCAACACTTCCAGCGTGCCCTCGCCGAACATCAGGCCGTTCTGTTTGACACGCTCCTTGAGGATCTTGAAGATTAAATCTTGCTTTTTCAGACCCGTATAGTCGCTAAGTCCCTCTTCCTTGGCGACGCGGAGGAGCTGCGGCATGGTCATCTGCTGCAATTCGCTGATATGTGTGCTGCCACGTTTGATTTCCTCGTAGCGGTTGTTGATCTCCTCATCAAAGATGGGATAGTCATCGTCGCGCGTGTGAGCCGGGAGCGGCCGTCCTGCTCGCGGAGCGATGCCATCCGTGCTGGGCGTATCGAGATCGTTTGGCGTTTCCAGCGCGTCCCCATCGAGCGGCGCAGCATCGGTCAACAAGGACATGCGCTCCTCCGGCGTCAGATCGTCGCCGTTGGCGGGCAAATCCGTCTTGCTCCGCGTACGGGAGCGAGAAGTAAATTCACGTCGGCTCTTGGCTTCAGCCATGTCATCTTCTCCTTTTGAGATAGCTGGGGCAGGGATCGTGCCTTTATGCCGGCCGGACGCGGAGATGTTGTCGTGTCGCGTTCGGCCTGGCGAAGCCCCAGCGGCGGGCTTCATTACAGGGTTTAGGGTTTCCTCACCAAAAAATACAGCTAAACAGACCGCGGCCGGTGAGACGTCGGTCCCACCGTCCTTAGTCATCGAATCACGGTTCCGGTTCGCTCCGGGAGCAAGCGTGGGCCAATCCCCAGAGGTGCAAGAGGTCATTCACTTGGCGGTTCAGATGCTCAAGGGAGGCCGAGTTATCCAGCACATGATCAGCCCGAATGGCCTTTTCAGTCAAGGGCAATTGCGCCTGTTCGCGTGCCTCCACCTCTGTTTCACTCCAACCGCGCTGCCGGGCCACGCGCTCCAGGCGCACGGCCCGCGGCGCCTTGATAAACACCAGACGATCACAAACCTCATCCCACCCCGCCTCCACCATGACCGCCGCATCCAGGACGATCAGTGGAACATGGGGATCATTGCGTGCTTCCTCTACCTCGGCGTGGATCCGTTGGCGAATCCACGGATGCGTGATCGCCTCCAGCGCTTTGCGCTCCTCCGGGTCGGCGAAGACGATGGCGGCCAGGCGGCG
>JAJPHU010000019.1 GCA_021325115.1 Planctomycetota bacterium | reverse complement strand
ACGACCGTAAGGGAGTGGCGGGCTTCTCCATTCTCGGGGGGCGGCTCAGAAGGATGAACGTGTCGCAGCAGCCATACCGAGAGCACCGGCACAAACGTGCTGGACAGGACATAGGAGGTAATCATGGCGAAGCCAACCGCCAGCGACAAGGGCACAAACAGCCCCCTGGCTGCTCCTTCCATGAAAAACGCAGGAATGAATACGGCCAGAATGCACAACATGGCCAACAAACGCGGCACTGCTGTCTGAGCGTTGCCGCGCCGCACAGCGCGAGCGATCGATGGTGTATGCTCGAATTGTGTGTGAATGTTCTCGACCTCGACGGTAGCTTCATCGACCAGAATGCCGACCGCCAAGGCCAGCCCACCCAGTGTCATGATGTTAAGGGTTTGCCCGGTCAGTGCCAGCGCCACTACCGAGCCGAGCAGAGCAAAGGGAATGTTGAGGACAACCACGAGGACGCTGCGCCAGTCGTGCAAAAACAAGAGCACCATCAGGCCGGTCAGTCCCGCTCCTAACAGCGCCTCTTCGCCCACTCCTCCCAACGCTCCGGTGACGTAGGGCGACTGATCGAACTCGAATGTCAGGTCCACATCCGGCGGTAAGACCGCTTGCATGCGCGGCAAGTTCTTCTTGACCGCGTTGACGACGGACAGAGTCGAGGCGTCGGCCCGTTTGGTGACCAGGATGTACACCGAGCGGCGCCCGTTGACCAAGGCGTAACCGACAGGGATATCGGTGCTATCTTCGATGACGGCGAGATCACGCAGATAAATGTTCTCGCCGGGACGAATGGGAATGCTGCCTAGCTCACGGATGTCTTTGAGCATGGCGTTGACCGGCACAATGGGCATGGTGTGATGGATGCGAGCATTGCCGGAGGGACTGACAACGTTGCCGGCCGACAGAGCGGCGACAATTTCGTCAGGCGAAGCATGGTAAGAGCGCAAGCGATCGGGATCGACTTTGACGACGATGGCGCGCTGATTGCCACCGTAGGGGGGCGGCGCGGACACGCCGGGAATGCTGGCGAACATGGGACGAACGGCAAACAAGGCGAGATCCTGGATGGTGCCGATGTCGCGGGTAGGACTGGAAAGCACCAGATAACCTACCGGAGCGCTACCCGTATCCAGCCGCGTCACAAACGGCTCGACCGTCCCGGCCGGCATGAATGAGCGCGAGCGGTTGACGTAGCCAATGGTCTCGGCAAACGCCTGAGCCATGTCGGTGCCCGGATGGAAGTACAGCTTCATCAGAGCCATATTTTGAATGTTTTTTGATTCGACATGATGAATACTATTGATATACAAAAAGTGGTATTCATAGTAGTTGGTAATTAACCCTTCCATCTGGGCCGGGTCCATGCCGCCGTAGGGCTGACACACATAGATGATCGGCAAATTCAATTCGGGAAAGATGTCGATGCGCATGCGCGTCACGGCCAAGGCACTGCCCAAAACAAGAGCAACAATGGCTACCAGGACGGTGAAGGGATGTCGCAGCGCGAAGACGATAGGATTGAGGTTCATGGCAGGGACACCAGGTCCTTCGTTTCATTGCGATGCGGAGCAGAGTGCAGGGGCGCTTCGCTCCGCATCGCAGCGAAATGAATCAACGTGATGGTATTTTCGGAGTAAATGTAGCAAGATCGTAAATCCCCAGCTGTTTTTCGAGGGCCGCCACCTGATCGACGATCTTCTCGAACCCTTCCTCGCCGAACAGTCGATCTTCTTCCTTCTCGAACTGCTCGCCCAGCTCTTCGAGCCGCTTGGTGGGCAGGATTTTGTGCAAGGCCGGGAAAAGCACCGTATCTTCGCGGGCCTCGTGCGGCCGATACATGCGGATGAATGCCGAACAAGCAGCCGCCAGTTGCTTACGGTTGCCTTCTTTGCGGAAGGCATCGGCCGCGCTCAAGCGCAGCACCAAGTCGGTGACGCGCCGGCCCGCTTCATGCTGCTGTCGCAGAACTTGGACGAGATCAACGTGCTTTCTGTGCTTTTCAAACTCCGGAAAGATAAAAGTTTCCTCCAGTTTTTCGTGATACTCCTCGACGAATTTACGCACCAGCTCGGCGGTCTTGTGGAAGACTTCAGGTCCGACCTCTTCTTTAGCGTGCAGCCGCCGCAGTCCTTCTTCGTAAACGAGCAAAACGCGGTTGAGCACGCCATGTTCGCGCATGAGATCTTCCAGGGCGGAAACTTCTTCTTCAGGCTTGTCCTTGTCCTTTTTGTCATCGCTGGGGGCCAAGGCAGTCAATCCGGCGGCACAGCCAACGCCGGCCGCCACAAAGAAATGTCTACGGCTGCTTTCCATGAACACTGCTCCTTTGCTGAGAGTGAGGTTGGCGATGCTTCTGACGAATGGTCTGGAAAGGCTGATCGTGATCTTCGAGAACCTCGGCGACCAACTCTTGCAGTTTGCTACGGGCCTCTTTGAGGACGCGCTTGCCCGTGGCTGTGGCCTGGTAATATTTGCGCCGCCGCCCTTGCACCACTTCCGTATGCTGGCGCAGATAACCCAAGCTTTCGAGCAAACGCAGAGTAGGATAGAGAGTGCCGGGACTGAGACGGTAGCCGTGGCGAACCAACTCCTCGGTGATTTCGGCGCCGTAGATTGGTTCCTTCGCCGCATGATAGAGAACGTGCAAGCGAATGAAGCCCGTGAAAAAGTGGCGTGTGAGGGCATCGTCAATCATGGTCGTTGCTCTCAATATCGGATATTGATAACGTACTCTGATGCGTTAGGGAAGGCAAGTTCTTTCCCATCGTCTTCTTACCGCCTAGAAAGAATATACCCACTATTCGGAGAAGGAGGCAGACGGTGGTTTCCTTGGTAACAGGCGCTTCGGGATTTGTCGGCAGCCACCTCGTCGCCGAATTACTTGGCGAAGAAGGCGAGAGCGTGCGTGCCTTGGTTCGCCGCACCGAATCCGCGATCGAGCTGCCAGGGGCCGAAGTGCGCAGCGGCGATGTGCGTGATTCCGCTTTCGTCCAGGACGCTATGCAGGGGGTGGACGTGGTGTACCACTGCGCTGCCGCGGCGGGACCGACATCCTCGCCCCGTGAAGCATATGACATCGCCTTGACAGGGACGCGTAACGTATTGGAAGGACTGCGGCGGGCCGGGAGGGGCCGGGCGGTGTTGCTCACCGGCCTCATCGTGCTGGGCGCCCGCCATCTCGACGCCGCCACCGAAGACCTCCCCTACCGGCGCACAGGCGACCCGGCCAGCGATGTCAAAATCGAGATCGAGCAGATGGCGTGGGAATATGAGCAGCGCCACGGTGTAGACGTTACGGTGCTGCGGCCTGGCCTTATCTACGGCCCGCGCGATCGCCGCAATCTGCCGCAGATGATCCGTGCGCTGCGCCGCGGCGGCTTTGCCTACATCCGTAGCCGCAGCAATGTGATGCCAATCGTGTACATCAGCGATATGGTCCAAGCCATGCGGCTGGCGGCCCGCACACCGGCAGCGCGGGGACGCGCCTATCACATTACGGACGGTTCACACACCTCCATCGGGGAATTCATCGACTGCTTGGCCGGACTGCTCGGCTGTCCGCCGCCGCGAAAAGAACTCCCCTTTGTGGTACCCTACCTGGGCTGTTTGCTCTTCGAGTTACTCGCCGCCCTGCACTTGTATCACGGCCGCGCTCCCATCAGCCGTACCACCTTGAACTATCTGGGCTATTCGCGCGTTATCGACATCACCCGCGCACGCCGCGAACTGGGTTACGAGCCGCGGGTCTCGTATCGGGATGGGCTTCCTCTGGCCCTGAAAGGGATTGAACGAAACGAGGCGGAAGGGTAAACGACGGCCTTTGCTAAGGAAATAACATGCCAACTCCCTCCGCACCGCAACCGGATTACGGCATCGATGGCCCACGGGGCATTGTGTTGTTGCTCCTCGCCTCTGCCGGTAGCATCGGCGCGGTGATGGGGCTGTACCGATGGCAGAGCAGTCCTTGTTGGTGCTACGGGTTGGTAGAGATTGCTTTGCTGATTGTTGCCGTCGATTGTCTGCTCCTGGCCGGTAGCCTCTTATGGTACAGCAAGGTCCAGAAGCAGCGCGAAGCAGAGCGACTGTTGGATCGAGTCCCCTGGCGCGGCGACGAATACATCCTTGACGTGGGCTGTGGACGGGGGTTGTTGCTCATCAGCGCGGCGCGGCGCTTGAACACAGGTCGCGCCGTTGGAGTAGACGTTTGGCGTGGACTTGAATTAAGCGGTAATTGTGCGCAGGCCACTTGGGAAAATGCCCGCCGCGCCGGAGTCGCTGAGCGCGTAGAAATCCAGGACAGCGACGCCCGGCGCTTGCCCTTTGCCGATGCTTCCTTCGACGTGGTGCTTTCCAGCCTGGTCCTGCACAACATTCCCAGCCAGGCGGGCCGGCGACAGGCCGTACGCGAGATCGAGCGCGTGCTCAAACCCGGCGGCCATATCGCCTTGCTCGACATGCGGCACACGCTCGATTATGTCCGCGTTCTGCGCGATTGTGGATTGGTCGATGTTCAACGGCACAAGGCAGGCTGGTTTCTCTCCCTGTTGTTCCCGCTATTAAGCTGCGGTTTGGTCTGCTTCTATCGCGTGACGGCGCGGAAGCCTCTGATCCGTAGCTCATACGAGCCGGAAGTATGAACAACGGCGGACATTTCTCTTCTTCTTTGTGGAAGAAGGTTTGGGTGGGAGGACGGAATTCCTTGGTACACTTACCCTCCTATCCCCGCTCTCCCTTACAAGGCGGAGAGAGTTGGGGCCGCTAGCACTTATGCTTTGGGCTCGTTATTTGTCTATTGCCAAAGCCTGGGCTGGATTGCCCAGCGCCCGATAGAGCTGGAATTGCGCTCGGTTGTAGTCATTGATGGCCAGATAAAAATCCGCGTAGGCTTGTTGCAACATTTGAATGGCAGCCACCACTTCCAAAGGTCGCGTTACCAACTGAATAGGACCGCCCTCGCCCAGCCGCTGTGTCTGCTGCAGGGCCGCGAGGTTCTCGCGCACGAGGATCTGCGCCTCCCGTAGCTCGGTCTCTGTTTCGCCAATACGGCTCGCCGCCGTCTGCGCCAACGAATAGGCTTGCACTACTTCCGCGGCCACTCGGTCCTGCACGCGGAATAGCTCTGTCAGGGCGGCGCGATTCTCCGCCGTGCGCTGGCGGATCAGCGCGCGGTTGCCCAGGCCAAAATTTTGAAGAGTCCAGAGGGCTTGAATATCCCAATCCTGTCTCATGCTGAAATTGCTCATGTCACCGTTGACGCCGCCGCCGAAGTAGCCAAAGGCCAAAGTGCCCGTTACCGGCGTGGACCAGCCACGCAACAGCAGGCTGGGTACCAGCGGGCGCATCTTCTCCAGTTTCAGCAACCGCAGCGTCGCCTGCACCACAGCCTGCTGCGCCGCCAGTTCCGGCCGATTGGTCAAGGCAATCGGGATAAGATCGTCCACCGGCTTATCGAGCGGCAGCAAGGAGATGCGCAAATGCGGCGGCTCCACCGGCTCGACAACCAAGGTGGGATCGAGATACAAGACGCGCAGCAATTCGGCGCTGGCGGTGCGCCAGTTATTTTGGCTCTGCAGGGTCACTTGTCGCAGTCGAGCTACCATCGAACGAGTGCGATTGACCTCCAGGGTAGGCGTCAGACCGGGAGCCAACTTGTCCAGACGGCGCAGTAAATCGTCGGCATATTGCAGGGCGTCGCGGTAGCCAGCCAGTTCGCCGCGCGCTTGCTGGAGATTGAAATACGCTTGGGTCAGAGCCAGAAGTGTATCGTTAGCGGCTGCCTGTACCTGGGCTTGGCGGGCACGTACCGTCTGGCGCGCGGCCAGCGGTTGGAAAAGCGCATCGGCGAGGGAAACAATCAGGTAGGGCGCGCCGCCTACCATGAAGCCTTGGCGGCTGACGCCAAAAACGTTGCCTTCGATGTTTTGAATTTGGCCGTCGTGCCGGTAATAATCGGTGCCAAAGAACAGATTGGGTAGCCAAAGTACCCTCGCACCTTGCAGTTGGGCGACCGCTGCTTGCAGTTGCCGCGACGCCAATTGAATGTCGAGGCTTCGCACATTGCCCAGCTTCAGCGCCGTGAGCAGATTGATGGGATACGGCTTACCGCCAGCCGTGGCAAAAGAAGTCAACGGCGGCGACGCGGGTACATTAGGCACTTCAGACGGCAGCGGTCGAGGAGCCGGTGCTTCTTCTTGGCCATGACAAGGCAACAGTGAGAACAACAGAGTCAGACAAGGTATCAAAATAGGCAGCCTTGTCATCCTCTTTCTCCTCGTCTTCTTATCTTGTCACCCTGGCACTATATCACCTTGTCATCTTTCGGTTGGCGGTTTGAGTGGGAATCATGGAAAATCTCTCTTCTCGTTCTCAAGCGCTATGTGGCAACGAGGGTCCTACCTACCGCTCTTTCACAGTCACGGTTCCGACAGCAATTCCCGCGCTCCCGATGCCAAAAGCATTTGAGCAAGCTGCTGCCCCACGGCTTCGGCATCAGCGACCGTCCCGCTGTGTTCGGCTGCAATGCGCTGTTTGCCGTCTGGGGTCAACACCGCCCCCCGCAGCAGCAAACGATCTCCTTCCACACGAGAGCTAGCGCCGATGGGCACCAGGCAACCGCCGCCCAATTGGCGCATTAAGGCGCGTTCGGCCAGCACCGCTTGCCGGGTTGGCCAATGGTTGAGACGCTCGAGTAAGCCAAGCGTGACAGCATCATCGGTGCGGCACTCCAGCCCCAGGGCTCCCTGTCCGACTGCAGGCAACATCCATTGTGGATCGAGTAATTCTGTTATTGCCGACTCCAGACCGAGCCGAAGCAGTCCCGCCTCGGCAAGGATAATGGCATCGAGGTTTTGTTCATCCAGCTTGCGCAGCCGTGTTTCGATGTTGCCGCGCAGGTTAACCAGCTGCAAATCGGGCCGGCGGTGCAATGCCTGAGAGCGGCGCCGCAAACTGCTGGTGCCGACGACGGCGCCCGGCGGCAACGCATCGAAGCAGTGGTATTTATGCGCGATGAATGCATCGCCGGTCGGGCCGCGCTCCGGCACGGCAGCCAGCGTCAGGCCAGCGATAAAAGTAGTCGGTAAGTCTTTCAAACTATGCACGGCGACATCGACGACGCCAGCTTGCAAGGCGCGCTGGATCTCCTTGGTGAAAACGCCGTCGCCGCCAATTTGCGTCAAAGCCACATTGCGGAAACGATCGCCGGACGTTTCGATCTCCACCAATTCCACGGCACGCGGAGCAGCCAAAGGACGCAAGCGATCGGCGACGTGGCGGGCTTGCCACAATGCCAATGGACTGCTACGCGTACCGATTCGCAAAGGGTTCATGCTTGAGGGGCGCCCAGTTCTTGCAAGGTTCGTCGCAGGTTCGCTGCTGTCGCCGACCGTTCCTCGCGACCCGTCTCCATGCGCCGCCTCCAGACACCATCTTCCCGCAGCGCACGCTCAATGGCCAGCCATACTGCCGTTTGGCGATCCGGATCGTCGAGATAGCGCGGAAATAAGTGCCAGTGTAAATGCGGCACTTGATTGCCCAGCAGCTCGTAATTGAGCTTGTGCGGATGATAGCAGAGCTGAATCGCCTGCGCCAGCAAGCACATCTCCTCCAGATAAGCGCGGCGTTCGTCTGTAGGCAGATCATTCAGTTCGGTAGCATGGCGCCGCGAAACGAGAAGACAATAGCCCTGGTAAAACTGCCACATGCCCAAAAGAGCGACGCTGTGCGGGAAACGCCAGACGACCTCGGACGCGCCGAATTCATCGATCGTCTCCATTTTCCAACAAAATGGGCAGTCGCACTTATCCAAGGTCGTCTCCCTGTCATTTCCGGTTAACGACGCTCCGTAAAAGCGTCATTAACCGCTATATTCTTCGGAACAAGGATATAGTTTGTCGTAAATCCACGCCCCGGCGGGGAAACCGAAGAGGGCAGCAAGCAAGGCCGACGTCTCACGTGCCGAAGCCTGCCGATTGTTGACACCTCCGGCCCGGATTTTGCGACGAATCGCGTAGAAAAGTAGCCACAAGGCCAGTCCGCCGCCGAGCAAGCTAGCGAGAACAAAGCCGTTAACGATCATAGCTGCCATCCTTATGGCCACAGCCGAGTTAGTAAGGACGCTTCAGAAATCCCCTCCGCCGCCAAAATCGCCACCGCCGCCAAAGTCGCCTCCGCCACCGAAATCGCCACCGCCGCCAAAATCGCCTCCGCCACCGAAATCGCCACCGCCGCCAAAATCGCCACCGCCACCGAAGTCGCCACCGTCGCCAAAATCATCGCCGCCGAAGTCGCCACCAGCGCCGGAATAATCTGTATCCTCTCCCGTTCCGTAGTCTATGCCGCTCGGCGGCGTTCCTGCTTGAGCAGTGCCGCCCCAGCCGGATGGACCACCGTGAAACAAATGATCATACATCCACATCCCAGCTGCCGCTCCGAACATGCCGCCAAGTAAGGAGCTGAGGAAACCACCACCTCCGCCGCCGGGACCGCCGTAACCGCCGCCATAGCCGCCGTAACCGCCCCGACCGGCACCTGTGAACGCACGAATCAGACCGAACAGCACCCACAATCCCAACAACACCACGACACCGATGCAAATGTATCCCATAATAGGGTTCTCTCCTCTTCCGCTTTCCCCAGCAGGCGCCGGAAATCCTGCGCTCTTGCGCCCATGTCCGGGCCATTCCTCGCTGGACTGGGAACGCGTCCCGCCAGCTCGCCCCAGGTTTTGCCGAAGTGTCTTGCCATAGTAATCGACCGCTTCTTGCAGTCCCTCATCGTATTTCTTGGCCCGGAACTTCTCGAGCAAGATCTTGGCCAACTCGTTACGATTGCGCACCGTGAAGGCTCTCTTCTGCGTTTCGTTGCCTACCTCGACTTGCAGGTGCGGCGGTTCTTTGCAGATCAGCACGTACACGCCGTTGACCGCGTTGTCATGGGCACGGTCGCGCGCCCATTTCTCGAAAAATTCCTTCTTCTTCTCCGGCTGATAGTCTTTCTTGAGATCCGCCGGAATCGTCGGGAAGGTTTCGATGAGCAGATCTTTATCGTAATCCTGGGCGATTTTTTTGATTTGGGCGTTGGCCTTCTCGACAGCCTCTGCGGAGAAGAATTTGCCGTCGTCCTTGATGACAGGCGCAACGGCTGCGAAGGCCCCAGTGCTCAACCCCAGCCAGCCGATCAATAGGGCCGGAATCAGCAGCCAGCGGGAGATAGAAAACATAAGCTATGGTCCCTTCAGCAAAAGGTTCAAGAAGCCGCCATGAACACTTGGCGGTCTTCCTTATTATATTATCAGGGACACGGGCTTTGTGGAATCACCTCTACCTGTCCACCAGGCGGTACGCTGGCAACGTGCTGCCTGGCGGACGGGTAGAGAAGGAGATTTTATGGCGCCTCATTGGCACTCAACCACTATTTTAGCTGTGCAGCATCGGGGAAATGTAGCGCTGGGCGGCGACGGCCAGGTGACGCTCGGTCAGTATGTCGTCAAAAGCGATGCTCACAAGATCCGCCGCCTGCACAATGGCCGCGTCCTCACCGGTTTTGCCGGCGCTTCGGCAGATGCCTTCGCGCTGTTGGAACGCTTTGAGGCCAAGTTGAAGGACTTTCAAGGCAACGTGCCGCGGGCGGCCACGGAATTGGCCAAGGATTGGCGCATGGATCGCAGCTTGCGCCGGCTGGAGGCGATGTTGATTGCGGCGGATCGGGAGCATTTACTGATGGTCAGCGGCACCGGCGACGTGATCCAGCCGACCGATGGCATAGCTGGCGTTGGCTCCGGCAGCCCCTACGCCATCGCCGCCGCACGGGCGCTGCTCAAACATGCCGACCTTAGTGCCGTAGAGATCGTCCGTTCGGCCCTGGAAATCGCCGCGGATTTGTGCATCTACACCAACCGGAACATCGACGTGGAAGAATTGTAAAAAGAGATTGAACCGCCAAGGCGTCAGGGACACCAAAGAAAAGAAAGAGAGCAGAGAAAAATAGAGAAAAAGCGGTCGCGGAAATTAGCTTCCTTCGTCTCTTGTTATTTCCTCTCTTTCTTTTCTTGGTGTCCCTGACGCCTTGGCGGTTTATATTCTGGAGGGTTATCGTGGCTGATTTGACGCCTCGGCAGATCGTACAAGAGTTGGATCGCTACATCGTCGGCCAGGACGCCGCCAAGCGCGCCGTGGCCATCGCCATTCGCAATCGCTGGCGGCGGCAACAGCTGCCGCCGGAGCTGCGCAAAGACGTTACACCCAAAAACATCATCATGATCGGTCCGACCGGCGTCGGCAAAACCGAGATCGCCCGTCGCCTTGCCCAACTCGTCGGCGCGCCGTTCCTCAAAGTCGAGGCCACCAAGTACACTGAGGTGGGCTATCATGGACGCGATGTCGAAAGTATGATCCGCGACCTGACCGAAATTGCTATCGGCATGGTCCGGCAAGAACAGCGTCGGCTCGTCGAAACACAAGCCCAAGAGCGCGTTACCGAACGGTTGCTCGATTTGCTTTTACCACGCTCATCCAGCTGGGATCCGGAAAATAGCGAAGAAAACGAGCGTCATCAGCGTAGCCGAGAAAAGATGAAGGCACGGCTGCTGTCTGGCGAACTGGAAGATCGCATGGTCGAGCTAAGCATTGAACAAAAGGCCGTGCCGGTGCAGATCTTTTCCAACCTTGGTATGGAACAGATGGACGTGGACTTCCAAAATATGTTTGAGCGCATTATGCCGCGGCAGCAACAACAACGGCAGATCCCGCTGCGGGAGGCCCGCCGCCTGTTGCTGGAACAGGAGACGGAAGCGCTCATCGATCGCCAAGTCGTCACCGAGAAGGCCATCGAACTGGTCGAGAATCAAGGCATCATCTTCCTGGATGAGCTGGATAAAATATGCGGCCCGCAATCGACGCATGGGCCGGATGTATCACGGCAAGGCGTACAGCGCGATCTGTTGCCCGTTGTCGAAGGTACCACGGTCAACACGCGCTATGGGCCGGTGCGCAGCGATCACATTCTCTTCATCGCCGCCGGCGCTTTCCACGTCTCCAAGCCGTCGGACCTGATGCCGGAATTGCAGGGCCGGTTTCCCATCCGGGTGGAGCTGACCGACCTCAAGCGCGAGGATTTCCTGCGTATTTTGACGGAACCAAAACATTCGCTGACCAAGCAGTACGCCGCCCTTTTGGAAACCGAAGGCCTAACACTGGATTTCACCAAAGACGGCATCGAAGCACTGGCCGACATCGCCTATGAGGTCAACAGCACCATGCAAAACATCGGAGCGCGGCGCTTGCACACCATTTTGGAGAGAGTTGTCGAAGATATCAGTTTCGATGGGCCAGATCGCAAAGACAAAAGGGTCCGCATTGATGGCGCCTACGTGCGGCAGCGGTTGCAGGACATCTTACAGAAAGAAGACCTGACGCGGTTTATTTTGTAGCGGTTAGCGGCGCTTCTGTGGAGCGTCGTTAACCGCTAAACGTCCTCTTCATTGATCGCTTGCATGATCCAGCGATTGATATCGCGGAGCATGTCGAGGTGAATGCCGTGGTTGACAGCGTAGGTATGCATGCGAATCGACAAGCCGGCGGTATAGAGCAAGCGGAAGTCCTGACGCGCCCAGTCCAGCGGCACAACCGTATTGTGAAGGCCGTGGCCAATAAGGACACGGAGATGACGAACGTCCGGCAAACGTAAGAGTGGCCGACCTTCCCGCGCCATGGCGCCGTTGAGCGAAATAATACCGGCGAAACGCTGCGGATACATCAGGCCCAACTGATAAGCCAGCGTCGCCCCTTCATGATAGCCGGCCAGGTAGATGCGCTCCGAATGAACGTGATAATGACGCCGCGTTTGTTCAATGGCGCGAAAGACGTATTCTTCGATAGCGGTCCCATCTTCTTCCCCGTCCCAGCTGTAGGCCGGGAAGCCGTTGTCGCGCAGTCCCAGGGCGCGTGGTCCGCGCAAACCGATGCAGATGTAATTGCGCCGGCTCAGTTGCGGCGCCAGACGAAGGATCTGCTCCTCGCTGCCGCCGCGACCATGCAAAAAGACCAACAGCGGATAAGGATAATTCGGCTCGTAGCCGGTCGGCAGGAAGGTCCGCAACGGCCAAGCGCCGCGGCGTTCGTGAGAGGCCGGCACTTCCGAGGTGTAAAAACCCTCGGCTGGACGAGACAAACAGGGGGACAGTTCGGTATGTGCCATGAGAAACCCGATTGTTCCAGTTCTAGCGATTCCGCCAAAGGCGCGTGTTGTAAGGTCTTGAATACGAATATTTTCGGGCGATTCCTTGCCTTGCGCTCCCGATGACGGGGCAAGTTTACGTTTATGGTCCAAGGGTGTCAACGCGATCTTGAACTCTCGCCCGCAAAAAACAAGGATTTTGGGCGTCCCGACTGCGGAATGCAACGGTTAGGCGAAGTAGGCGGAAGATGGGAAAAGAAACGGCCAATCCGAGCCACGACCGTCAGGAAGCGGT
>JAJPHU010000380.1 GCA_021325115.1 Planctomycetota bacterium | reverse complement strand
TTTCGCCACTTCCCCCACCCAGTTGCCCAGATGGGATTCGTTCGACTTGCATGCCTAATCCACGCCGCCAACGTTCGTTCTGAGCCAGGATCAAACCCTTCAAAAAATGTTCGCATCATCCCAACTTCTACCCTCGCTTGTGCTTCGGGCCTGTTGGGCTTAGGAACCCTTGAAAAGTTTGAGGTCGCCTTGCGGCTCGACTCAAAGAACTCGCAGTTATGCAAGGATGAGTCGGACCAGAAGGCTCAACACATCCTCGCTTTGGCTCGGTTCGCCGACTTGTCAAAGAACACGTGACACCCTCTCGCCGAAGCGATCAGGCATCTAGTTGTCCTCAAGAGGACAATTTCAAATATAAAGCGATTGAGAAAGTTGTCAAGGGGGGGATAGAAAAAATTTGGGAAAAAATCCCCGTCGCACTCACCGCTGTGTTTCGAGGCTTGCCGCCTCGAGGCCGCTCCCTGCTGGCCGCACTGGCGTTGGGTACGTTCTGTTTATATAACTCCATTATGCGGCAGCGTTTCCGCCGCGTCAAGCAAAATCTGTTTTCCCCTCTGTCCGCCACGCCAGCAAAGGATGGAGTTGCCCTTGCTAGAGCGGTGGGCTGGTGAAGTCGAGACAATATGGCCAAACCGCGTGTCTTGATCTTGCGGGCTCCCGGCGCCAACTGTGATGCCGAGACCCAATTCGCCTTCGAGAAAGCTGGTGCTTTCGCCGAGCGGGTCCATATTAACCGTCTGCGTGAGCGGCCGACCGCTCTCATGCGCTACCAGATTTTGGTCCTTCCCGGCGGCTTTACCTACGGTGACGACGTGGCGGCCGGCAAAATCCTGGCTGTTCAGCTGGCTCATTTTCTCGGCGATTCCCTGCGGCGTTTCCGCGATGCCGAACGGCTCATCCTCGGCATTTGCAACGGTTTCCAGGTTTTGCTCAAGGCTGGTTTGCTCATGCCGCCTGATGAAGATGGACCGATCGCCACCCTCGCACCCAACAGCTCGGGCCAATTCGAAGACCGTTGGGTCACCCTGCAGGTAACGCCGGGCCACTGTCCGTTTCTGACGGGGCTGGAGCGTCTCTATCTGCCGGTGGCCCATGGTGAGGGTCGCTTCCTCTGCCGCAGCGAATGGGAATTGAAAGGACTAGAACAAACAGGGCAAATCTGCCTGCGCTACATCAATCCGCAGGGTGGTCCTGCCGTTTATCCATTCAATCCCAACGGCTCGCAGGGGGACGTGGCCGGGCTGTGTGATGCCACGGGGCGAGTGCTCGGCCTGATGCCGCATCCCGAACGCCACGTCTTGCCGACCCAGCATCCACGCTGGACGCGCGAGGGACTGGCCGAAGAGGGCGATGGGTTGGCCCTGTTTCGCAATGCTGTGCGAGTGTTCCTGTAATTTGGGAGATACTATGTCTTTCACGCCGCAGGAATACGAGGCTTGTCGCCGCCTCGTAAACATGGCCTTGGAAGAAGATCTGGGTTCGGTCGGCGACCTGACCAGCCAAGCGATCATTCCACCGGACCTGATGGGACAAGCCGTCCTTGTTGCTCGCCAAACAGGCGTCCTCGCGGGGTTACCGGCCTTTCAGCAGACCTTCGCCGTAGTTGATCCCGCTCTCTCCGTCGAGTGTCTGCGTGAAGACGGTGCGCAAGTGCAATCGGGCGATCAGCTGGCGATCGTCCGGGGCTGCATGCGCTCGATTCTGACTGCGGAGCGAACCGCCCTCAACTTCGTGCAGCGCCTCAGCGGTATTGCCACGTTGACGCGGCGCTACGTCGATGCCGTGGCCGGATTACCTTGCCAGATCTTCGATACCCGCAAGACCACGCCGGGCTGGCGGCTTTTGGAAAAATACGCTGTCCGCTGTGGCGGCGGCCACAACCACCGCATGGGCTTGTATGATGGCATCCTTATCAAGGACAACCACCTCGCCGCCCTCGCGGGACATCCTGATTCCGTCGCGGAAGCTATTCGCTTGGTCTGGCGGAAATATGGTCAGACCATGCCGGTCGAAGTCGAGGTGGACACGCTGGAGCAGTTCGAAGTCGCCTTGGGGGCCGCCGCTGATGCGGTCCTTATTGTCCTGTTGGATAACATAGATTCGGCCGCCATACGCCAGGCGTTCCGGAGGCGGAATTATTCAGCCCCTCGTATGTTGCTGGAGGCGTCCGGCAAAGTAACGCTGGAAAATGTTCGGGCCATCGCCGAGACCGGCGTCGATCGTATCAGCGTCGGCGCGTTGACGCACTCGGCCCCCGCCCTGGACATCGGCCTCGATTATCTGCCATGAATCCGCCGTATCAAGAATGGTCCCTCGACACGCGCCGCCTCGGCCGCCGCGTCCTCGTCTTCGATCGTTTGGACAGCACCAACAACCTGGCCGCGAGCTTGGCGGACGATCCGGCCCACGACGGCCTGGCCATTCTGGCCAAGGAGCAAACGGCCGGCCGTGGCCAGCATGGCCGCACCTGGCTGGCCGCACCGGGCCAGAGCGTTTTGCTATCCCTGCTGATTGCGCCGCCGCCGGAATTGTGCCGCCCTGTTGTGCTGACTGCCTGGGCCGCCGTCGCTGTGTGTGCGACCATTCAGCAAGCCATCGGTCAGCCGGCGCGCATCAAGTGGCCCAATGATGTGCTGCTGTACCAGCGCAAGGTCTGTGGCATCTTGATTGAATCGATCGCCGGACGACAAGCGAGGAAGGGGAATTCCCCGCTGTTTCCATACCAGGGGGGTAACCTCCCCCGCTCCCTGTGGTTTATCGTAGGTATTGGCTTGAATGTCCAGCAGAGCGCCGAAGCGTTTGCAGCGGCGGGCCTGCCGGAGGCAACCTCGCTGGCACAATTTGCCACTCGTCCGCTCGATACGCATGCTATCGCCATCGATCTGATTCGGCAGCTCGATCGTGATTACGATACGCTCTGTTGGGGCGGTCTTGATACCCTGGAGAGGCGTTGGAAAGAGCATCTCGGCCTGCTCGGTAAGCCCGTCGTTGTCGAGTGTCCCAATACCAACTACCATGGCCGGCTGGTCGAGTTGAGCTTCCGCGGCGTCGAATTAGTACGCCCCGAGGGGGCATCTTTGGTGCTGGCGCCCGAACGAATTCAGCATCTTCACGAAGCCGCTCAAGCTACCAATCCGCCCCCAGGACCAAGCCGTCGTTGGGGATAAGGGCGAGATTGTAACTGTACATACGGGTACCCTGGGTGATTCCTCGGACACTGCCGTCACCCAGACCCGCTTGCACCACGCCTGTACTACGTTCGTGCCGCGGCCTGGCGGACCTTCTGCACCGCTGGCAAGAGCAGACCGATGCGAATAGCAATGATGGCGATGATCACTAAATAATTCGATCAACGTGAAACCGGCAGTTTTTTGTCGGGTTGAGCGGCGAAGGGAATTCATGATTGTTCCTGAATATAATATCGTTGCGCATGCTCATCCCCGGAAGTCAGAATACCTTATCTCCCGGCTGGGGGCGAAAAAGTGTCACGCTATGCTCTTACGGCAGGTCGATATCGAGCTGGTTCGTACCTGGAACGATGGTATAACGCAGGCCCGAAGTCTTCGGATCCTGGTACTTGGATGGGATCGACACGGTCTTGCTGACAGGGACAATATCATCTCCCGAGTTATCTTCTTTCTTGGGTCGGGCGATAAGAGGCAGCACCTTCACTGCCACCTGGACCTCTCCTGGAGGGACATCGGTGGCGGTGAAGGTGCCGTCCGAATTGAGCCGCGCAGACGACCAGAGAGCTCCATCGGAGCTAAAAAAACGCACGTCGCCCCACCCGACAGCCTCACCTTTGTAGGTGACTTTGCCGGAGATGATAGCCTTCTTTGCCTGGGAGGCACAGCCTAGGGCCACCAGGACACCAAAGACTGCCAGAAGGCCTGTGGCGTACCGGACCAGGTGAGAACAGAAGGGGGTGCCGGTCATGAAAATCGGTCCTCTTGGAGCGAAACGCCTGAGAGAGTTGCCTTTACCAGTCTGTCCCCATTGGCAGGCCGTCTTGCGGCCAGACGGCAGTGTACCAGGTGGACGGACTGATGCTGGTAGTGACGTTGCGGACGCTGCCATCGCATAAGCCGATCAGGCAAACGCCATCAGACATAGCCTGCAGGTTGTCCGGATTGCAGCTGGCCACAGTCGGCTGGTTCTGCGGCGGCACGGTCGTGGGTGGCGGACCTACTGCGGTCAGCAATTCCGGGAAGAACAGGGCCATGGCGATCCAGTTATAGCCTTGTTGGTATCCCCACAGACAGTAACCGCTGCCGCATTTGGAGTATTTCTCCCCAAAGAGAACCGTGTTTGACGTGCCGTCGGTGATATCTGTGAGCCGCATACGACTATTCCAGTTGCTGCCATGCTGCACCTGACCGATGATCGCATCCTTGGCGAAGATCTCGACGTTGCCCGCGTAGTTGGCGTAAGCGTAAGTCCCGCTGCCGGCTACCAGCACGGTGCCGGGTGGCTCGGAAAAATCCCGAGGCGATTTGTAGACAGGAACATAATTGGCCACAGCGACGCGGAAATAGTTGTTTGAGGTTGGGTTTGCGAAGAACCAGTTATAAATGTTTTGCTGCTCCACGTAGGGGAGCAGCAGGAAATGGAGGGGAAGATAGAGCCCTCCCGGATAAACATTTTGCATACTGGGGAGCAAAACCGCCGCTGCTGGAACAGTGCCGTTGGTATCATGGTAGTTATGGACAGCC
>JAJPHU010000053.1 GCA_021325115.1 Planctomycetota bacterium | reverse complement strand
GCGGAGACCTATTTTTGAATCATCGCGCTGATTGGGCGACAGCGCGATACCCGGCCGGCCCCCGTATGGGGCCGGCCACTTTTTGCGCTGTGCTGGGCTGCTTCTGTTGCTTTCTTTGGAGCGGGAACAATCAACTCTTCTGAGTCGGTGCGGCAGTCAAAGCTGCCGTAGAGGATCTCGATCGGGTTGCTGGATTTTGTACAAGCAGTAGTATGAACCCAGTCAATGCTACTGCGTAACTCCTATCCTAATCTGTGTCCTCCGTGTAATCCGTGTTATTTTGGACGATCATGACGCTCAAACGTCTGCGTTTGCGGAACCTGCTGTTTCATTGGCGCGGCAACTTGGCCGTGTTCCTTGGCGTTGTTGTCGGCACCGCGGTACTGACCGGCGCTCTGTTGGTCGGCGATTCGCTGCGCGGCAGCCTGCGCCAACGCATCCTGCATCAGCTTGGCTGGGTTGATGAAGCACTGATCGCACCACGATTCTTTCGCCAGGGACTGGCCGGCGACCTGAGTCTGAGTGGGGCGGCGGAGCATGTTTGTCCAGTTATTTTGCTCCAAGGTACGATGGTAGTGCGGGCGAAGGGGAACACAGGCGCGATTCGCCGGCAGATGAGCGGCATCACCGTCCTCGGCGTCGAGGACAGTTTCTGGTCTGCCTTCGGCGAAGGCAAAGAACCCAATGAAGATAGCGTCATCCTCAACAGCGTGCTGGGAAAACAGTTGGACGTATCGGCAGGAGATATAGTGTCTGTACGCTTGCAAAAACCGAGCACCATTCCGCGCGAGGCGCTGCTGGGCCGCCGTGATGATCAGTCGGTTATCGACGATTGGCCGCTGACGGTGAGCAAGGTACTGAGTGCAGACGAGGCCGCTGATTCATTCTGTCTGCATCCCGAATTGGAAGCGCCGCGCACCGTGTTCGTTCCCTTGGGCGCGCTTCAGCAACGGCTCGGATTGCTCGGGCGCTGCAACGCCCTCCTCGCGGGTGGGATTCATTCATCGCTGGAAGAGCCGTTGCGTTCGCATCTGCAACTTGCCGATTGGGGACTGGTATTGCAGGGACCGGATGAGCGTGTCGAAAACTTGTTCCAACAACTCGACAAAAACCGAGATGGCAAGCTGCAACCACGCGAATGGCGTGAGCGTCTGGCCGCCTCCATCGGGACAGCTATTCGTCCAGGTCGAAATCCGACGCTGACACGCGAGGAAGTTGATAATTTCTACCGTAAAAATCGTCCTTATCTGAGCCTGGAAAGCAAGCAGCTGTTGCTGGAGCCGTTTCTCGCGGATGCGGCGCTGGCAGCAGCGAAGGAAAGTCATTTACGTGCAGCTCCAACGCTTGTATATCTCGCCAACACCATCGCCATCGGCAGTGCGGAAATTCCGTACTCGGTCGTCGCCGCACTCGACCCCGCCCAATTGCCGCCTTTGGGGCCGTTCCTCCCCGCCGGTGTCACACATCTGGCAGATGATGAAATCGTGTTGGCGGACTGGAAGGCGTCGCCGCTGCCGCCCAAGATTGGTGCGCAGGTGACGCTGTCTTTTTTCCCGCCGACCCATCAGGGTGAGCCGCGTGAACAGAGCGCAACGTTTCGCCTGGCTGCGTTCGTTCCGCTTGAAGGCATTGCGGATGATCCGGACCTGACGCCCGAGTTTCCCGGCATCACCGACAAGCTGAGCATCACTGCTTGGGATCCGCCGTTTCCCTACGACAACAAGCGCATCCAGCCGCGCGATGAGGATTATTGGCGCGAATATCGTACCACGCCGAAAGCCTACGTGAACTTGGCGGTTGGCCAGCGTCTGTGGGGCAGTCGTTTTGGCCGGCTCACGTCGGTGCGCTTGGCCCCTGAGAAAGATGGTAATCTCGTCGAGGCCAAAGGGATATTCCGGAAACATTTGCTCGCTCGGCTCGATCCTGCCCAGGGCGGCCTGGTATTCCACCCCGTACGGGCGCAGGCACTGCAAGCCAGTCAGGGCGGTCAGGATTTCGCCTTGTTATTCCTGGGTTTCAGCTTTTTCCTCATCGCCGCCGCGCTCTTGCTCGTTGGCCTGCTGTTTCGTTTGAACATCGATCGCCGGGCCGAGGAGATTGGTTTACTGATGGCGGTTGGTTATCGCCGGGCCGCAGTGCAACGACTCCTTCTGGGCGAGGGGGCCGTGCTGGCGGCAGCGGGAGCAGTGGTCGGCTCCTGCCTGGCGATGCTGTATGCCCGGATGCTCTTGCAATTGTTGGCCGCGCTGTGGCCGGGCGAGGTACTGCAATCGTTCCTGCGGCCGCATTTTGAACCGCTGAGCCTGATCTACGGCGCAGGAGGAGCGTTCCTTGTCAGTGTACTCACGGTTGCCTGGGCGGTATTTTCGCTGGGTCGTGTTGCACCCAGCGCCCTCCTGGCTGGACAGGTGCCGGGCGAAGGCGAGAAACTCAGCCGACAGCGTCAGCGTTGGAGCTGGTGGATCGCCGGTGCCTCGCTGGCGGGCGGACTTGCTCTCCTTGCCGGTTCAGGGCGCGTCGAAGACTCCGAGATGCGGGCCATGACATTCTTCGGCAGCGGCAGCTTGTTGCTGATCGTCTGCTTGGCGGTGCTGTCGGGATGGATGCGCAGCAGCCGTCATCGCACCGTTGAGGGACACGGCTTGTGGAGCGTGGTCCGGCTCGGCATCCGCAACGCCGCACGCCATCCCGACCGCAGTCTCTTGACGGCGGGACTGCTCGCTGCCGCGGCCTTTCTGCTCATTGCCGTCGAAGCATTCCGCCGCCGTGTCGATACTCACGAGGCCGTCGCTCAGGCCAACGGCGGTTTCAATCTCGTTGCCGAATCCGATGTGCCGCTGTTCCGCGATCTGAATACCCAGGAAGGGCGGCAAGAAGTACAAGATAAGCTGCTGCCGATCTACCGCGATAAGCTCGGTGGCGACAACGTTATCGCCGAGCGCCGCGCCAGAGAGTCGGCCACGTTACTGGAACAGGTGAAAGTGGTCGCTTTCCGCGTCCAGGCCGGCGATGATGCCAGCTGTTTGAATCTCTATCAACCGCTGCGTCCCCGCTTGCTCGGCGTTCCTACGGCTTTTCTCGAAAATCAGCAAAGCGGTTTTCGCTTTGCTGCCACAGCAGCACACACCGGGAGCGAACGCGCCAATCCCTGGACACTGCTGTTGCACCAAGAAGGCGAGGTGCCCGCCTTCGGTGAGAAAAACACGGTCGAATGGATGCTCAAAACCGGCCTCGGCGGACAGATTATCTTGCCGCCCAACCATCGCCTGCGCATCGATGGTCTGCTCAGCGATAGCATTTTTCAGAGCAGTTTGCTTGTGTCCGAGCCGAACTTCCTGCGCCTCTATCCCGGACATGAGGGATATCATTTTTTCCTTATTCGTGCGCCAGAAGGCAAAGAAGACGAGATACGGCGCGTACTGGAGTTAGCTTATGGCGATCGTGGTTTGCGGGTGACGCCAACGGTGGAGCGACTGAATGTGTATCTGGAAGTGGTGAGCACGTATCTCTCGACATTTCAGGCGCTGGGCGGCTTGGGTTTGCTGCTCGGCTCGCTCGGTTTGGCGGTGGTGCTGCTGCGCGGCGTCTGGGAGCGGCGCGGCGAGTTGGCGCTGTTACGTGCATTGGGATTCCGCCGCACCACACTGGGCTGGCTGGTCTTGGCCGAAAATGCTTTTTTGTTGTTGATAGGATTACTGGCGGGCACAACATCGGCACTGGCGGCAGTGGCGCCGCACCTGCTCGGCAGTGCCGGCAACGTTCCCTGGATGCACTTGCTTGGCTTATTGGCCGGCGTGGTGCTGATCGGGCTAAGCGCCGGAGCGCTGGCGACAGCCTCGACGTTGCGTGCGCCGCTGCTTTTGGTACTGCGGCGAGAATAGTTGTCAAACTGACAAAAGTTTCGATTAGGAGAATGAACGTGACGAAATATGAATGGTTGTTCTGGGTTGGATTGGCGGGCCTGTCGTGGGGCACTTATGTGCCGATGATTGCCTACGGCGGCAAGGAATTGAGCGGCAATCGTTTTGGGGCCTTACTCTGCGTGGGGGTCGCTTACGTTTTGATCGCTGTGCTCCTGCCTCTTGGACTGTTCGTGTCGGGCAAGGAATCGTGGCCGCCGCTCAAGCCAATCGGCTTGACTTTCGCCGGCCTGGCCGGCGTGGCAGGTGCCCTGGGCGCTCTTTGTGTGATCTTCGCCAGCAAGGCGGCGGGGGGCCCCAAAGCGAAGGAGTATCTTTACATTGCACCGCTGATCTTCGGCCTGGCACCCATTATCAATACCCTTGTCAGCAGCCTCTGGCATCCCACCCCCGGCGAGCCGTGGTCGTTCCATATCGAGCTGCCGGGCTGGAAGCTGTGGGCGGGCATTCTTTTTGTTGCTGTCGGCGCGGCGCTGGTCCTCTTCTCGAAGGAAGAGGCAGAGATCAAGCATCGCGGTGCACCCAAAGCGCCGGCAGCGGTCGTGACGCCAGTGCCGTACCCCGCGCCGGAGACCACACCATGACCGCCCACGAAGCCATGGAACGCTTGCAAGGCGTGCTGGCGCACCTGTGGATGGTACGCACTTTCCTCAAGCACGCCGATGAAATCCAGGAGGATGAGGAGCTACTCGCTATACCTCGGACATTATTCGACTACGTGCGCGCCGTCGAGCCAGCGGCGCAACGCAACGATGCCAAGGAATATTTGCACCGCATTCGTGGCAAATTGCCGAAGCTGCGGCGCGTGGCGGAAGTGCTGCAAACAGAACATCGCCGTGTATCGTCGCACACCAATTTCGAGATGGCAGCGTTATCCTTGACGGCGTCGGTGCGTCAAATCGAGGAAATCCTCGCGCAGGTGAGCCCCCCCGGAGGATAGAGATGCTTCACGGAAGCGTTACAACGGGGACGCTTCCGCGAAGTATCGTCCAACAACAGACCGTGCTGCCCTTAGATCGTGGGCTGGGCCGTCGTTAACGCGTTCAGGGTCATGTCAAACGCCAACATGCCAAGCGCGGCGCCGAACGGATTGCTTTCCAGCGGGTTAGCAGCGATGGCGGCACTGAGTGTGGCTTCATCCGCCTTCAGACTGCTCACTACACTGGCAGGCAAGGACGCGGAAATCGCAGGGGACGTAAGGTAGGTATCGACTGCCAAAGCGATCTCGTCGTCGAGCAGAGAGCCTAACTGCGGGTTGTTTAACACCGAGGACAAGAGATTGCTGATCCCCAGCAATCCCGTCACCGCCGCTGACTGCGTGGACGGCAGGTTGATGGCGATATTAATGGTGTTATTGAACGAGTCGGTGATTGTACTGTTGTTGAACGAACCGTGGTTGTTGTTGCCGGCCGAGGCGCCGACGCTTATCGGCGCAGGAGGCGGCGGATGGGGGGGGCCAGGCGGATGTGGCGGGCCAGGGGGATCGCCGCCAGGACCACCATGACCGCTGGGTGCATTGCGTTCTTCCAGGGATTCTAGCCATGGACGGAAGAAACGGTCCTTTTTGGGCGAACAGGATGTGAGATCTGCAAACCATTTTGTGCGCATTACACTTCCTCCCCGATTGTAAGAAGAACACGTTGTACGACCCTCCGAACGGGGGTCGGCTTCTCCACCCAGAGAAGCCTTCTATTAGACTTGGCGAGCAAATTTCAAAAACCGGACGTTTTTTTCCTCTTTTCTTCATTTTTTCTCACTTTGCTTAAATCTGTTTCAGGGATCGGGCCGTCTTTCTTTTGTCACTCCATACATATGCTCATACTTCAAAGTGAAGCTCTGGCGCAAGACTTGCATTGTTGCGCTGGGGCCGTTCGCCGAAGGACAGCAGGCGAACGGGATCTCGTCCTTGCCCGGCGTCGCCTACCGAGGATGGAAATGAATCGTTCGGTTGCTCTCCGCCGAGAAGCTTTTTTCTCCGTATTGCTACACAAGGCGCGCGGCGGATCGATCGAGGCGTTGGGGCGGTTATTTGAGGCTTGCCGCGGCTATCTGCTGACAGTCGCTCGTCAGGAACTGGCCGCACCGCTTCGAACCAAGGTCGATGCTGCCGATGTGGTTCAGGAAACCTTTATCGAGGCGCTGCGTGATTTCCCCAACTTTCGCGGCGAGACAGGGCATCAGGTGCGCGGCTGGCTGCGCGGCATCTTACGGCACAATCTCGCCGACCTCACCAGGCATTTCGAGTGTCGTTGCCGCTGTCTGGCCCAGGAAGTGCCTTTGCTCGACCGGCAATGCGCCACTGCCGCTCGCCTTCGGGCGTTCCTGGCCAGGGGTGGGCCGATCTACGAGCAGCTTATCGTCCAGGAACAGCGACACGCCCTGGATGCGGCCTTGCAGCGACTACCGCCGCGGTACCGCCGAGTGCTCCAGCTTCACTTTGGTGAATGCTACTCTTTCGCAGAAATCGGCAACGATTTACAACGCTCGCCGGAAGCGGTACGTAAAATGGCCTGGCGCGCCATCGAACGTCTCCGCCGGGAAATGCATGTTTTTGCGGAGGCGTGAACAGAGCTTTAACGCCGCCTCGTCCATTGCGGATTAGCGTACTTATCGGCGACAAGTCGTCTCACCTCCAGTGCCGGCCAGTCGGGCCGGATTACCTCCGCGCCCCAGAGGCGGCGCAGCCGTCGTTTGATCTCCGCACCATGCAGCGGCAGATTGCCTACAAAGGCCAGATGCGTCCGGCCGCTGCGATACTCCGGCTGCCGCAGCGGCTCGTGGAGATAGCGCGGCATTAGCGACAAGTCCATGTCATAAAGCAGCGTGCCATGATGCAGCAGAAACGCGCGTTTACGCTGCTGCGCTGTGCCGGAGAACTTGCGGCCAGCGATGACCAGGTCGCTGATGCCGGCCTGGCTGATGGGACCAACGCTCTCGGCCAGCGCCTCGGCGATGCGGCCAAGGATGAAACGATAAGAGCGGCGGATGTCCGTCAAGGCGGGATTGTCTGCGAAGGCCAGGACAAGGGTGTAGAGCAGACAACCGCGGCCGAGCAGCACCGTGCCGCCGCCGCTGGAGCGCCGCAAGATCGGCACGCCCTCGGCATTACAGGCGGCCTCCTTCACATCATCGGCTAGCCGGCCGCCAGAGCCGAGCACCACCGCTGGTGCTGGCCATTCCCACAAACGCAGTACCTCGCCGCCGTCGCCGCACTCCGCTGCCAATAACAGCGCCTCATCCAGCGCGAGGTTCTCCGCCAGCGAGGGCAATGTCCGATCCAGAAAGTGCATGAAGCCCGTGTTACTCCGATGTATTCGTGATGAAAAGGAATTTTTTCATCAAATTTTGTTGATTTTTTTTATTCTCTCTATATGCTCCATTTTAACACTTGGCAGGCACCGTTACGTAACGTGCCTCAATACCACTCTTTTGGGAGGAGACACCCATGATGTTTCTGCACTCGCTGACCCATTGGCTGCGTAAACGGTCTCAGGTAAAGTCGCCTCAACCACGTCCTTCCACTCGCTTGCGGCTGGAGCAACTGGAAGACCGAGTGGTGCCCAGCTTCACAACAAACACCTACACGAACGCCACTGTCCAGATCACGCCGGGTTTCACCGTGACGGAGAAGGTCACGGTCACGGTGACGCCTTTCCAGGGCTTTGACTCTTCGACGGGACAGATCACACCTATACCTGCAGGAGCCACCGCTCCTACCAGCGGGACGGTCCTGTTTAATCTGAACGATCAGATGCAATCGGCCACCCTGAATAGTAGCGGGCAGGCGACCGCCACCTTCCAAGTGCCCTTGTTGGCGTTTTTAGCCGGCCAGGGCATGATAGTGCAGTATCTAGGAACGACAGACTCTTCCGGCGACGTCTGGGAGGGAAGTACTTTCTTAGCGCCGCTCTACAAGAACTGGGACAACGTGCTCTTTGCTGGGATGCTCACATTCAACCAACTCACTCCACAGCAAGTATATGCACAGGAGATTTCTGCCTTCCAGAACCCATCTGGCACCCCAACAACCTTGTCTCCGGGCAACACGGCCCAAGGGGAGCAGGACACCATTACTACACCTATCGGCCCGGTCACTTTCAACTACATCGATCCGGGAACTATTGACACGATCACGGCACTTGGTAGGGAATGGCCGGGCATCTTGGCGATTCAGCTGAATGCTTATGCAGGAATTTCCCTATCAAGCTCCAAGTAGCTCTCGAAAGCGAGCGGGGTTGCCTCAGCGCCCCCAGGGGGACCACTCGGGGCACTGACGCAACCCCACTCGCCTATGTCTGGCCACTACACATTCAATACCCGGTCCCGAGCCACGATATCCCACATTCCAGTGACCTGGCCGTTCTCGATCACATACGCCTGACGATGCAGCGCTACCGTTGGACAAACGTGTGTGGGGATGGCAAAGATCTCGTCGCCGGGACGATAGCGCTCGGCAACGGGTGATTCAATGACGAGATGTTCTTCGTTCTGCAAGACTACCTGGTAGTCTGGCACATCGAGTAGCAGGCAGCGATTGCCCAGTGGCGGATCGGCGGAGACGGCCTTGTAGCCGAGATCGAGGGTAATGCGCACCGGCGTTGGCCGGCTGATGACACGCGTCAAGAGCAGGGCGGCGGGGGTGAAGCCGGCCACGTCAGGGAAGCGTGAACCGTAGCTGTGATCGTGCAAGACCATCGTTCCCGGCGAGCATTCCAGCCCCGGCACGTCGTGGCGCGCATGAATGGGGAAAGTCGGCGTACCACCCACGACAAAACGAGGGACCGGCAAGCCTTTTTGAACCAGCGCCGTCCGCAAGTTGAAGACCGGCTCTAGTTGTGTTCGTATCGCTGTCTGTCGTTCGACGAAGTTCTCTTGTTTATTATGCCCATCATAGACGTGCAGTCCGCCGGACCGCAGACCCGGCGAACGATGGATCATCTCGTACAGTTCGATGGCTTCGGCCCCAGGTGCCACGCCGGTACGATGCTGGCCTACGTCGATATCCAGCAACACGTCCACCTGCTGGCCATCTGTAGACATTGCTTTCGCTAATGCCATGATTCCCGCCGGATGATCGGCAAGGACGGCGAAACGACAGTGCGGATAGGCCCGCATCAGCCGAGTCAGCCGTCCGCAGTTGGGTCCGACAATGGGATAAGCAATGAGTACATCTGCAGCGCCGCAGGAAGCGACCATCTCAGCCTCGGCGACGGTGGCGCACTTGTGCTTGCGGATGCCGGCTTCCATCTCCAGACGGACGATCTCCCGGGTTTTGTGCGTTTTGACGTGCGGCCGCAGCTTTTCCGCCCCGCCAGCCAACTCGACAGCGCGGGCGATGTTGGCGCGAATCAGGTCTTTGTAAAAAAGCAAGCCGGGACTGAAGATTTGCGATGTATCGCGGATGACATAGTGTGAATTCATGGGAGAGGTCCTCGCCGGTTGAAATTCGGGGTCTGTCAATTAGGGTGGATTATACTCGGCTCACCGAGACCTCGCTCTTTTTTGATAGTAAGCGGGTGACCCGGAGAGGATAGATTTACGTGGATCCCATGGTTTCCTGATCCGTATCAATGTACTACGTCCGCGTCATCCGCATACTACTCGGCAAAAGTATTTCCGGATAAAATTATCGTACGTTTGCATCCCACCCACGCGGAGTCTGCATTATGTCGCATCGCTTTCTCTTGGTCCCCTTCGTCCTATCACTCCTCACTTTTCGCCTTTTGGCGGCAGATGTGTCCACCGACACCGCACGTGGCGATCGTTTGCGCGACGGCTATTTTCGCCAGCAAGTGAAGCGCATCGCTGATGCTGATCTTGCCGACATCCAGACGCGCGCCGATTGGGAGAAGAAACGTCCGGAATTTCGCCGCCAGTTTCTCGACATGATCGGCCTGTGGCCGCTGCCGCCGCGCACCGACCTGCACGCCACGATCGCCGGCAAAGTCGAAACAGACTTATTTACGGTCGAAAAAATCCATTTTCAATCAAGTCCTGGCCTGTATGTCACGGCGAACCTGTACATCCCCAAACGGGCCAAGCTGCCGGCCCCGACGGTGTTGTATGTCTGCGGCCACAGCAACACCGTGATCGATGGCGTATCCTATGGCAGTAAGGTCTCCTATCAGCGTCACCCGGCATGGTTCGCGGAGCATGGCTACGTCTGTTTGGTCCTCGATACGCTGCAACTCGGCGAGATTCGCGGTGAGCATCACGGCACCTACGCGCGCGGCATGTGGTGGTGGCAGGCGCTCGGCTATACGCCGGCTGGCATCGAATGCTGGAACGCTCTGCGCGCCCTGGATTATCTGGAAACCCGCCAGGAAGTGGATGCTAAACGTATCGGCGTCACCGGCCGCTCCGGCGGCGGAGCAACGTCGTGGTGGTTGGCCGCCGCTGATGATCGGCCGCAGTGCATCGTGCCGGTGGCCGGCATCGCTGATTTGTATTCGCATGTAATCGAAGGTGTGGCCCCGCGCCTGCGCGACGGCGTCATTTCCGGCCATTGCGATTGCATGTATTTCGTCAATACTTATCGCTGGGACTTTGGCCGTGTCATGGCCCTGTGTGCTCCGCGGCCACTGCTTTTGGGCAACAGCGATGCCGATGACATTTTCCCCGTTGCCGGCTATCGCCGCCTCGCTAACAAAGTGCGGCGCATCTACGAACTGTACGGTGCAGCCGATCGCTTTCAGCTTCTGGAGACGAAAGGACCACACAAGGACACGCCGGAATTACGGATCGGGGCTTTTCGCTGGATGAACCGCTGGCTGAAAAACGACACCAGCGAAGTCCATGACGACGAACCTGCCAAGTTAACGCCGCAACAACTCAAGGTATTCGATCACCTGCCCGCCGATGCGCTCAATGCCACGATTCACGAATCATTCCTCAAACCTGCGAAGATTGAATTGCCGCAATCACCGGTTGTGGTGCGTGAATGGTGGAAGGGCCGCGCTCCGGAACTAATGGACGAGCTGCGTAGCCGCGTGTTCCGCAATTGGCCGGACCAAGCGCCGCCGTTGAATGTGCGCCTCGCTGATGATTTCAAGGTCGAGGATCTGCGGCTGCGTGCCTACGATTTCGTCAGCGAGGACCAGGTGGATCTGCGTTTATGGCTGATGACGGCGGGAAAAGCTGATAAACCGACTCTGGTTGTTCTCCATGCACTCGACGAGGCCGGTTGGCAGGAATGGATTACCGATCTCGGCCCTGCCATTAAGGAAGCGCTGTTCTTGACGAAGGAGCCAAAGCAAGATACAGCCCGCTTCGCTCAGACCGTGAAGATATTGCAAGCGAACAAATGGGCCTTTGCCTTCGTCGCGCCGCGTGGCATTGGTCCCACGCGCTGGTCGGAAACCAGCCCGTTTGATGGCAAACCGAATGGCCATCAGATTCGTCGCCGCTTCGCTCTCCTGGGCCAAACACTCGATGGTCAGCGCGTTTGGGACGTGCGCCGAGCCTTGGCCTGTCTGCGCACTCTCGCCGATCTCAAAGACGTGCCGCTATGGCTGCAAGGCAAAAACGATATGGCTGGCATCGTACTCTATGCGGCGCTGTTCGAGCCGGACGTGGCGCGTCTGGATTTGTGGCATCCGCCGGCATCGCACCGGCAGGGGCCGATTTTCCTCAATGTGCTGCGCGTCCTCGATATGCCGCAAGCCGTCGCCCTCGCTTTTCCGCGCAAGGTGCGCCTCTACGTCAAGGACGACGCCGAAGCAAAGGCATGGGACTGGCCGATGCAGCTACAGAAAGCGCTGGGGCAGGAGTATTTGCAGATTCGGCGAGAGGAGTGAATATATTGTACACAGCGCAATGTGACGCATGAGCGCGTGGAGCATAGGCGAGCGGAGTCGCGCTAGCGCTCCGAGAGAGAATCTCGGAGCGCTAACACAACTCCCTTCGCCCATGCTTGCGTTAATCTGGGCCGCGCATGGTAGAACGCGCTTTCCTCTTACCGGCCTTATTCGGCCACTTGTGGAGAGGCTCGCATCAAGCGATGTTATTCCCGCGCAAGCTATGTGGCACTTCCAGCCCATGCGCTTCCATCAACCGCGCGTCTGCCAATACTGTGTGCGCCGGGCCGTCTGTCATCAGCCGACCACGATCTAACAACAGCACGCGAGTGCATGTTTGCAGGATCAATTCCAGATCGTGTGAAGCGATCAGCCGTGTGCCGCCAAGTGTGTGCAACAGCTGGATCAATTCCCGGCGACCGCGCGGATCGAGATACATCGACGGTTCGTCGAGCAAGAGAATGCTTGGCCGCATCGCCAGGACGCCGGCCAGGGCCACGCGGCGCTTTTCGCCGCCGGAGAGGTGAAATGGTACGCGCTCCTCCATGCCGGTCAGGCCGACACGCTGTAGCGCCTCGGCGACTCGTTTGCGCACTTCATCGGGAGGTAATTCCAGGTTGAGCGGACCGAAGGCGACATCGTCGAAAACGGTGGCATTGAAGATTTGATCGTCACTGTTTTGGAAGACGATGCCAACCTGAGCAGGTAGACGGCGGCGCTGGGCAGGATCGCACGGATCCAGGCCACCAACCCGGAGCAAGGTTGCCCGCGGCTTAAGGACGCCAGCCAGACACAGAAACAAGCTGGTTTTGCCGGCGCCGTTGGGGCCGATCAGACCCACCTTTTCGCCAGCGGCAATTTCAAAAGAGACGCCGGCCAGGGCGGATGCGCCATCGGGATAGGCGAAGGTCAGATCGCGCACTTGAATGGCAAAGTCGACGGACACGGCTCTCCTCCGTTCTGAGTTCTGAGTCACAATTCCAACATCTTTTTACTCAGAACTCAGAACTTCCAATCCCACACCGCGAGCGCCGCCGCGCTCGCTACGATGCCGAGGAAGACCACAACATCGACAGGACGAGTGGCAAAGGCGGTCAGCGATCGGAATTGTCCGTCAAAGCCGCGGCAACGCATGGCCCAGCCGACGCGTTCGGCCCGTTCATAGCCGCGCACCAAAAGAGTGCCGGCAAGGTGGCCAGCAGTGCGATAACTGTGACGGCGGACACGGTTGCGGTAGCCGCGCACGCGCAAGGCGATCCGTAAACGGCGCAGCTCATCGGCAAACACGAAAACATAGCGATAGGTAAGCAAACCCAGTTGCACGAGCAGATCGGGGATGCGCAAAGAATGGGCAGCCTTGAGCGTGGTTTCCAGGGGGGCTGTTGCCTGCGCCGTCAAAAAGAGCGTGACCAGAGTGATCGCTTTGGCCATGAGGAGGAGGGCAGACTCGACGCCGTGCCACGAGAGGTGGATTGGTCCCCATATCCAATTCGGCCCATCGCTGTCGAGGAGCCAGGGCAAAGGTAAGGCAAACAGCAGGAAAAACAAGGCCGCCGCCCCCAAGCGTTGCAGAAACCATCGCGGCGGTAGCCGCGCCAACAGGGCCAGGAGCAGGGCCGCAGCCAAGGCTGCAGCGGCAGTCCGGAGCATGTGCAACGTAGCCACGACGGCAGCAAACAACACCAGAGCCGCCAGCTTCCAACGCGGATCAAGACGACTCAGAAACGAAGAGATCGACGGCGGTACGGTGAAAGCCAGCGTCATATCGGTTTTCGGTTTTCGGTTTTCGGTTTTCGGTTTTCCGTGTTCAACCGAAACCGGAAAACCGAAAACCGAAAACCGATGTTTAATACTTCGCGGGCGGCTTGGTCCGCGACATCTCGGCCTTCAACTCGTTTTCGGCTTCCAACCAGTCTTGCATTTCGGTGCCTTGCGGTCGGCCGCGCTTGACCCATTTTTCGTAAGCGCGCATGGCGATTTTCTCGTGCGGGATCACGAGCGGCGGCAGGTTGCTGGGTTGAACCGAAGACGGAGTCACTACGCGAGACATGAACGTCCCTCCTTGATCTAGTGGACCGGACAATTTGCCCGTATACGATCGAGCTATTCCATCAGATCGACGACGGTTCGGCAAGTATTTTTTCAGGAAATTTCACTCGGCAATTCTTGGCGAACGGCCGACGTTAACCGGCGGGCCAAGTTCCCCCCTAGCCGGCACGCCGGCCGCTCCCCTATTGCAGGAAACCGATACAACAGGCAGAACGGCTTG
Source organism: Planctomycetota bacterium (assembly GCA_021325115.1). GTDB lineage: Bacteria > Planctomycetota > Planctomycetia > Gemmatales > Gemmataceae > JAJPHU01. The sequence continues at coordinate 18,243 of JAJPHU010000053.1, read as the reverse complement.
CATCGCCGTCATCTTGCGATAGAATCGGCAACGTCCCGCGTTCGCACCGCAAAGGACTTCCTCCATGCTTTGGGCCGTCTATCAGCAGCGCCTCAATCCGCTGGCCGACAAACTCCCCGCTTCCAATTTGCTCTCTATCGCCTTCGCCGCCCTGCCGGTGTTGGTGCTGTTTTGGCTGCTGGTGCCGCGGCGCTGGCTGGCGCCCAAGGCCGGGGCGATGGCTGCTCTCGTCGCCTTGGTCGTCGCCGTGACCGTCTACGGCATGCCGCCCTTAATGGCCGGCATGGCCTTCATCAACGGCGCCCTGTTTGGCTTGTTGCCGGTCGGCTGGACCATCTTCAACGCCATGCTGCTGTATAACATCACGGTGCAGACAGGCAAATTCGATATCGTGCGCCGCTCTGTGGCCGGGTTGTCCGGCGATGCCCGCGTTCAGGCCATCCTCATCGCCTTTGCCTTCGGTGCCTTTCTGGAAGGCTCGGCCGGCGGTGGCACACCGGTGGCCATTTGCGGGGCCATCCTGGTCGGCCTCGGCTTCGATCCGTTCCTGGCTGCCGTGTTGTGCCTGATCGCTAATACTTCGCCGGTGGCCTATGGTGGACTGGGCACACCGCTCATCACTCTCACCGGCGTGACCGGCCTGCCTACCGAAACGCTCAGCATCATGGCCGGACATCAGCTACCGCTTTTATCGCTTTTCATTCCGTTGTACATGGTCAAATGCATGTGCTCGTGGAAACAGACCTGGGAAGTATGGCCGGCCCTGCTCGTGGCTGGCGGCTCCTTCGCCGTCTTCCAGTTCTGTTTCGCCACCATGCACGTTTACGCGCCAGGCCTTGTCCTTTATCCCATGACCGACATCGGCGGCGGCATCTTTTCGCTGATTGTCACCGCTGTTTTTCTCAAGTTCTGGAAACCGCGCGAGGAATGGCACTTCGAGAAGAAGATTCTGCCGACGGATACCGCGGCACTCCGGAACGAGGGGCGTCAGTCCTCCGAGTGTTGCGAATCAGAAAAGGCTGACACCCCCCGTCCCGGAGGTTTTGGTACGGAGCCGCCGTTGACGGCCTGGAACATCACGGTGGCCTGGTTCCCCTTCGTGCTCATGTCCCTTCTACTCTTGCTGACGGGATTGGTACGCCAGCGCGAAGGAGAACGCCAAACACTTGGCCCAGTGCGGATCGGCCCCCTCCAGACCAATTACATCATCCCGGTCCCCTGGTTGGACAAGCAGGCGTTCCGCGATGCGCGTCTTCAGGAGGATAACGACAAGGCGGTGAAAGCGGAGGCAGCCTTATTCAATTTCGCCTGGTTGACGGCACCCGGTTCGGCAGTACTCGCTGCCGCGCTCTTGTCGATGGCGCTGTTGCGCATGAACCAACGACAGATCGGCTGGGTGTTCAAGCGCACATTTCTACATATGAAAATCCCTATCCCGACGATCTGTTTCATGCTGGGACTCAGTTATGTAACGCGCTACGCTGGCATGGATGCGACACTCGGCTATGCGTTTGCCGGGGCCGGAGTGTTGTATCCGTTCTTCGCCCCGCTTTTGGGTTGGCTGGGCGTATTTTTGACCGGCACCGACGCCGGCAGTAACGCCCTGTTCGGCAGCTTGCAGAAAATCACGGCCACGCAGATCCATAGCTCTACCGTGTTCCCTCATCTGAATTTGTCTCAGTTGCAGGTGCTTATCTGCACCTCTAACAGCACCGGCGGCGTCATGGGCAAGATGATCGACGCCCAGAGCATCGTGGTAGCCACAGCGGCAACCAACCAGCTTGGCAAGGAGGCAGACATTTTCAAGGCGGTTCTGTGGCACAGCATCTTGCTCGCTGTCGTGGTGGGGCTGCTGACGCTGCTGCAAGCGTATGTATTTCCCTTGACGCTGCTAGTGCCGCATTTGCCGAAGTGAGTCTGGACCCATCGCATGAATAAGAAACCTAAAGCAGGCCTCAGCGGCAACCGCCGGTGCTTGCCGGCCTGCTTAGGGCGAGCGAACTTTTCCCTCCCTCCTTGTGGGGGAGGGTTGGGGTGAGGGACACCCCTCCCTGGCTCCCTTGCCTTGACACCTCCTACCTCAGCCCTCCCCACGAGGGGAGAGGAGGTTTGGTCCGCTAGCTCTTAACAAGCAGGCGCCTGTCTATCCTTCCGCCGCCATACGGCGGTTGATGCACTCCAAAAGGGCACGGCGAAGGCGGTCGAGCTTGCGGAAAAAAGTACGCCGGCTGGAGCCGAGCTGGCGTACCAGCTCCTCGGTGCGTCGGGAGCTTTGGTAGCGCTGACGGATCAGCTCGCGATCGTCCGGGGGCAGTTCTTGCAAACACAACTCCAAGGCCTGGAGCCGCGCCTGCAACACCGGTTCCTGTTCTTGACGCTCCAGGGCCAAGCGCTCAATCAATTCCGGGTGGAAAAGGCGCGTGCGCCGTTGGTTGCGCTCGCGCTGCTTGAGCACTTCCAGATAGGCGAAGCGATAGGCCCAGGCCAAAAATGGCTTTTCCGGATCATATTCGGCGAATTTGCGGTACAGAGCAACGCTGGTTTCTTGGAGCACGTCGCGCGCATCTTCTTCGTGCGGCAACAGGGCGAAGATATAACGAAACAATTCGTCCTGATGCCGCGTCAGCAGACGAACCAGCAGTTCCGTGCGGACCGCCTCCACCAGCGCAGCTCCTCGATGGGCCAAAGCCGAGTCTTGATGAGCAATTTCTCGTACCCTGTTATATTCCCGCCTTTGCGCGGCGGCGTGCCAGAAAAATCCGTCGCGTGATGGCACTTTTTGGGTCCTGACCGGGAAACAAAGTAGAGCTTAGGGTTAACGGAAAGCCCTGTAATGCTTTTTGTTAGCCTTGATCCAGGCCCGAAGCATAAGCGAGGCAAGGCGATGAATGCAGAAATGCGTGAGGAATTGCAGCGCTTACTGGCGGAGTTGTGCGACGGCCAACTCAACGAGGCAGAGCACGCCCGCTTGCAGGAATTGCTGGACGCGGATGCCGAATGCCGGCGTCTGTATCTGGAATATCTCGATCTGCACGCGCGTCTGCTTACTCATTCAGCCCTGGGCAGCGGAGCGATGCCCTCCGCTTACCCACTCGAAGCAGCCGCACGACGAAGGCGGACCGTCTCCGTGCTGCGCTATGTCGTGGTAGCAGTGGGGACGCTGGCGGCTTCGCTGTTGATTCAATGGTCGCTGAGTTGGTGGCCTGGTGGCGGTGCGTCGCCCCCGACAGAGGCACAAGCGCCGGCTTACGTCGCTACCCTCGTTCAGGCGGCCGGCTGCGTCTGGGAGGGGGAGAATCAACCCCGCGCCGGCGCACGGTTGGCGTTGGGGGAGCTGCGCTTGCGCAAAGGGGCGGCGCGAATTGTCGCCGATGGCGGCTCAGCCTTGCTCCTGGAAGGGCCAGTCGTATTGCGTCTTGACTCTGGCACGTCAGCCACTCTACTTCAGGGCAAGGTCGTTTTCCAGGCCGATGAGACGGCAGCGCCCTTCGACCTGCACACGCCAACCGCCACGCTGGTAGATTTTGGCACCGAATACGCCGTGGCCGTAGGGCCGGACGGCGAGGAAGTCCACGTCTTCAACGGCGAGGTACGGCGAACGCTCAACGGCGAAGGAGATGACGGTCTTGTTGAGCAACTGACAGCCGGGCAGGCCCGCCGCTATGCTCCGGCCGCCCAGGCGCCGGGCCAGCCGGTGCCGCTCGATGAAGAGCGCTTCATTCGCCACCTCGCCGACGTCGAAGAAGCGGACGGCGATCCAGCCGCCGGACTTCTGGCTTACGAAGGTTTCGACTACAAGGATGCAGAAGCCTTTCGGCGCAAGCAGGCCAATGGTGGTTTCGGCTGGAACGGTCCGTGGGAGGGCTTTGCTCGTCCCCTCCGCCCTGGCGATACAAACCATCATGCCCTCCACATTGCTGAAAGTCTCTCTCGGCCCGGCTCGGCAACGCCCTCGGTGGGAGGCTGTTTCGAGTACCTCGGTTTCAGCAAATACTATCGCCGCCTGGCCACGCCGGTGCGCCTGGACGTCGATCGCACTTACTACTTGAGTTTCCTGTTTCGCCGCCAGGGGCCGCCCGCCGATCCGCTCAACGCGGTGGCCGTGTTGCTACGCACCAACTCGGAAATTCGTAACGAAAATTCCCGGCTGCGGCTGAACATCGGCGTGGGTGGCGCGAATCAGCTGTTCACCCATCTCCATGCCGTCGGCTCGCGGACGCCGCTGCCGCTCGATTACGGCACCACGTATTTGCTGGCCGCCAAAATCATCGCTCGCGCCACCGAACCAGACCAAGTATTCCTGCGCGTCTACGGCGCCCAGGAGGCCGTGGAACGCCGCGAGCCGGAAACCTGGACCGTCACTGGTCCTCCTTTTCAGAGCGATTTAGTCTTTGAGTGGTTGGAGGTCCATATTAACAGTCTGACGCGGCAGACGATTGACGAGGTTCGCCTGGGCACGACTTGGGCATCGGTTGCTGCGCCGTGGCTGATGCGGTGAATTTGCGGGGCTACTCGCGGCCCCTTTCCTTTCGTTCCTTGTTTTTTGGAGGTCTATTGTGATTCCCTTCTTTCCCCCCAACAACCGCCGGACTCGCCGCGGCTTCACGTTGATCGAACTGTTGGTGGTGATCGCCATCATCGCCATCCTCATCGGTTTGCTGCTGCCCGCAGTTCAGAAAGTCCGCGAGGCTGCCGCTCGCACTCAATGCCAGAACAATCTCAAACAGATGGGATTGGCTATGCACAATTTCCACGATGTCTATGGGAAATTTCCCTTTGGTCGCAGCGGTGGCCGGCCCCAAAGTATCAGCTGGGCCGTGTACATTTTGCCCTACATCGAGCAAGGACCACTGTGGAACCTGTTCGCCACGCCTATGGGCTACCCCATGTACTATCCCAGCAGCGAGGACAGCACCGCTACTCCCAATATCCCCGTCAACGATATCAATCGCTCGCAATTCCAGGCCACCGGCGCCCTGACCTACCCGGTGAAGATCTTCAATTGTCCCGCACGCCGCAATGCCCCTGCTGAGTCGGTCAACGGCGGGGCCAGTTACGGCCACGAGCAAGGTATTTGCTCTGACTACGCTGTCTGCTATGGCGACAGTTCGTGGAACGACGGTGCCTTCTCGGTCAACCAAAACTACGGCATCGGTGTGAGCATTGCCCAGATCACCGATGGACTGAGCAACACCTTGATGATGGGCGACAAGCATGTCCGGGTCGGCGAGTTGGGCGGCATCAACGGGGCGATCAATACCAACGATTTCGTTGTCTACGCCGCCAAGCCGGCCTGGTCGGTTGGCCGAGTTGCCGGCGTCAAAAACCTGCTGGCCTTGTCTCCTTACGATGCCAACAACATCCAATTCGGCAGTTGGCACACAGGCGTCGTGGAGTTCCTCTTCTGCGACGGCAGCGTCCATGGCCTGAGCACCGCGGTGTCCGGCACTACCTTGCAATTGCTCGCCAACCGCCAAGACGGCCTGCCCATCCCTGGTGATTGGTGATTCTTTCGCCACAAAAAAAGGAGCTTCCCGATGACAAACCGCGTCCTTCGTTGGAGTTGGCTATTGGTCGTGCTCGCTGCCGGAACTGGCTGCGGCAGAATGAACTCGGTGAGCGGCAAGGTGACTTTTGATGACGGTGCTCCCGTTCCGGGCGGCCTGGTAGTTTTTGAGAGCAAAGACCAGGAGCCAGCCATCACCGCCCGCGCCGAGATTCAACCCGATGGCAGCTATCGCCTCGGCACACACAAGCCTGGCGACGGCGCCCCGGCCGGCGTTTACCGTGTCTTGATCGCCCCGCCGCCGCCGGAAGATCCGCGCGACCGCTTTGCCCCGCCCCCTTTTGAAGAGCGCTACACAGATTTTCGTACCTCCGGACTGGAGTTCGAGGTCAAATCTGGCAGCAACGAGCTTCCGATTCAACTGAAGCGTAACCCAAAAGTAAAAGGAAGGCGATAACCTCAGGTCTTTTTCTATTAGAGATCGTAAATGAACAAAATAATGTTCGTCCTACCATGGACAATGGCGCTGAGCTGGTCTCTGGCACAGACGGCAGAGCCGCCGCGCGAATGGGTCGAGCCGGCCACTGGCCATCGCGTCATCCGTTTGTCGAACGAACCCGGCACGTCCCATTTCTATTTCCATCAAAATGGCTTCACTGCCACAGGTGATAAACTGGTCCTGGCCACGCGGCACGGCTTGGCCGTTCTCGACTGGAAAACACGCCAAATAGAGCCGCTGGTTGAGGGACAGGCTTTCGGCGCCGTGGTTGGGAAAAAGACGAGACAGGTTTACTACATCCAAAACGGCGCTGTCCGGGCCACGCATCTCGACAGTGGCAAAACGCGCACGATCGTCGACTTACCGCCGGACATACGCAGCAGCTCCGGTCTGGCAATCAATGCTGATGAGACGCTGTTGGGCGGTGCCTTCGTCGAGCGCGGCCAACGCCCCAAGATTGACGAGGCGCCAGCCCCAGCGGAAGCAAGGCGATGGCCCTTCCGGCGCGGAGGGGGCTTGGAGGCCCGTTGGGCCGCCCATCTGCCCATGCGCCTCTACACCATCTGCATCAAGGACGGTGCCATCAAGACGTTTCACCCCAGCACAGAATGGCTCAATCATGTGCAATTTTCGCCAACCGATCCGACGTTGATGATGTTCTGTCACGAGGGACCGTGGCACAAAGTCGACCGCATCTGGACCATCCGCACCGACGGTAGCGACCTGCGCAAAATCCACGCGCGGCAGATGGACATGGAGATCGCTGGCCATGAATTCTTCAATCCAGACGGCAAGATTATCTGGTACGACCTGCAAACGCCCAAGGGCAAGGAATTCTGGCTGGCCGGCCGTGTCTTGACGGGCGAGGAAATGATCAAGTATCGCGTGGCACGCGAACATTGGTCGGTCCATTATAACGTTTCGCCCGACGGCAAGCTCTTTGCCGGCGACGGCGGCGGCCCGCACAGCGTCGCTGCGCCCGGCAACGGCCAATGGATCTACCTGTTCACGCCGCACGACGGCAAGCTGCAAGTTGAAAAACTGGTCGATCTATCCCGCCACGATTACCAACTGGAGCCGAATGTCATTTTCACGCCCGATGGGCAATGGATCGTCTTTCATTCCAATATGCACGGGGCGACGCATACTTATGCTGTCGAGGTCAAAAAAACCAGGGACGTTTCGGCAGAGTCCGCACCTGTAAGGAGCCCGGAATGAGGGCCAGCGTGCCTTTGCAACTGATTCATGCATCAGAGAAGAAGAACACCCGGCGGACCGCCCGCCGGGTGTCTTCTTTTGGGGAAGAGTTGGTGCCGAATTTAGAAGAGGGCCGGGTGGAAATCGGCGCATGAGTGCTCGATCCGCACTGTCCGAGACAGGAGACGGGTTTTCCACCTATGTGACGTTGGGATCGTTTGCTCAAACGCCGATAGAGCGAAGTCCGGTTCCTCTCATGTACTGTCTCGGGCCAACCTCTGTTCCTGAGAAGAACGCGGCCGATCTTGTGACTTGCGCGCCATTTTTCCTTTTTCCCCAAAATTGATTTGCCAAGACCGAAGTAGTTCAGTTCAATTCAGGCAACTGGGGGCGTGTCAACGTCCCGGTTCAAAAACATCGGGGCGTTGACACGCCCACTCGCCAGTAGCAACAGGAGAACCCTCATGACCAGCAGCCGTGCCCGAACCGAATATCGCTATGAAAAGCTGACCTGGCCTGAAATCAACGACGCTATCGAGATGGGCAAGGTCTGCGTGGTGCCTTGTGGCGCCGTAGAGCAACATGGACCGCATCTGCCGCTCGATGTAGACATCATCTGTCCGACCGAGATCGCCCGCGGCGCCGGCCGGATCGTGCCGGAGAAATGCTTGGTGCTGCCGACCGTCTGCTACGGCTACACCGGCCATGTCATGGACTTTCCCGGCACCATCAACAACGATTTCGAGCATTTCATGCACCACGTTCTCGACATCACTCAATCGCTAGCCTATCACGGCTTCAAAAAAATCCTGCTGCTTAACGGCCACGGCTCCAACATGCCCAATCTCGACCTGGTAGCTCGCCGCACCAACCTGGAGACCGACGCTGAGTGCATCTTGGCAGCGTGGTGGAACCTGCTGACAGTAGACAAGGAATTTCTGCCGCGCTGGCGGCAGAGCAAATTTCCTGGCGGCTGCGCTCATGCCTGTGAACTGGAAACGTCCCTATATCTCTACCTCGACGGCGATAACGTGCGCAAGGACCAGATCAGGAACGGCGTCATCCGTTTCAACGAAGAGAACAGCCCATTCAACTGGGTGGACTTATTCGCGGCCGGCCCCGCGACGATCGTATCATGGACAAGCAGTTATTCGGATAGCGGCGTACTTGGCGAAGCGGAGTTGGCCACGGCCGAGAAGGGCAAACAAGTCTATGAGGAAGCAGTCAAGCAACTGGTGCGCTTCCTAACCTGGTTCAAGGACCGTCCCAAGGACCCGCGCCAAGACCGCCATGTCCACCCACCGACCATGCCGATGCCGTGGAGACAACGGCCAGTGAAATGAATCGACGAACCTTGTGATGTTCTTGCGCTCGGGAAGACGATATAATGTAAAATATACCTGCCCGTGGGAGGTGATGCCATGACTGACGATGTGCCCGCAGTTGTTCCGCCTGTGATCGCTGTACAGTCCGTGACGCCGTCTCTGCAAACGCCGTCCGGCGAAGCAAGTTTCCCTACTCCCACGGCCGAGCAGCAAGCTGTTGCCGACCGCGTATTCACCGATCCTCATCCTGCCGCCACACTGCTCGGCGTCCTCACGAGCGCTATGCTGTTGCGCGATGTCGTCGTCGATACCTTCACTACCTCCGACAAAGACAACGAGACAGAGGAAAAGTCAAAACCTGACGATTCGGAAGCATAAGTGACGGACTTAACCTCCACCCCCGTTGCGGACGCTTTCGCCCCTTGTTAGCGTCGTTGGGATCGTTTCGTCAGGTAAACACCCAGCGCTCGATCCACCGGCTCATCCGTCCGCAACGGGTAGTAATCGACCTGGGTGCGTCCCGTCGCTTCGCGCAATTCTTTGCAGAAACGCTGGAAATTGTGCAGATACTCTTTACGCCATCGGTTCGGATCAACCAATATCTTGTGGCCCGCTGTTTCCAGATTGCGGAATAGCGTCCACTTCTTGAAGGGAAATTCGATCTCTTCGGGAGCGAGGATGTGGAACAGCAGCACTTCATGTCGGCGATGGCGGAAATGTTGCAAAGCGTGCAACAACGACTCTACCTGCTCGAAACAATCCGACAGGATAACGACGAGTCCGCGCTGCTTAATCCGCTGGGCGGTCTGATGCCACAGCGGCGCCAACGCTGTTTCGCCGCCTGGCTGCGTTTCCTCCAACGCGCGTAAGACATGCAGCAGATGCTTCGAGTTGGCATGCGGCGCAATCAACCGGCGCACGCGCGTATCGTGGATCACCAAGCCGACAGCATCGCGTTGGTGCAGCATCAGATACGCTAACGACGCCGCGATGTACTGGGCGTACTGAAATTTGCTAGCGTGCTTGCCCTTGTAGCCCATGCTGCCGGAAGCATCCACGAGCAGATGAGCCTTGAGGTTTGTCTCCTCCTCGTATTCTTTGATATAATAGCGATCCGTTTTGCCGTAAGCGCGCCAGTCGATGTGGCGGATCTCGTCGCCGGGATAATACTGCCGATGTTCAGCGAATTCGACGGAGAAGCCCTTATAGGGGCTTTTGTGTACGCCCGTGAGGAAACCCTCGACGAGGCGGCGCGCTATCAGGACCAGGCGGCCGTATCGGGCCAGCGAGGTGGGATCAAAGGAGAGGAAGGAATCCGACATGTTCTTTTGCCTTACGCCCGTCGAACCTTCGCCGCCGCTTCTTGCTGCGGCAGTGGTATCGTCTCGATCAAACGTTGGATGATCCGATCTGTAGTGATCCCCTCGGCATCGGCATTGAATGTCGTCACCAGGCGATGGCGCAGCACCGGATAGGCGACAGCACGGATATCGTCGGTGGTGACATGCAGTCGGCTGTGCAGAAGGGCGCGGGCCTTACCACCGAGGATCATGTATTGACAGGCGCGTGGTCCCGCCCCCCAGGTCAGCCACTCTGATACAAATTTCGGCGCATTCACCTCGCCCGGCCGGGTCGCTCGCACCAGGTCGGCGACGTACTCGAAAACATGATCAGCCACCACCACTTGCCGCACCACTTCTTGCAATCGTTGGATCTGCTCGCCGTCGAGCTGCGCCTGCAATTCGATGTACTGGGTGCTGGTTGTCCGCTTCATGATCTCCAACTCCTCGTTGCGGCTGGGATAGCCGACTTTGATGTTGAACATGAAACGATCGAGTTGAGCTTCGGGAAGCGGATAGGTGCCTTCCTGCTCGATAGGATTTTGCGTGGCCAAAACGAAGAACGGCTCCGGCAGAGGATACGTCTGCGCTCCGGCGGTGACGTGGTGTTCCTGCATAGCTTCGAGTAAGGCGGCCTGCGTTTTCGGCGGCGTGCGGTTAATCTCATCAGCCAGGATCATGTTGGCAAAGATCGGGCCGGGCAGAAATACGAATTTACGCCGTCCCGTCTCCGGGTCGTCCTGCAAAATATCGGTGCCGGTGATATCGGCGGGCATTAGGTCCGGGGTGAACTGGATGCGTTTGAACGTCAGGCGCAGGATCTTCGATACCGTACTGACCAACAGCGTCTTGGCCAAACCGGGCACGCCGACCAAAAGGCAGTGGCCACGGCTGAACAGGGCCATGAGCAACTGCTCGATCACCTCGTCTTGACCGACGATGACCTTACCGATCTGTTCGGTCATTTGCTGATAAGCAGCGGCCAAGTTGCGCACGATGTCGGCTTCCTTGGCGGTGGGATGGAGCATGGAAATCCTCGTTCGGCGAGCAGCAAACAGGTTTCCCCCTTTAGCCGCGAGCATAGGCAAGTACCACTGCATTCGCCTACGGCTCACGACTAAGCGAAGTTCTTTTTACGCAGATCGTTCACTGATTGCAAGGATATTACTCGATTGGTTGTTACAATCGTTCCGTGACGAATGTTTTGCTCACCTCGAATAGTCCTTTCTTCATGCAGACGTGACGCCCTTGGCGATGTCTGCGCAGGCCGATCTTCTTTAGTAAATTTCGTCTCATACCCAATGTATTTTTCTTTGCCAGTCTACCTGTATTGGGCATAGTTGTGTGGAAAGCAATTCTGGTTCGATTGGCCCCCCGGATTGTGCCTGGCAGAGGGCCGGATCGACGTGTTTCAACTCAACGGAGAAGTAGGCATGATTTGGCAGCACTCCCGTCTTGCTCTGCTGGCGAATGTCTTCTTGGCCGCGGCAACCGTGTCCGCCAGCGCGCAAACTGTCACCCCGACTCCCGCGGCAAGCGATCCGTGTGCTCCCGCGATGCAATCGGTTTGCGTCACACAGTGGGTGCCGCAAAATTACACCACTACTGTAACAGTCTATAAGACTGTGTGTGTTCCTGAAACTTTCACAGCCTATAAGACGGTATGTGTGCCGCAAACCTGTACGCGCGTCTGCACTGTCTATAAGACAGTGCCGCACGTGCAAACCGTCGTCCGTACTGTATGTGTGCCGACGCCGTGCGTCGAGACCCGTATGGTCATGAAGACCATTGTCACCTGCAAACCCGTTACCACCGTGACGCGCAAATGCGTGGACATGGGACACTATGAATGCCGTCAAGTACCGTGCCGTATGGGCTGCCTGGCCAAGCTGTGCAACAAGTGCTGCGGCTGCGACTGCTGCTGCGTGCCGATGAAAACAGTGCGAGTCTGGTGCCCCAACAAGGTGTGGGTGGAAACGCCCTGCACCAAGATGGTGCGCTGCCGCGAATGCGTGCCCTGCCCGGTGCAGGTCACTGTCTGCAAGATGGTGCCCAAACAGATCACCTGTCAGGTGTGCTGCTACCAGTGCGTGCCGCAGCAGATCACGCAGACGTACACGGTCATGGTCGCCAAATGCGTGCCCTACCAATGCACGCGCATGGTTGCCAAGTGCGTGCCATGCCAACAGACGGTCACCTGCTGCCGCATGGTGCCCTGCACCGTTGTCAAGCAGGTGCCCTGCTACACGTCTTGCTGCAACGTCTGCTGCACTCCCTGCTGCAATGTCTGCTGCAAAAAGTGCCGTCGTTGCCGTTGAAAACAGGATGCCGGTATGATCCGGTTCGACAAGCGCACGAGGCGAGGTGGAGTACCTCGCCTCGTGCGCTTTGGTCCCTCACGAATATAGCTCGATCGCCTTGATGATTTCATCAAGATCGTTGGGCACCTGCACGGCACGATTGGCATAGGTAGCGCGGCGGACGCCGCGAGTGCCCAGGACTTCCTCAAAGGTCTTCTGGTCGGTGGTGTGATAAGCAACGGTAGCGGTCGGATCTTTCAGTGCGTGGCCGGTCAGGATGCAGACAACACGATCCTCAGCAGCGATAATGCCTTCCTGGCGCAGCTTGCGGGCGCCAGCGACGCTGGCGGCGGAGGCCGGCTCGCACCCCAGACCGCCCGCCCCTACTTTGGCTTTGGCATCGAGGATCTCTTGATCACTGACTTCATGCACCACACCGCCGCAGCCGTCCAGGGCACGCAGCGCCTTGGGCAGATTCACCGGCCGATTAATCTCAATGGCGCTGGCGATGGTCGAAGCGCGGATCTTCTCGGCGTCGAGCTTGCAGTAGTAATCCTCAATCGATCGCTTGTCCGGCTTGCCGCCCTCCCAGCGCAGATTGGCTTGCCCGAATAGCTTGAAGAACGTATTGGCGCCGGCGGCATTGATGACCGCCAGACGCGGCAAGCGTTGGAGCAGACCCAATTCGGTCAATTCCATGAACGCTTTGCCAAACGCACTGACGTTGCCCAGATTGCCGCCAGGCACGACGACCCAATCCGGCGCTTCCCAACGCAGCGCCTCCAGCACACGGTACATGACCGTTTTCTGTCCTTCCAGACGGAAGGGGTTGATGCTGTTGACGAGATAAATGCCCAGCCGACGGCTGACCTGTTGCACGCGCTGCATGGCATCGTCGAAGTCACCGGCAATCTGCACGGTCAGAGCTCCGTGATCGAGTGCCTGAGCCAGTTTGCCATAAGATATTTTGCCACTCCCAATAAAGATAATAGCCCGCATTAGCCCGGTGGCGGAGCAGAAGACGGCCAGGGAAGCGCTGGTATTGCCGGTGCTGGCGCAGGCGGCGCGGCGAGCGCCAACCATACGGGCATGAGTGAACGCCGCCGTCATGCCGTTGTCCTTGAAGCTGCCTGACGGATTCAGTCCCTCATATTGCAGAAACAGCTTGCCTGGCTGTACGCCAACGTAGCTAGCGACACTGTCGGCTTTCTGGAGAATGGTCTGCCCTTCGCCGATGGTCAGCACTTGTTCGGGTGGCGCGAACGGCAGCAGTTCACGGAAGCGCCAGACGCCGCTGAAATTGAGGGGATTGTGGCGATCGGCCCATTTGGACTCGAAGTCGCGCAGCATCCGCGGCGGATGAAGGCGCGGCCAATCGTAGGCGACATCGAGCAATCCACCGCAGCGCGGACAGGCAAACGTGGTCTCATCCACGCCCAGGGTAGCGCCACAATGCGGATGAATACAACGCTGAAAAACGGCTTCGGTCATAGAAATCGCTTAATAATCCTTACGGGCAAACCACCAACAAGACACGGCTAGCAATATCACGATGTACAGAGACGTTACAGAGACGGCTTCCGTCCAACGAAAGCCTGCATAGGCTTTCTCAGCCGCTTTCCGTTGAGGACTATCAGGTGAAATAACATCTTCAAGGACCCATTTGTCTGTCAAGGTATCCAAATCTTTCAAATGAGGCGTGACGAAATGGATGATATCAGCTGTGGTGTAAACCACGTCGGGGAAGGGTTTTTCAGGCATTATCTTCTCGGAAGGCATCTCTTGTCCCTCCTCTATTTGCGCTTCCCGAACGTCGCGCCACTTGCGGCTCGGGTTCACCCAATGATAGCCGTAACCGATGACAAAAGCGAACACAAACCAGAAGAGACAGGTCATCAGGATGGCGACGATGGGACTGCGGCTGAAGACAGCAAACAAAGTGGAGACTGCATAATATAAGGCAAATTGAAATGTCAGCACAAAGATACTGAGAAGAAAGCCGGTCCCCCACATGTGGGTCCGCAGGCCCAGGACCAGCCAGATGCCAACTACTACGACCACCGTATTGAGGAATATGAACGTCAGGCCGCCAATGTACTTGTACAGAAGCAAAACACTCCGGGAAATTGGTTTGACGAGGAGTAGATCTACTGTACCTTTGCGAAGCATGTTGGGAATGAAAAAAGCGGTGATAATGGTGCTGATGAGCAGGGCGATGGCTGCGCCGAAAAAGTTAACGAGCCAGGATTCCCAGAACTGTACGAAGGAGCCGACCGGCATCCGCCAAAAGCGCAAGGGCAGAGAGAACAAAAAGACCGGATAGTGGGGCCAATCCTGCATGCGCGATACTTCGCTGGCCTCGGTCGTCACGAGAAAGCGGACCTCTTTAGCGTCCTGCGGCTCGACATCGGCAATTTTAAGATTTTTTAGGTAGTAAAATTGAAGGCGCAATTGCTGTTGCAGGCCGTCGCGCATCAACTTCTGGATCTTGCGGGCTTGCTTGGCCTGTTCTTCATCAGGAAATTCGATAGTGAGGGCGAAGCGGTAGCCAGTCTGCCAGGGAGCTGCGCCAGGTTGAGTCTGTTCAAAGTCCTTGATGTCCCAACGCTGGGGCGCGCTCATCTTATGCTGTTCGCCGAAATGCGTCAGGAACCATGTAGCTTGATCAGCGAAGCGGTGGGCCTCTTCTTCCACGGACACGGGATGATAGCCGATGCTGCCGACCAACACAATGACCAAGAGCGAGAAGGCCACCATGACGTAGAAGACCTTGGTGTCCAGCGCCTCGCGCAAAGAATCTTTTAAAATGGCCAGAAATTTCATGGCTGCCGGCCCTCTCGCTCACAAAGGACGTCGTCGTGGATGGCGGATGATACGATCTACTCCCGGTTCAGACGCCTCTACGGTCTGGACAAACAGATCTTCCAGGGTTTGCCGCTTTTCCACCAGATGGCGAATGCTCAGGCCGCGGCTTCGCAACAAATCGATCACCGGATCGATACTTTGCCCATCACGCAGTCCAATCTCCCACATCTCGCCGCTAGAGCTAATTACATAACCCAGCTTTTGCACCTCTTCACGAGGGAAAGTTTGTCCGGAAGCCAGACCGAGAAGAACATGATTTTGCAGATGTGTTAAATCGGCAACTGTGCCTTCCCGGACGACCTCACCTTTTTGCAAGATGGCCACCCGATCGCAGATCTGCTCGACCTCGCCGAGCAAGTGCGAGTTGAGGAAAATGGTTTTGCCTTCGTCCTTGAGCTGCTGCATAATGATGCGGATTTCGCGCCGGCCGACCGGATCGACGCCGTCGGTCGGCTCGTCCAGGAAAATCACTTCGGGATTGTGAAAGATGGCCTGGGCAATGCCCAGACGCTGTTTCATGCCCTTGGAATAAGTGCGAATTTTATAGTGCATGCGTCCCTTGAGGCCAACTAACTCTAACACTTCGGGAATACGTTTGCGTCGTTCGGCGCGAGGCATTTCCAGGAGCGCGCCATAGAAATCGAGCAAGCTGGCACCGGTGTGATAATCGGGAAAGCGATGATCTTCTGGCAGATACCCGATGCGACGGCGAACCCGAACAGAGCCAGCCGGCTCATCGAGCAACTTGGCGGTCCCATCTGTCCATCGAGTGATGCCAAGCAGAATTTTGATAAGTGTGGTCTTGCCGGCGCCGTTTTGACCGAGCAGACCGAAAATTTGGCCGTGCTCGACGGTCAACGATACACCGCGCAACGCTTCGATGCGGCCGTAATGCTTGGTGAGATTATCGGTACGGATAATGAGCACGACAGTTTCCTTTAGGCCAGGAGGTCGTAGCGTTCAGCGTTAGCCTATCGACAAAGAATGAAAGAGGATAGAGGATTCCGTTTCAGCGCGAGCCAATCGGATCCGTGTCCTGGGGAGTGGAAGCAAGAGAACCGCCATACAGCCTCAAGAAGTTTCGAGTCGGCAACGTCTCATAGGCCGCGCCCAGGTAGATCGGCACCCCATTCCCCTACAGCAGCCAAAACAAAGATGTCCTGGCTAAACCGGGCGCGTGAGAGTTGTGTCCGCGTAGTCCAATGGGGCATCCGCCGTGATATCGGCGATGCGCAGCTGCCGCCGGCCCTCGAGAACGGCGAGCAGATCGGGCAAGATGTGCGCACAGCGCCAGCCAGCGGTCAGCAGCGATTCGGGGGGCAGTGGTTGATTGGCCAGACGCGCGCGAACGAGCAGTTTCACGTCATTGGTGCTGGCGACAAGATTCGGTGCCAGGCCACGGCGGGCGCACACATCGCCGAGCACAGCCATCAGCACATTCGTCACCAACGCTACCTGCGGCGGATCTTGTTCGCGGCCCCAGACAACAGGACATTGTTCGAGCGGCAAACGTCGGGCTTCGGTCACCGTTTGCAGGATGGCATCGAGGTCGCGGCGCGGCAAGCCGCGGACCACATGCAGATCGCGCTCGCGGGTCGGATTGCGGCGAGCGATTTCGATAATCAGATCGTCGCGGACAATAGTGCGCGTGGGACGATTGGTACGGGCGGCGGTCTCTTCACGCCAGTTGTACAAAGCGCGGACAATGGCGAGCCGCCGCCGGTCCAGCGAGCCGAGGCCGCGTAGCTTACGCCAACGCTCCGTGGTCGGCTCCTCCGGCGCCGCATTCAGCGCCAGGCGTGTGAACTCCTCACACGCCCATTCAGTGCGGCCCTGTTTTTCCAGCCGCGCCGATAAGCGCCGCCATACCGGCAGCAAGTAACGAACATCATCGAAGGCGTAACGGATTTGAGCGGAGGTGAGCGGGCGATGTCGCCATTCGGTGAGCGTCTCGCCCTTGGCCATCTGCACGCCGAGCACCTGGTTGACCAGAGTACCGTAGCCGAGTGGATAGGTCCAGCCCGCCAGGCCGGCTGCCAATTGCAGATCGAAAAGATTGCCGGGTGTGCGCCCCGTCCACAGCCGACACAACCGCACTTCTTCGCGACCAGCGTGAACAATGACGATTCGCGCCGGATCGACAACGAGTTGCCAGAACTCATCAAGCGGCCCGGCCGTCAGCGGATCAATGAGATAGAGGCAATTCGGCGTCGCCACCTGTACCAGACACAAGTTTGGATGGTACGTGTCCTCACCTACAAACTCCGTATCGAATCCGAAATAAGGACATTTCGCCAGCTCCGCACAGCAAGCCGCCAATTCTTCCGGATGTGCGATAATCTCTTCGCGCACTTGAGCCATTAGGTTCCTCGATCCAGTGGATATTGTCCTTCACTAACGCACCAGCCGCCGTCCACGGGCAAAACGATGCCCGTGATGAAGCGAGCGGCGTCGCTGCACAAAAAGACGGCTGCGTCGCTACAATCCTCCGGTCGGCCTGGCCCGGCGGCCAATGGCTGCTTGGTCCGCAGGTAATGGCGGATGACCGGATCGTTCACGGCCCGCCCCGACATCGGCGTATCGATGAGTGCCGGAGCAAGAACGTTAACACGAATGCCGTCCGCAGCATAGCGGGCGGCGGCGAGTCGGCTCATGCTGATGATACCGCCTTTGGTCGCGGCATAAGCGATGGTGTCGAAATAACGCGGCGCCGGAGCGAAGCCGAGCACACTCGCCATATTCAAGATAGCACCTGGACCGCCTTGCTGAAGGAAACAACGCACGGCGGCGCGATTAGTCAAAAACGCGCTGGTCAAATTCGCTTCCAAAGTAGCGTGCCATCCCTCATCACTGCACTCGTGCAAGGAACCATCGCCGTAACGCCGGCCGCTGATGCCGGCGACGTGATACAGTACGTCTAGACCGCCGAGAAGCGCCACTGCGTCAGCAAACAGACGCTCTACTTGCTCCGACACGGCGGCATCGCAGGCGATGAAGGCAACTGAACCTGACGAGCGTAAGTCGGTCAATGCCTCCTTACCTTTGTCCACCGAGCGGCCGGCAATAACGAGATTTGCTCCCTCTTCGAGGAAACGCCTGGCCGCAGCACGTCCCAGGCCGGACGTGCCGCCGACGATCAAACAACGCTTGCCGTGAAGTTGATTCATGATGCAATGTTCTTACGAGTCGGAAGTGTAAGCGACGCCAAAGG
>JAJPHU010000287.1 GCA_021325115.1 Planctomycetota bacterium | reverse complement strand
CACCAGGACGGCGGCCTGGAAAGCAAGCTGGCCACCGATTACGGCATCCAGGTCTTGCCCACGATCTTCGTCGTCGGCAAAGACGGCAAAGTCGTCAATCGCAACGGCCAAATCGCCAACCTCGAAGACGAGGTCAAGAAGTTGGTGAAGTAAGCGATGGCGTCCGCTCCCGCCGCGTGCGGCCCCCCCTACTTCCTCCAAAATTTGGGGGAGGTAGGGGGAGGACGCCGCGGGTTTTGTATATTCAGCGCAGTAACCAGTCTATTAGTTTTTCTTCTGTAACCTTTTCAGGTATTCTTTGGAGCTTATCCTTCGCTCCCGCCGCTTCGTACACTGCCTTGAGCCATTGGCCAGAACCGCTGCCGCGATGGTTGTGGACGAATAGCTCACCCGGTGCGGCCAGCGCTGCCAGGGCCGGCAAGCCGTATTTGAGGCCGCCCGGCAGCATCATTTCGTCGGTAGTCGCCCGCACGTTGTCGAAGCGGAACTCGTTGAAGTCTGCTGCCGTGCGTGCTACGGCATCGCCGCACAGGCTGCGCGCCAACAACACCCACGGGCCAGCTTTGTCGAAACCGAGGAGATGTACCGTGTTCACCCTGTCGTGATTTTTGGCAAAAGCAACAGCGGTGAGAATGTCGTGGACACGCTCGGCCAAAAGCGTACGGTTATAGCCGAAAGTGAAACCGGCATATTTCGGATCGACAGCGGGCGGTTTGTCGAGAGACAATTCGCCCGTGCCGAACACGTCCACAGCGAGAATAGCACTTTTGCGATCGAGAATCTGTTTCGCCGTGGGAACCAGCTTGCCGTCCTGGAACAGGCTGGCCTTGCCGCGCGGATGGATCCAGACCACGGCTGTGCCGTCGAAGTCGGGCGACCAGACCGCCACGGCCGGGATGCGCTCCTTTTGACCCTTGCGTGTCAGAAGGTAACGGCGTGAGGAGAAACCATCGTGTTCCTCATCCTCGCCTTTCTGGATCTCCTCAACCTGATCGGCGCCTGGCCATTCATCGTGAATCATCGCCCGCAGGGCTGCACGGAAAATACGGTGATATTCGGCCAGGCTTTTTGCATCCTTGGGCACGAGGGAGGCAATTTGCTTGTCAGATTGCTCCGTCATGTACTGCCGCAGCCGCTGGGCGTCAACGCTGTCGGCCGGACGCGGATGCGCTGCGTCGTAGACACTCAGCTGCTTGGGCGGCACCGGCTGGAACGGCTTCTCGACGACTGGCTCAGCCAGACCCAGTTTCAAATGTTTATTGAACCAATTGTACATGACTTCCCGACTGACCTGGTTGTAATTGTGCTGGAATTGTGGAAAGCAGTGGGCCATCACGCGGTCTTCAGCGCCGTAGAGCTTGTATAGCTCCTTCAGCTCCGGCAATCCCTTGCGCTCGATGTCGATGGTCCAGTCGTTGGCACCGCTCATGGCCAGTGGTTTAGGAGCAAACAGAGCGGCAAACTCGACATTGCCTGTGCCGACGCGCAGGTGCGAGCAGTTCTCGCAGACGCAGCCGCCCTGCATGGCCGTGGACACCATGACAGCGGGAAAGGCCGCTGCTGGGCGATCGTCGATGGCGCAGAGGATCATCGTTTGCGTGCCACCGCCCGAGGCGCCCGTGACGCCGATGCGTTGCGGATCAACCTCCGGCAGACTCAGCAGGAAATCAAGGGCGCGGATGCTGTTCCAGGTTTGCAGGCCCATAAAGCTCTGCAAACGCAGCTCGGCCTCGGTGTCGGTGAAACCGGTGCGATGCGGGATGGCGGTGCTGTCAGCGTAGCCAACCATGTCGTAATGGAAGACGACGCAGCCCATGCGCGCCAGCTGAGCGCAGCGGGCTTGCAGCGGATATTTCGCGCCTTCGGGTGTCTTCTCGGCTCCCTGTTTGATCTGGGCGGCGACGGCATTATCGTTGGCTTCGAAAAAGCGGCCGTCCGGCCAGTGCCCGTGCGGACAGAGGATGCCGGGGTATTTTTGCACTCGAGGCGTTGATGCAGCCCCGTTCGCCTTGGGCCGGTAGAGGTTGCCGCTGACGTAATGGCCGGGATAGCTAGCGAAAAAGACTTTTTCGATCGTGTATTCGTTACGATCCATTTTGCCGTGGATGACGGGATTCAGCGGCGTTTTTTCCGGCATTGGCCACAAGCCCAGAGCAACAAGCATTTGTTCACGGACGGCTTGACGGCGTTTGAGCCAGGCATCTTTTGTAGCCGGCACGCGGAAGAAAAAATCCTTGTCGTGAAGGGTACGGGGCTTGGCCTGCAGCCGGCTATCGGCGGCTTTTTCCTCTGGACGCGCCGGCACGGCCACCAGGACAAGCAGCAGGAAGGAGAGATACGTCAGGTGTTTCACGGAAGGCTCCTCTCGCAGGCAGATGGTAAAGTTCGGGTCTTGCTGCGAGAGTAAGCGTTGGCGGGGCCGCTGTCAATGGTCTGGCATGGCGAGGATGCTGCATTTCCAGCAGCACAGAAGACGTCTTCCGCAGCTACCTTTGACGTTTTTTCCGTCATAGGGAGGACAAGAGAGTATAACCTTTCCGGAACAGAGGCGAGGCGAACACTCATTAGCTGAGAGGACCACCAGCAGCCGGTCCAGCACTTGTGCCAAGTGCGGTGCGGCCCTGTCGCCGGAAGCTCCCGCCGGCCTGTGTCCCCGCTGCCTGTTGCAAGCCGGACTGGCCGGCTCCTCGGCAAGCGAACACGAAACCTTTGCTCGGCGACCCACAGGCCCTCACTTTGGCGGGCGGGGGTGCGTCCGCTCCGCGAGTAGGTTTTTTCACTCCCTCCCCCCTTGGGGGGGAGGGAGTTTCTTCCGCTAACTCTAAGAATCGCTTCTTACCGGCTAACAGTCTGGAGCGGCAGATCGGTGAATTCTACCGTGACCTCTTTGCCCGCTTCGACAATCACACGCTTGCGGGCGGAGTGCGTTTCGCCCGCGCGGACCACCTCGGCCTTAAGCGTGTAATAATACTTCCGGCCGGCGTCCAACTCCGGCGTGGCGAAGGAGCGTGTCGCTGAGGTCAGCGGGCACAGCACGTCATCGACGTATAGCCGGGCTTCGGCGGGAAGTTTGACAGTGATCCTCGCGGTGTCCTTGCCCTCGGCGGCCAACCGGGTGAAGTCGGCGGTTGAGGTTTGTCCGGCTTGCACCTTGACCTGTTTGGTATAAGCGACCGTCTTGCCAGCGCGGACAAAACGGGCCTTAAAGGTATAGATATACGAGTAGCCCGGTTCCAGCTGGGGGGTGCGGAAGACTTGTTCGCCGGCCGTGCGTGGAACGTCGTGCCCCTCGACCGACAGCTGCATACTGAGGGGCGCTTTGACGATCACTTCGGCAGCGTTGCCGAGCGAAGTGGATTTCTTCTCTTCCTTCTTTTCTTCCTTTTGCGGCTGGACTGGCAAGACCGGCGTGGTCGGTCCAACCGCTGCCGGCGCCGCCGCTGCCGGCGCGGCTACAGCCACAGCACCATAACAGCCGTAACAACCATAGCAGCCGTAACAACCCCAACAGCCCCAGCCATAGTAGGCGGGCCACCAGCCGACCCAACCATAGGCGGGCCACCAGCCGCCCCAGCAGCCAT
>JAJPHU010000241.1 GCA_021325115.1 Planctomycetota bacterium | reverse complement strand
GGCGATTTTCTTGGTCTGGCGCTTCTTCTCGCCCTTCTCATCGGTGTTGATCGACTCCGTGCGCTCGATGTCGATGCGCAGGATGTCGTTCTTGGCAGGATCAAGATGGTATTTGCCGAGATCCGTGGCGTCGTCTTGGATGAAGTCCTTGGTATTCTCGACTTTCAGATTCGAGATATCCGTGAGAACGGCTTCGACGTTATCGGGCGGCTGATCGCTGCTGGCGGGATTGGCCCCCTTGTCCTGGGCATCGCCGTAGGGCGGCTGCACATAAGTCCAGCGCTCGTCGCCGCTTTTCTTCAGCTCTACCGGGCCTTTGACGACTTTATCTTTGCTGTGCTGGCTGAGGACGAATTCCTGAATATCGCCGGTCGCGGGGCTGAGCAGCTCACGCGAGCGGAAATCGGCGAGGACAGCGAGCGCCTTGCTCAATTGACTCTTCTTGACGGCCATGACTTCCTTGGGGCGATCCGAGGAAGTCACATAGATGACCGCGCTGGCCTCGCCGGGGCTGACATCGCCGAGGTTCAACATCACCTGGCGTTGCGGCTCCGTTTGTTTCTTGAGTGTGATGACGGCAGCCGGCGATTCCAGGCCGTATTGACCTGGATTGTTCGTTACATCGGATTGGGTATCGCGCCGCGCCTCAAGGACCTGGCGAATCAAGTCCTCGATGGCGAAACGATCGGCGCGATATTCGCGCGGCTCCGTGATTTTCCACACGTTGCCCTCGCGCACAAAAACCATTTTCCCTTTCTGCTCATCCGGACGCACGCGTTCGATCTCGACATAGTCGATATCTCTTTCGGGCAGAGGATTGGCCTCGTTGTGTACGCTTGGCAGCACCCAGGTGCTGGAATCACCTGTGGTCGGCCCCAAAAACAGGGCGAAAATGAAAAGCCCCAAGACTGCGGCCAAAACGGCGAACAGAATGTATGTGGTTTTGAAGTTCATCGTATGGCAACCTTGAGAATTGCTCTCCTCAACGCCGGCGCACGACCCAGACGCCGAAGCCGAGGATCAATACGCCCATCATCATCAACACGCCCGGCAAGAAAACCAGACGCAACTCTTCTCCGGGCGGAATTTTCAAGCGATAGACATTGCGCGTGCTGGTCGGAATACGCTCGCCGATGTCGTGGCGTCCGGCCAGCCAAGACAAGCTGCTGCTAAACAGCGCGAAGTTGTCCGGCGTTGCTTGCAGCAAGATGTTATTCGTGATCCAGCTGGCATCGCCGAATACGATCATCCGTGGCTCACCCTCGTTAGCCATGAACTCGTGTCCGGGAATGGGCGGCGTGGATTTGCCTTCCGTTACCGTCACAGCTAACGATAAGGGCCGCTCGCTGATCTTGTTGAGCAATTTTTGTTGGTCTCGTCTGAGTTCGTCGAGCAAGGCGATAGGATCGGCTTTCAGGTTCGTTTCGGCCCAGGCCAACGTCTGCGGTAGCACG
Organism: Planctomycetota bacterium; assembly: GCA_021325115.1. GTDB lineage: Bacteria > Planctomycetota > Planctomycetia > Gemmatales > Gemmataceae > JAJPHU01. The sequence goes on along the minus strand of JAJPHU010000241.1, from coordinate 38,372 downwards.
AATATCAGCTCTTCCGCCGTGAAATGGCCCGGCGTACCGCCGGGCGTCACCGTCCGCGCATCGTAAAAGGGGAAGGTCGTCGTGGCTGCTCCTCGCGAGGTGAAAGCACGGGCGATGGCATTGCTGCTGCGCGGATTGGCCACCGTCGTCAGCGACAGCGGATCACGGCGCACAGCACACATTACCCGGTCGTTGCCGAGCTTGACGTTGTATTCGGCCATCAACGATTCCAACCCTGTCAACACCAACTCGCCCCTGCGAAGGTTCACGTCAAAGAGAACGATCAGCTTGCCCTTCTTGTTATCCTTGCGATTGGTCCCTTGCAGATAGTCGCGCAGCGCTTTGACGGCATTGTCGGGTAATTTCTCCTGCGGCCGGGCCACGACGACGATGTCGGCATCCTCCGGGATGCTGGTCGTCTTCGGCCCCAGGTTGAGCGGATGAGTTTGATAGTTGATCTTGTTCAACTCTTCCTGGAGGACACCCAGGCCTGTATCGAAATGGGTGCGGTCCTGGTCGTTCAAGTCCGGCTCACCATTGCCTTGGGTGAAATAGATGACGGCCCGCTTGCCCGAGGAGAGTTGCGTCAAGGCGTTGAGCAAAGCGTTCTCGCCCTTGAAGACGTAGCTTCTCTCTGCACTGGGGCCAGAGGCGTTCTCTGCCAGATCTTCTGTTTTGAGGAACTGAGAAGTGACGTTTGGCTCGGTGCCATAGACGACCAGGACGCCGATGCTATCGGGCAGCTGGAATTGCTTGATGAGTCTTTCAATCTCGCCGCGATTGCGATCGCGCGACAGTTGCTCCCAGGTGAGCAACGGATTGACGGCCCGGCAATTATCCATGAGAGTCTCGACATCACGCGCCAGCACGCTGCCCGTAGGAATGAGCACATAAACTTTGACTGGCTCCTTGAGATCGGCCAGCAGGTTCCGCGTTGCCGGATGCAGCGAATACAGCTGTCCCGAAGTCCAGTCCGTCGCTTCCATGGCCCAGCTGAACGGCCTGACCGCAGTATAGGGCAGCAGATTGACGAGGATGAGAATGAACAACAGCAGCAGCGTGCTGAGAATGGTGTTGTAGCCATACAGCCAGCGGCGCATGCTCATACTGGTGCGTTGGACCGGCCGGGCCAGTTGCAGGGCGAGGAACATCAACACCAGTCCGCCGATCAACGCCGCCACGCAGCGGCCGACCTCCCAGCCGTGGCTGCGCCACGACTTGGGCCCACCGGTGAAAATCTCTGGATAATTGGTCAGAGCCATCGGCATCGAGCAGAAGGGCAAGACCAGGCCCAACAGGGCTGTTAACGCCCCGACGCCACCTGCCACTATTAAGAAGATCCACCGCAGCCGCTCCGTTCGAGTCTGCACATCGGTCCCGGGCGGCGGCGGCAAGACGGCATAAAGGCCGACGCCGATCACAAACACGGATAGACACGCGCCCCAGCCTAAAACGGCCAGAGAATTATTGCGATAAAGGGCCACGTTGGCGATCGGAATGGCGGATAACAACAAACCGATCACGACCAGACCGTAACCGATCTGCTTCTCATAAGGGAGCAATCGTTCAATGCTCCAGCCGCCAAGGGCATTGCTCGACGCTTGCTGACTCGACATTTAGCTCCTCCGCGATCTCATCTACGGCTCCTCATCCCTTGCCAGCGCTTGGGGTTGGTTGTTCATGTCCACTTGCGTGCCTCAAGCACCTTGACACTTGCAAATAACCAGAAAATGGCCATCGTCCCGAAGAAGATCAGACGAGTGGGGACCAGCTTACCGTCCAGCGTGTCAAACCACACATCGATGAAGGACATATGTTTGAGAACGCCAGTCCACACCGACTCCCGGAACAGCCCCTGAAGCAAGAAAGTGAGCGTCAAAAACAACATGCCGGCAAAGGTGAGGACGCCGCTGGCGATCTGGTTGCGGGTCAGACTGGAGAAAAACACTCCCATGCTCATAAAGCCGGCACCGGTGACGGCCAAGCCGGTGAAAAAGCTGAACAGTGGTCGATAATCAAAGGGCTGGCCGCCCAAAATGCGCAGCGCCAACAGAAACAAGAGAAACGGTGTCCAGGTGAATAGAAACATGATCCAGGCAGCCAGGAACTTGCTCACCACGACCACCCCTTCATCAACTGGTGCGGTCAACAAGACTTCCAGCGTGGCCGTGCGCTTCTCCTCGCTCAAAAGCCGCATCGTCAGCACGGGAACGATGAAAATGGTGAACAGAACGGCCGTCCATTGTAAGATGAAGCCTTTCACCATCGGCTCAGGAACGGGAGGGGCCAACGGATCGAGGAGCTGCCCTACATACATCCAGTACGCCAGCCAATGGGCGAACACATAAGCGAAAAGGACAATGTAGGCGATGGGCGAATAGAATTGTGCTCCCAGCTCGCGGATGGTCATCACGACCAGGCGATTATCGGAGCAAAGAGCCAGAGAGGTCAGGCCGTACAGCGCCCCCAAGAACATGAGTAACAGGCCGGTAGGTACCAGATATTCTGGCGGCGGCGAGCTAAGCCAGCTGAAACGGTAGAACAACGACGGCAGCGCTGACCGCCCCAGGGCAATCAGGAAAGCCAACATACCGACGCCGCCCAGGACCAGGCCGGCGCGGTAAGCCAGGTCGTTGTCGAGACCACGCACCAGAATGAAAGCAGTAACGTAGGCCAGCCCGAGCAGCCCCAAGAGTAGCCCGTAGGGAAGCAGAAACTCGCCCCGGATGTTGCCGCCGGCCAGACCGACAATGGCCATCACCGCGCCAGCACCGCCGAGGATGTTCTCGGCGAGGTTGCGGAACCAGGCGTCGTCTTCGTTGCGGAGGAAGGCCAGCAAGAACAACAAGCCAAGAAACAGGCACACAAACCCTTGGCCGAACAACGCGCCCGGCTGCTTGTTGTAAGGCACGATGGCCAAAAAGCCACCGATGATAATACAGAGATAGCCGAAGGCCATGTAGACGCGGCGGATCTGGGGGTCGCCGTCGAAAGCGGCATGGAAGAGCAAGCCAGCGATGCCGACAGTCAAGAGGAAGGTGGCCCAACCGATGCCCAACGGTGTGACCCGCCCAGCAGTCTGCAGCGCCATCGCCATGCCGCCGAAGATGATGGCGACGGCCGCGGCCAAGCCGATGCCGCGCGCGATCTTCGGATCATCGCGGCGCATTACCGACGGCCCGGTATCGGGCTGGTTGCGCCAACTGCTTCCCGGATGGGTTTCGGGAGTCTGCGTAACGGCCCTACTCGGCATGATGCGATACCTCACGTTGTTACGGCCGTGCTGCCGCGGGAAATCGGCTCTGCGGCCGTGAATTCATCCCAATTATTGATTTCGTTCCAGCGATCTTGCAGGCTGCGCCGCCGCAGATCGAGACGCCGCAACGGCCAACCATTCTTGGCCAAACGTTGCGAAATTTGCTCGCGCAGATCTTGACGCTGATGCGTCCGCACCTCGAAAAAGGCCAAGCCGTCTTCACCACCCTTGGGCGTCACCTGGGCCACGCCTTCGGTATTACGCAGCGTCACTGCTACTTGATCGCTCGGGCCACGCACCTCGACGACGATCACGTCGTCCGTCTCCAGTTCAGACAACTTCTTGGCCAGAGCGAGGTGGCCGCGGCGGATGATGATGACGCGCTGCACCAAGCTCTCGACTTCGCTGAGCAAATGCGACGAGAGCATGATAGTATGGTCCTGTCCCAATTCGCGCAGCATCCCCAGCGTTTCCGCCTTCTGGCCGGGATCGAGGCCGTCGGTCGGCTCATCGAGAATGAGGATCGGCGGATCGCTAATCATGGCATCGGCCAATCCGACGCGCTGGCGATAGCCCTTGGACAGCGTACCATTCAAACGGCGGCGTACCTCGGCGACTTTACAGCGCTCCAGGCAGTAGCCAATGCGCGCGGCTCGCTGGCGGCGATCAACTCCTTTGAGTTTGGCCCGGTAGGCGAGATATTCTTCGACGCGCATCTCCGGATAGAGCGGAATGCTCTCCGGCAGATAGCCGATGCGTTGCCGCACTTCCATCGATTGCGTCATCACATCGAAGCCGGCCACGCGAGCAATGCCGCTGGAGGCCGGCAGGTAGGTGGTCAGGATGCGCATGAGGGTCGTCTTGCCGGCGCCGTTGTTGCCAAGCAAGCCGACAATTTCGTTTTTCTCCACCTGAAAACTGACATTGTTGACGGCCAAGACAGGGCCGAAATATTTGCTGAGATTTTGAACGTCAATCATAGTCTCACCGTTTCCATCCGGCTGCCGGCGGGGTAACGGCACACTGACAGTGTGCCGCCCGCCAGGCCACTACCGGCCACGGCATATGGCGCTCGCTTCACTAGAGAATTGTTTTTTAGGGCGCAGGCGCGCGTATTGCAAGAGGGGGCGCCCCCTTCAATTCCAGCGGAACCAGCGCAGGGCCAATACGAAACTGCCCACCGCCCAGCCGGCCAGGATCGCCATTTGCGGCCACAGCTGCGGCAAAGACGTACCTTCCAGCATGACCGCACGGAGCGCGTCATTGAGCGGCGTCAAGGGCAGCGCCCGGATGAACGGTTGCATCGCTTCGGGGAATCGCTCCGATGAAAAGAAGATTCCGGATAGCACCCACATCGGCAGCATCACCAGGTTCATTAGCCCCGAGACCGCCTCCAGTGTCTTTGCCCGACTGGCCACCAGCAAACCGATGCCCGCGAAAGTCAGCGCTCCCAACAGAATCAGCACCACCAGCGCCGGCAGACTGCCCTGGATCACCACCCCAAACGCCAGCCAGGCAAACGCCAGAAGAACAAAGATCTCCGGCACCATGAAAAGCAAACGGCTGAACAGAATGCCCAGCAGGAAATCGCTCTTGCGCATGGGCGTGGCCAGGAAGCGTTTGAGCATCTTGCGGATACGCATGTCCACGATGACGAAGCCAACGCCCCACATGCCGCCGCCCATCAGGCTCATGCCCAACAGGCCCGGCACCAAGAAATCGATGTATCGGCCGCCCGGATCCTGTACGGTCTGCATCCGAATGGGCAGCGGATCGGTACGTCCGGCGGCCCTCTGAAGAGCGTCGTCTACCTTGCTTTGGGCCAGTCGGCCTTCTTCCCGTGTCGGATCGAAAATGTATTCATAATCTCCCTCTGACGAGGACGGCGGCACGACGACCAGTGCCGTCTTGCCGGTTCGCAGCCGCAGCCGGCACTGGGCCGAGTCGTTGACCTGGACCTTGAACGTCTCATCCTTCTGTAAGGCATTGCAGACGAACTGCACCTTGGTTTCCTCGGCGGCATCTCGCTGGACATCAACGATGATCTGCTCGGCCGGCTTGTTGCGAAATGCGATGCCCAGGGCCACAACCATGAGAATGGGGAAGCCGTAGACCCAAAAAATCGCTTCCGGCTCCCGATAGAATTCGCGCAGCCGGGCCAGTATCAATTGTCCCAGCGGCGAATATCTCTTCGTTCCCAGGCTTTGCTTGGGAACGTCCCGTTCGTTTGGGTAAGATTCACGGTTCATGGCTGGGTTTCTCCGTCGCGCAGGTGTCTTCCGGTCAGCGTGACGAAAACGTCTTCGAGACTGGCATGGCGCGTGGTTAGTCCAGCGAGTCGGTGGCCGGTTTGTCGCAATCGTTCCAGCAAGGCCGGCAGGGCGATGTGCGGCTCAGCCACCGAAAGACAAAAGTGTTCAGCGTCCTTGCGCACGGAGCGTACGGCGGGCAGGTCTGTCAATTCCGGCGACGGTATCCCTTCCTCGTCTTCCAGTGTGAATTCGACGACATGCTCGCCGCCCAACTCGGCGATAAGCTGACGCGGCGTGCCTTGAGCGATGACTTTACCGTGATCGACTACTGCCACGCGGTCACACAGGCGTTCGGCCTCATCCATGTAGTGCGTGGTCAAGAGCACCGTACGGCCCTGGGCCCGCAAATCGCGGATCAGGTCCCACAGCTGTCGCCGTGATTGCGGGTCCAGGCCGGTGGTCGGCTCGTCCAGAAGAAGCAAATCGGGATCGCCGACCAGGGCGCAGGCCACCGCCAAACGCTGCCGTTGCCCCCCGGACAATTTGCCTACCCGCGTAGTGGCTTTTTCTTCCAGCGACACCCGGCGAATGACCTCGTCCGGATCCAGACCGCGCTGATAGAAGCTACGAAAGAGCGTGAGCGTCTCGTCCACTTGCAGCTTCTCGGATAAGCGTGTCTCCTGGAGCGAGATGCCAATGCGCTCTTTGATAGCGGCGTCTTCGCGTCCCCAGCGCATACCGAGCACCTCCACCTCACCGGCCGTCGGCTCAGAAAGGCCTTCTATAATTTCGATGGTCGTGGTCTTGCCCGCGCCGTTGGGGCCAAGCAAACCGAAACATTCGCCAGACTCGACAGTCAGATCCAGCCCGCGGACGGCTTCAACGGGCGGCCGGCCCTCGTAGCGCTTGAAGAGATCGATACAACGGATGGCGGCGCTCATAAAGTTATCCTAGCGACTCGCCCTCTCGTGTCTCGTCTTGGTTGGAGGGTGGCCGGTGGGAGTCGAACCCACACTTCTCCGGGTCACAGCCGGAGCCCGCTGCCGCTTTGGGTTCGGCCACAGAGCTTCGACCTGGAATCGAACCAGGAACTCGGACTTCGTAGGACCGCGTGATCTCCCTTTCACCATCGAAGCCTCTCGGTTATCCGAGCCGCATCCTGGAGAGCGGTCTTGCTAACGGCTCTCCAGGACGCGGCTCGGATAACATTCGTCAGCGGAAGGAGAGGGGGGCGAACCCTCCAAGGTGTACCGTTCCGACCCATTTCGAGTGAGATGCCATCGTCCATTGGCTTGCCCTTCCGATCCGCGGCACCGGGTCTGCGGACCTAGGCTAGACGCAAAGGGCAAATAAGAGGTTCACAAAAATCGAGACTGGATTTGCATGGACATCTCATCGAGGAGTTTGTGAAGACGCTGGGTTCGAGAGACGAATTGGTGAGCAGACGGAGAAGATCCGGCAGGTAATCTTCGCTGAACAGGGTGTTCTTAACGTCGCCGTGGAACTAATCCTTGAAAGCCGCGATGAGGAATGAAGATTGCCATGAGAAGCCCCGGCAATTTCGTATTTTCTACGCCACGCGGCTCGGAAGAATTCTGAGCTAATCAGCGATCTCAATTGTTTTCCGCGGGCTGCTGGAGAGCTGTCTCTACCGCCTCGATGCCGATCAGCGGCGCCTGACAGGTGAAATTCTGGCAGACGTAGACCGTCACCGGCCCTTGCGACGTCTTGCCCGCCAGCAGCGGTAATAGTTCCTCCAATCGTTTCTCGTCGCTGCCGGGCGCTTTCAGGGCCAGCACATGATGCGGCTGATAGGAGCTAGTGAGAAGACGCAGCACGCGGCGCGTGTCCTCCGCTGCGGGATCACCGACAATAGCGATCTCTTGTACGGGTCCGAGATGGAAATCGAGAGCGAGGAGCATCTGCCCTGCTGCCAGCGGATGGGCAGCGAGCAAGCCGCGATACAGCCGCAGCGTCGTCTCCGCTTTCTCTTGCAGATCCATACGGCCCGTCAACTTCACCAGGCGCAAGAGCGCCGTCACGGCCATCGAATTGCCTGACGGAATGGCGTTATCGTGTGGATCTTTGCCGCGGGCGATCAGCGTTTCGTGATCGCGGCCCGTGTAGAAAAAGCCGCCATCGGCTGTGTCCCAGAATTGATCGATCATCACCTCGGCCAGATCCAGCGCCGCCTCGATCCAGTACGGGGTGAACGTGGCCTCGTACAGCGAAATCAGGCCATCGAGCAAGAATGCATAATCTTCGAGATAGGCGTTTAGCTTCGGCTCAGAGCCGACGCTCCAGGTGCGCAGCAAACGACCATCGCTGCGGCGCATGCGGGTAAGGATGAAATCGGCGGCGCGGGTAGCAGCATCGGCGTAATCACGGCGATCCAGCACCTGTGCCGCCTGGGCCAAAGCGCCGATCATCAGGCCGTTCCACGAAGTCAACACCTTCTCATCACGGTTGGGCCAGACGCGTCGCGAGCGCACCTCGAACAGCTTGCGGCGGCTAGCGTCGATGCGGTGACGCAAGTCCGCTTCGCTCAGATCGTGCAACCGGGCATACTGTGCGAAAGTCTTGACGCGATGCAGGATATTTTTGCCATGTTCCCAGTTGCCCTCTGGCTCGATGCTATAAATTTCACTAAAAAGATCGGCTTCATCCTTCCCTAATATCTGTTCGATTTCCGCCGCGGTCCAGACGTAGAATTTGCCTTCTTCGCCTTCGCTGTCGGCGTCGAGCGTGCTGTAGAAAGGCCCCTCCGGACTGGTCATCTCACGCAGCACCCAACCCAATGTTTCTTCGGTAATCTCGCGGTAAAACGGCTCGCCAGTGGCCTGGAGCGTCTCCAGGTAGCAGGGCACGAGCAGGGCATTGTCGTAAAGCATCTTCTCGAAGTGCGGCACCAGCCAGCGCTCGTCCGTGCTGTAGCGCGCGAAGCCGCCGCCAAGGTGATCATAAATGCCACCTCGTGCCATGTGGTCGAGGGTGATGCGGACCATTTCCAGAGCGTACGGGTCGCGGAAGCGCTTCCAGCAGCGCAAGAGCACACGCAGGTCCATCGGATGCGGAAACTTGGGCGCCTGACCGAAGCCGCCGTAGCGTGTGTCGAAAGCGCGAATCAAACCATCAAGCGCTTGCCGCAACAGCGAAGCATCCAGCGTCCCCTCCTCCTTTTCCAAGCGGCCAATGTCGCGCAGATGGCGGGTGATTTGCGAGGCGGCTTCTTCAACTTCGGCGCGGCGTGTGCGCCAGACTTCGGCTATATGCAACAACAGCCGCTTGAAACCGGGGCGGCCATAGCGATCGTCCGGCGGAAAATAGGTGCCGCCGGTAAACGGCTTCAAGTCTGGCGTCAAAAATACCGACATCGGCCAGCCGCCCGATCCGGTGAGCATCTGCACCGAAGCCATGTAAATTTGATCGAGGTCCGGCCGCTCCTCCCGATCGACTTTGATGCTGACAAAATGCTCATTGAGGATTTTGGCGATCTCTTCATTCTCAAAACTCTCGTGTTCCATCACATGGCACCAATGACAGGCCGAGTAGCCGATGCTAAGGAAGATAGGGCGGTCGAGTTGTTTCGCGCGGGCGAGCGCCTCGGCGCCCCAGGGATACCAATCCACGGGGTTATGGGCGTGCTGTCGGAGATAGGGACTGGTTTCGTAGCGGAGCCGATTGGTGAATGGTGTTGTCGTCATCCCTTTATTCCCTGGGTTGATTGTCTGGATGTTATTCGTGAGACAGAAAATACTCTCCGCGCCACCTGATCTTCTTCGCGCGTCGCGGCGACAACGATGCAACTCGTCGGTCGCTCGTTTGTTCCTGTCGCTCCTGGTCGCAATGAATGGCTTAAAGGTTGTAGCCCGATTCTGCCGCGCATGCTTCGCAGATCTTCCGAATTTCTTGTAGAAAGCTACCAACGCACGGCTTGCTAGATTCATCGTAATGGGGATGAACAGACTATTCAAGAACGGTTTCGTATTTAGCCCATTAAGCGATCCGTAAACTCGCGCTCGCCGCCCACGTCCGTTAGGCGCTGCTGCCGGCCCTCGAACAGAAATGTCAGCTTACGGTGATCCAGACCTAGCAAGCGCAGGATCGTGGCATGCAGATCATTGACGTGTATGCGATCCTCGACGGCGCGGAAGCCGAATTCGTCGGTGGCGCCGATGACTTGGCCACCCTTGACGCCGCCGCCGGCCAACCAGACCGTAAAGCCGTAGGGATTGTGATCGCGGCCGGCATGCTTGTCGGGATACCGGCCATCGGCAATGGGCGTGCGGCCGAACTCTCCGCCCCAGATCACTAATGTCTCGTCAAGCAAACCGCGTGCTTTCAGGTCAGTCAAAAGACCGGCGATCGGTTTATCGGTTCGCCGGGCCATCTCGCGGTGCGTCTTGTCGTTGTCGGCGTGAGCCGCGTCCCAGTCGTCGGCCCCGCTGCTACCAGTGAAAAGTTGCACGAAGCGAACACCGCGCTCTACCAGGCGGCGAGCCATCAAGCAATGAGCGCCGAACCGTGCCGAGATTTTGTCATCCAGGCCGTACAGCCGTTTTGTCGCGGCGGTTTCCTTGTTGAGATCGACTACATCGGGCACAGCGCTTTGCATGCGGAAAGCCAACTCATAGGCAGCGATGCGCGCGGACAGATCATCCACGTCCGCGCCGCGAGCGGCGCGATGCTCTTGGTTCAACCCCTGCACCAAGTTGAGAATATCGCGCTGGCCGGCAGACCTATCCAGATATAGGAGAGGCGAGCCGGTGTTGCGCAGCATCGTCGGCTGATAGGTGCCAGGGAGGAAACCGTGATCGTAGACGGGGGGGCCACCCTTGACATCGCCGGTTGTGGCCAAGACGACAAAGGCTGGCAGGTTCTCCACTTCGCTGCCCAGGCCATAGCACACCCAGGAACCGAGGCATGGCTTGCCCATGCGCGAAAAACCCGTGTTGAGCATGTACTGCGCCGGTGAATGGTTGAACGATTCATGATAGCATGAGCGGATCACGGCCAGATCGTCGGCGCAGCGCTGCAAGTGCGGATAAGTATCGGCGATTTCGAGTCCGGATTGCCCGCATTGGGAAAACGTTTGTGGACAGCCGAGAATAGCTGCGTCCATCTTGGTGAACTGGAGCTGCCGTCCGGCGACGATGCTGGGCGGCAGCGGTTGACCGTGCAGCTTGTTCAAAAGAGGTTTCGGATCGAACGTGTCGATATGACTGGGGCCGCCTTGCATGAACAGGAAAATCACATGCTTGGCGCGGGCCGGCGTATGAGGCGGCTTGGCAGCCAACGGATTTTCAGTCGTCGCTAAAGCAGCGGGTAAGCGTCCTTCGCGCAGCAACAGGTCGAGCAAAGCCCAGCTGCCGAAGCCAAGCCCCGCTCGCCGAAGCATGTCGCGACGCGACAGCAATCTCGGATAGGATGGGTAGGTCATGGCTGTCCTCAGTCCACATAAACAAATTCGTTGGTGTTGAACAGGGCCAGACAGAATTCAGCCAGTGCGGTTTCCCGTGCTGCGGGGGCGCTGCGCCGGCGCAGGAAAGCCAGGCTGCGCTCTTTTTCCGCCCGCGTACAGGGCCGGCCAAACACCAGCAACCAGGCACGGGCCACGAGCTTGTCCGGCTCCGCGCCGCATTCCTTGAGCAGTCGGCGTGCGAAAGCAGCCGATTGTTCGCGGGCCAGCGGGCTGTTGAGCAGGGTCAATGCCTGGGCCGGCACCACGGTTTGCATCCGTCGCGGACAGCTGGTCATCACCTCCGGCGGATCGAAGGAGGCAAACAGTGGATGAAGAAATGTCCGCCGCACCAATACGTAGACGCTGCGGCGTGTGTGTTCGGTGGCGTCCTGGGTCACAGGCCATTTACCGCGCGCGTCGAAGAGACCGGCCAGTTCCTCCGCACTTAACGGCGGAACCACGGGAGGACCGTACATCTTTAGGTTTAGCGTACCAGAACAAGCAAGAAGATTATCGCGGATAGCCTCGCCTTCCAGACGCCGCCGAGGAAAGTGCCACAGCAAGCGATTTTCAGGATCGATTTGCCGTCCTGGCCCCTCGGCGATGCTGTTCATGCAATAGCTGCGTGAAAGCAGGATCAGCCGGTGCAGACGTTTGAGTTTCCAGCCGTGTTCCACGAAATCGCGCGCCAGCCAGTCGAGCAATTGCGGATGCGTCGGTGCTTCGCCCTGAGCGCCGAAATCGTTGGGCGTCCGCACGATGCCCTGACCAAAGTGCCAACCCCAGACGCGGTTGACCAGCACGCGCGCCGTCAACGGATTCTCCGGCGACGTGAGCCAGTGCGCCAGCGCCGCGCGGCGCTTGTCGGCAGGTACGCCGTTGAAGTCTGGCTGGCTCGCGACGTTCCGTAGAAACGCCGGAAAAGCGGGGCCTATCGTCTCGCGCGGCTTGTTTAGCTCGCCACGATGGAGGCGATGCACCTCCCACGGCTGTGCGCGATGAAACAAATGGAAGAAGCCGGTTTGCTCTTCGGTTTGTACGGTACAGCGCGGATCGTGGAGTTTCTCTTTGGGAAGGGGTGTATCGGCCAGCAGGCCGTTGAGCACCTTGATGCGCGTTTCACGTACCTTTTTGGGAAACGGACGATCACTGGCCGCGAACACCGCCTGCAAGGCGAAATAGTCTTTTTGAGTAATCGGATCGTATTTGTGGTTATGACAGCGCGCGCAGCCGAAGGTCAGACCAAGAAACGCCGCTCCTGTGGTGTCCGCTGCATCCGTGAGCCATTCGTACTCCAGCTGCCCCGCGGTCAATGCCGATTCCGACAACACCGGCCCAACACAATACAACGCTGTCGCTTGCACGGCCTCGGCATTATCCGGCCATAATTCATCGCCGGCCACCTGCTCCTGAATGAAGCGGTCGAACGGCTTATCGGCGTTGAAGGAGCGGAGGACGTAATCGCGGTATTTCCAGGCATTGGGATAGGGTAAATCGCTCTCGAAGCCACCGGTGTCGGCGTAGCGCACCACGTCAAGCCAGTGGCGGCCCCAGCGTTCGCCGTAGGCTGGCGAAGCCAACAAGCGCTCCACGACTTTCGCCCAGGCGCCCGGCGAACGGTCGGCCAGAAAAGCGTCCACCTCGGCCGGCGTAGGCGGCAGCCCGATCAGGTCGAAGCTAACCCGGCGGAGCAGGGTACGTTTGTCGGCCGGGCCAGCCGGTTCGAGCCCGTGTTTCCGTAGCCGCGCCCGCACGAAACGGTCGATCGGGTTGGCCGACCAGCCAGAGGGGTCCGTTGGCGGTTCGACTCGCTTGATCGGCTCGAAAGCCCAACGCTTCTCGGTGTCTGTCAGGGAAGGCTGGCCCTCCGCCCCGGCGGCGGCTGCGGCTATCCCCAATACACCGAACCAAGCTACGCACCAAAGGACCACTCGAAGGAAACCGCTCTTCAGCAAGCGGCCTTCGCCGGTCAGCTCCATCGCCCGTCCCTGACGGCACAGCAACTTCGCTTGTAACTCGCGCTCCAACGCCCGCACTTGTTGCCACACCGTCGAAGCCGACAAGCTCAATGCCTTGGCCGTCGACGTAAAGTTCCCTTCGGTTGCCGCCAGGCAAAAACTGCGGAGCTGGGCTAGTTGAATTTCCTGGTAACGCATGCTACGTCCCATGGAGGATTCTCGCTCCTCCCACAGAGGGAGAAACGCAGTGTCCGCGCAATTTTCGACGGGTCTTCGTACCTGACACCTCTGGCCCCCAGCACAAGCAAAGGAATGTTCTCTTGCTTGTGCTGGGGGGCAGCGTCAGACTAATCTGCGTCGAGTATACAATGCCTTAAAGACTGCCTGCAACCCTACGAGGATTCCTCATGCCAAGCCAATCGATGCACCGCCGAGCTTCTCGTTATTTCCAAGATTTGCAAGACCGTATCGTTTCGGCGCTGGAAGAACTCGATGGCCGGGCGCGTTTTCGCGAAGATTCCTGGCAACGTCCGGGCGGCGGCGGCGGACGGACGCGCATCTTGGCCGATGGTGCTGTCTTCGAGAAGGCCGGCGTCAACTTCTCCGACGTACATGGCCAAATGTCCGAAGAATTTGCGCCGCAGGTGCCCGGCGAAGGCCGTGAATTCACCGCTTGCGGCATCTCACTGGTGTTGCATCCACGCAGCCCAATGGTGCCGACCGTTCACGCCAATTTCCGCTTTCTCAGCAAGGGCGAGCGGCAATGGTTCGGCGGTGGCGCCGACCTGACGCCCTATTATCCCTACCGTGAAGATGTCATCCACTTTCACAAAGTCTGGCAGCGCGTCTGTACCCGGCATGAGCCGTTGGTAAATTATGCTCATATGAAAAAGTGGTGCGATGATTATTTTTTCTTGCCGCATCGCGGCGAAGCCCGCGGCGTCGGCGGCATTTTCTTCGATTATCTGGAAGGCAACCTCCGAGCGCTGTTCGCCTTCGTGCGGGAGTGCGGCGATCATTTTCTGGAGGCGTATTTGCCTATCGTCCAAAGACGCAAGGATGAGCCGTATACGGAGCAGCAACGGGTCTTTCAGGAATATCGCCGCGGACGTTACGTCGAGTTCAACTTGCTCTACGATCGCGGCACCATCTTCGGCTTGAAAACAGCAGGACGTACCGAATCGATCCTGATGTCGCTGCCACCGTGCGTGCGCTGGGAGTACGATTATCATCCCGAACCTGGATCGCGTGAAGCAGAGCTGTACGAAGTGTATCTGAAACCGCGCGATTGGGCGAATGAGTGATTTTCCCTGATTGTTATCCCGGCACCGGGCCAGAAGCCTCTTTCAATGGCATGTCTCTGCCGATAGACCGCTTGACAAACACCGCTCGTTTCCGCAGGCTGTCGGAAAGGTTTCACAGCGAGCTACAGCGAACGCGGCCGTGCTCGCCTGCGGCCCGCGGCGAACTCGGAAGGGAGTGGGCGTTGGCTACACCAGTCGTTTTGATCGCTGGCGACGGCATCGGTTTGGAAGTGACGGCGGCGATGCAGGCTGTCGTGCAAGCGGCGGGAGCAGAGGTGGCCTGGATCGAAGCGATGGCTGGCCTGGGCGCCGCCGAGCGCTACGGCGATCCGCTGCCGGCCGCTACTCTCGACCTCATCCGCCGTTATCGTGTCGCCCTCAAAGGACCTTGCACCACGCCTGTGGGTAAGGGTTTTCGTTCGATCAATGTCCGTCTACGCAAAGAACTGGATCTCTATGCCAGCGTTCGGCCCGTGTCCACACTGCCGGGCGTGAATGTGCCTTATGACCATGTCGATCTTGTTGTCGTCCGCGAAAACACCGAGGGATTGTACTCCGGTCAGGAACATGTTGTTGTGCCCGGCGTGGTCGAGAGTTTGCGCATCATCACACGGACAGCGGCTGAGCGCATTGTCCGCTATGCCTTCGAACTGGCCCAGCACAGCGGACGCCGCCGTGTCACCTTCTGCCACAAGGCCGACGTTATGCCGCTCAGCGACGGCCTGTTCCTCAATACGGCACGGGCTGTTGCCGATGATTTTCCCTTCCTCGAATTTGAGGAGATGCACGTCGATCACTTGTGTTTGCAACTGGCCCTCGATCCAAGCCGCTTTGATGTGTTGGTAATGGAAAACCTGTTCGGCGATGTGGTGAGCGATTTGTGTGCCGGCTTGGTCGGAGGGTTGGGTCTGGTGCCTGGCGCCAATCTCGGTCAACGCTACGCTGTCTTCGAGGCAGTTCATGGCAGCGCGCCCGACATCGCCGGCAAAGGACTGGCCAACCCGATCGCCCTGATTCGCTCGGCGGCGATGATGCTGACGCATATCGGCCAACGCAAGCCGGCTCAGCGCATTGAGGAATCCGTACGACGAACGTTGGCGGCCCGACGCGGCCTGACACGCGACCTCGGCGGTAACGGCACCACGGCCACACTAACGCAAGAACTGATTGCTAATTTGTAAAATCCTTGAACTACCCAAACGCCCGAGATGCCAAGAAGGAAGAAGAGAGAAGATAAGAATAAAAAGAACAAGATCCTCATCTTTTTGCGAATCATCTTTCCTTGTTTTCCTCTCCTTACCTTTCTTGGCGCCTTGGCGGTTTTATTTCTGGGAGCTTAGACATGGCGTTACGGGTCACGTTGATTCAGGGCGGCGGAGCGGGGCTGGATCAGGTGCCCGCCGTGAAGGCCATCCTGAGCGCCGCCGGTGCATCCATCGACTGGGACGAGCACCTAGCTGGCTGGGCGTCGCTGGAGCGCGGCGGCGAGGCCATCCCTCCGACCTTGCTGCGCTCGGTGCGCGAGACCGGCTTGGCCCTGAAGACTATGCTGCTGCCGCCGCCTGCCCCCCCTTCCCCCCCCATTTGGGGAGGGGGAGGAGGATCGCGGCCGGAGCAAGTCAATTTCAATGTCCAGCTCCGCCGCGAGTTGGGCCTGTTCGCTTCACTCCGGCCGTTGAAAAATCTTGCTGGACTGCCCGCGCGCTTCCAGGGCGTGGACATGCTCGTCTTTCGTGAACTGACGGAGGATCTGTATGCCGCCATCGAGCATGAGATCGTGCCCGGCGTGGTGCAGAGCATCAAGGTGGTGACGGCCGCTGCCAGCCAGCGTTTCTTTCGCTTTGCTTTCCAGTGGGCGCGTTCAGCTGGCCGCAAGACCGTTGCCTGCGTCCACAAGGCTAACATCCTCAAATTGTCCGATGGCCTGTTTCTCGAAGCTTTCCGCACCACAGCGCAGGATTTCCCCGAATTGCAGACGCGCGAAATCATTGTCGATAATTGCTGCATGCAGATGGTATCGCGGCCGCAGCAATTCGATGTGTTGGTCATGGGCAATCTGTACGGCGATCTGGTCAGCGACCTGGGTGCTGGTATCGTCGGCGGCGTCAGCGCCGCCGCTGGCATCAACTTCGGCGAGGGGGTGCGCGTCTACGATTCCTTCCACGGCGGTCCTCGCGAAATCATCGGTGTCAACCGTGCCAATCCGCTGCCCCTTCTGTTGCCGGCCATCGATCTGCTCGACGCCGAGGGACAAAAGCCCATCGCCCAGCGCATCCTGTCTGCGGTCGAGCGCGTCCTGACCGAGCGCCGCGCCCTCACGCCTGATCTGGGCGGACAGGCCACGACCACCGAAATGAGCGATGCGATTATTGCTGCGATAAAATAGAGAAATAATATTTTAATATAAATGGCTCAATATGATATTCATCTGCACTCTGACTATAGGGCGCACAGCAACCACACCCGCGCGCTCTTGGCCGCCCTGGACGACAGCAGTGTGCGCACCCTCAACCAGGGCATCCGTCATGCTTCCCTTCAACATCGTCATGGTCCCCAACGATGGAGTCACCTTGGGACCGGACGGGTAAGAGCGAGTGGACCAAACCTGAACGCGCCGGAAGCATCCGCGATAGTATGATATGCTGTCGCGGACACTTCCGGTGCGTTTACAACGGATGTAGTTCGATTTGAGCGGCGGTGCGGGTGCGGCCTTCGCCGGCCAGCAGCCAGGCTTCCTGCTTGACCGCATCGCTGCGTGCTGCCCGCAAACGATCGATCAAGCGTGGCGGTGCATGAACGAGTAGACGATGATCGACGCGCTCCAGCTGGCATGCTTCGACCTCGGTCGACGGCAGGCTACGCGGCTGCGCCCAGCTTTGCCAGGCTTGCCGCCACATCGGGGGCGAAGGCTCTGCAGCCAAGTCCGGCAGCGCTTCCTCCCAACCGTCCGCCAAGGTCAAAAGCGGCTCCGATCCCAGCGTCCAGTCTTCCGGATGTACGGCGAACCCCAATAGCCGCGAAGCCGTTTGGATAAAAACGAAGGGTCGTTGCTCCACGACATCGAGAAGAACACGCCGCCAGTTTGCCCCCCAATCGATTGATCCCACACTGGCCGCGCCGGCGTGGAACTGTGGCAGCAAGAGAGCCTCCACGTCGGTCGGGAAACGAAAGCGCTTTTTCCACTCCAACGTCTGACGAAGGCATGCTTCCAGAGAAGCAATCTCGAAGGGACAATCTTCGGAGCAGAGGGCGCCTGCCCTCTGAGATTGCCTCTGCTCAGGAGGCAGATGTTCCCCACTCCGGGGACGCCTCCCACTCCGGGGGTGCTCCCCGCTCAGGGGCAGAAAGTGTGGCGGTCGACCCAGCGCGGAATTATCCACGAAAGTGAACATTCGGCGCTCCTCGATGATGGTGGACATTGCTCCTGTCTGGAGGGCGTGACAGCCTGCCGGAGTTATTTGCCACAAGCCCGCGCCGTTCTGGTACAGCAATCCGCTCCCTGTCAACTCCCGGACGAATTGGCCGAGCAGTTGAGGGTCCATTTGCAGATCGGTTAAGGAGCCTAAAAGCTCGCCGCTACAAGGAACGCGCGTACCAGCCAGGTGCAGCAGCGCCCGCTGCCAGCGGTCCAGAGGGTGAAACTTGCGAACGCGAACCAGAGCTTCGACACGATGAATGAGAAGATGGCTAAAGCGCAGTTGTTGCGGTCTCCGATGGGCCAACTCGCGCCACCACCCCAAAAGAACACGGCTGCCGGGCCAGGACAGGACGAAGGCAGCGCTCATACGCTCTCGGCTTTCCCTATAAGATGAAAACCACGAATCCCACGAATAAGAAAACAGCAATCAAAGGCGACGCCTGTGGATGTTCTTCCCCTTTTTGGAACCCTTTTGCCGAATGGTGCGGCCCCCCTTAAAACCTGTGCATCGGATGACTCCAATAGCCCATTGTGACGCTCGCTCGTCAAGTTGCATAAAGTCGGCCATCATGGACACAGGCTGGGACGAGTTACTGCACTCGGCTAAAAAGTTACGTTTTTTTGTCCTTATTCGTGTTAGTCGTGTGATTCGCGGTTTGATTCTTCTGGCACGTCGGACACGCGTTCGAGGAACGCGCGGGCGGTGGATCGAGACGATACGGCGTCGTCAGCAGCACGGTGCGTCCGGGCGAGCGGAGCCCAAGGCGTTCGGCGATCCATTCTTCGGCGCGCTGGCGTGTCCAGCCGGCGGTGCGCGCGAACTCCAGAGAACAGGTGTGCCAGTCCATACCGCCACTGGCCGGCAAACGGACGAGGCACTCACACACGCCGCTTTCCAGAGCGATTATCTTCGTCTCACTCTCGGCCCTCCGAGCGAACTCCAGAATCACTTGCTCGGCCGTCTCCAACCAGCATACGCTCCGGCCGCACGTCTGCACCGCCAGTTCCTCCAGTTCGCGGAAGATGAACTGCTTGGCCTCGCCGATGTCCATGCCGGCAGGGAAAAGAACTTCGACAATTTGCGGTGCCTGGCGCGGAACAGATAGGATGCGCAACTCAATGTCCGACCGATCGACGACCGGCTCGGTCTCAATCCACTTTTCCTGCCCAGCGGCGACGGGCCGCAAACGACACAGGAGCCGATCATCGTGCCGCATCCAGGCAAAGGGCAGACGGCACGGATCAGCGTGCAGGTTTTGCCAGAGACGCTGAAAGAAACCCAGACGCGACGAACGCTCCTCCGAACCGCGCCTGTGAGGGAGCGGGGCTGGGGCAGTTGCCCCTGCTCCCTTACGGTCGTGGCTTGGATTATCGGCTGCTGGTTCGCCGATCAGTACCCACCGGCGGGCGCGGCGGACAGCTGCGGCGAACTCCGGTTCGGTCATCTGATGGGTCTGTTCCAGAATCAACAGATCGAAAACCGGCAGTTGGCGAGAACCGGCATCACTGGGCAGCGCCGTGATGGTGGCGGCGATAACATTGGCGGAGTTGGCCAGCTTCTCCGGCAGCGTAGACACACCCTCTTCGACGGTTTGCAGCCATTGCTCGGCAGCGGCGGCGCGCTGGACCTCCTGCTCATGCAGACGCTCCCAGGCGGCACGGCCTGCCGCCACGGCTTGCCGCGATATCTCGGTGGGGACCACTTCACGGGACAGGACCGCACAGACTGTTTGCCATTGCTCACGCAAGGCGTCTTGCTCACGCATCACAGCAGCGATTTCGTTGTCCAATTCCGCACGACGGCGAGCGCTTTCTTCGTCTTGTAAACGCTGGCGCTGGGCAGCGTAGCGTTTTTCGATCTCAATGCGTTCGTTTCGCCGCGCCGCCAGCTCAGCTTCCAAACGCTGCCGGGCGCCGCGCAGTTCGGCGCGACGGGTTTCCAGGTCATGCACCTGTTCCTTCAAACTACTCCGCAGCAGAGCGCGCCACCAGACCCCGGTCCAGAGACGCCATCCTTGCCAGGCTTCAGCCAACGGTCGAATCGCTTCCCACTCGCTGTCCAGCTGAGCTTGCTTGGCCGTAATTGTCTCCAACTCCGCCTGGAGCCCGGCCAGCTGAATGTCCACGCTTTCCAGTGCTTCGTGCTGTTCTCGTTCCCAAACAGAATTTGGGAACGAGAAGACGGAGCGCGCAACTTCTGCGGCGATGCCGTTCCGGCGTTCGGTCAAGCTCCGCAGGCGCTCGGCGAGCTGCTCGTGTTGCTCAGCCCATATTTCCAGCTGCGGCCAATACGCTTGCTCACGCAAACGGGTGTTGAGCGTCTGAAGAGCGGCAGCACGGGCCGCACGCGCAGCTGGCACAGTGGTTTCTCGATAGTGCCGCAATCGTTCCGGCAAGGTCAGACGGGCAATGGCCGGGGGCAGGTCGGCCGGATTCTCTTCAGCATTAAGGCAGCGGATAGGGCAGACGGCCGGGTGCTGCGATAATCGCTCCAGCACGCTATCGAGCGCAGCAGTGGTCGGAGCGAGGAAGAGAATACGTTCGCCGCGCTGGGCGGCTTGCAGAATGATTTCGGCGGCCAGGCGCGACTTGCCGGTGCCGGGCCGCCCCTGAATCAGACAGACATCCGGCGTGGCCACGGCCCGCGCCACCGCTTCGCGCTGCGTTGGATCCAACTCGCCATCATGATATTCCAGGACCGGCGGATGCAGCGGGCTTAGCTCCTTGACTTGGCCATTGAGCAAGCTGGATAGAAGAGAGCGGAGCGGAGCCGCAGAAGAAGCGGGAGCGGTCAACTGGTGCGCGTAGAGAATGCCTTGGTGCATGGCACGCAGCAACGCCTCCTGCTGCTGAGCGGGAGAGGCCCGATAAAACCAGTCCGTCCACAGATCTGAGGGATCCAGAGCCCCGCTGGGACCGGTATCTCGCCGGTCGCGGGTTTGGACGGGCGAGACGCCGGTCCCACCGGAGACCGGAGGCGTCCAGGTCGCCGCGTGGGCAGGCGCTTCCTCGGAGGTGTGCCGTTCCCGGTGAGTCATTAAATCCCTCAGCTGCAATCGGTTGGGCGACCTTCTGGGTTATCCCGATTCGGTCGCCTCTGCCCTTCCCTGGATGTTATCATGCGGTTTCTGGCTCGATGCGCCTACGGCTCTTTCGGACGATCGATCCGCGGTTGAAGATACGGTTGTGCCCGGCGCTCTTCCGATCTCGCCCTCTTCAACCGTCTCGTAGTATAGACGGAATCCGTCCGGCAAGCTATGGAATTGCCGTAATTTTCTTCTTTTCCTCACCAACCCATAGCGCCAGCAAGGGCCAATCCTTCCTGTGCTGGCGCTGGGGACTGGTGAGGAAAAGAGCCTCACCGCTCCCTGGGAGGCGGCCCTGTATCCAGCTCAACGGCGACGCTTCACCATCGTTATCTGATTGCCGCGTTCGTTGTGTTCGACGTGATCCATGAACGTCTGAATCAACAACAAACCACGGCCGCAGACTCGTTCGAGGTTGGCCGGATCAGTCGGATCGGGCAACGATTCCGGATCGAATCCCTCGCCTTCATCACGGACCACGAAAATGGCCTCCTGTGGAGTCAGCGTGACGCCGACGTGGACGCGGCGCTCCTTCCAGGGCGGCTGCGTTCGCCGCTGGGCCGCCAAACGATAGTATTCCCTCTCATCTGTCTCGCGCAATTCCGAACTGAGTCCCAGGTTGCCATGCAGGATGGCGTTGGTCAGCGCCTCATGTAAGGCAACGCCGACCAGGACCAGGCCGCTTGGCTCGCACAGTCGCAGACGCTCCAGCTGATGCTCCAGGTGGCCCACCAGCGGAGCAACCAGGGCCAGATCATTGTCCAGACGATAATGCGTTTCGTGGTGGACCAAACAATCGAGAATGAGCTGCTCGCGGCGATTGCTTTGGCTGGCAGCCAACACGCTATCGAGTGTCTCGCCCAAGTCGCGGGCCAGAGTGTTCTTGGGCACGTAGCTGGCCGCTCCGTTGCGTAGCGCTTGCATGGCCAAGTCATCGCTGCCATGCGCCGTCATCAGGATGACCGGCACCAACGGATGCCCCGCGCGGATAGCCCGTACCAGTTCCAGACCGTCCATTTCCGGCATGAGCATATCGGTGAGAACAACGTCGGGTGTGTGTTGACGCAACATTTCCAGTGCTTCCTTACCATCTGAAGCGAACAGGGCTTGCCAGCCTTCGCATTTATGCACGATAGCGCCGGCCAGGTGGCGATCCATGGCCGAGTCATCGACGATCAGGACCGTATGTGCCGCGGAGGCGGCTTGGGATGCCGGTGTGGCCGGCGTTTCCGTAGAGAGAGGGGTAGCAGTCATAGCGACGCCTCCAGACCGTGATTTTCCTTCTTCTTGGAGCGTATCCGGCGGCACGGCGGCTCGCAAGCAAAAAATCCGTTCTGAATCCGGAGTCCTCCATCCTGCGAAGAAGCAACTCCTCTTCCTCTGAACTCAGAACGCAGAACCGTTTTTTGCTCTTGCAGCCGCACCGCTGTTTTCTTATGGAGATGGCCCTTCGTGGTCTGTACGGAGGACGATCCGTGTTTGGCTCGAGTGGTTCGCTGCCATTGTACATTTTTCTCGCCGAGGTGTGCGTGGTGACCCTTTCCACCATGCGCACTATCTTTGTGGCTCGCGGCATGAAGATCCTGGCGCCGCTATTGGGCATGTTTGAAGTGAGCATCTGGTTATTCGCCATTGGCGAGGTCATGAAACATCTCAACGATTGGCATTGTTCGGCGGCCTTCGCGGGTGGCTTTACCCTTGGCAATTTCCTGGGAATCCTCCTGGAAGAAAAGCTGGCCATTGGCAGCGTGGGCGTACACATGATTACGCACCGCGACGCCAGCCAACTCATCGAAGCACTGCGTGCTGCCGATTACGGCGTCACACGCATCGAGGCTGAGGGCGCAACCGGGCCGGTGCACGTAGTCTACACCGTCATCAAACGTAAGGAACTGGAGCGCGTTCTGACAATCGCACGACGTTTTCATCCGAATATGTTTTATTCGGTGGATGACCTGCACTCGGCGGCGGCGGGCGTGGCACCGCTGGCACGCCGCCGCTGGGGAGGGCTGGTGCCCAGTCTGTCCAAGTTGCAGCGCGCTATGTGAAAATCGTGACACAGCTTACACAATGAACGGCATCACTTCTTCGTGCAACAACGGCCGCACGAAAGTCCCGGCGATCAGATACCGATTGCCCACGCGCGTCGAGCGGACCACGTTCAAATCCACGTTTAACGAAGATGTATGTGCCTCATTGACGAGCAGAAGGTGCAAAAGGGTGCCGGGCATGTAACTTTTCTCCGCTTGCAGAGCAAGGCTCTGGCACGAGATGTTGTGAACCAACGCCGTCATCTGTTCCGTGCCAGGAGACTGAATCAGGCAAAGGGTATGATGGACAGGAACGATCCGTTTACTGTTGCGGCGCTCGATCAGGAGCCGCCGCTGAACGAAGGCAGATAACTGCTTGTGCAGAGACGATGGCATGAGCTTGCGTCCTCTTTCGGTATTGTTCACGCAAGCCTAGGATGTGGTTTGCTCCCCGTCAAATCGCTTCACAGCGAACGGCCAGCGTCAGTCGGCTGGTGGAGGCTGCACCAGCCGGCTGATACTGGCCGTTCGCCATTGTTCCTTGATGGCGATGCCGCTCAGCTGCTGTCGCCGCATCTGTTCCGCCAAGGCCAGGATGCGCTGTACCGCTTCCTCGGGACCGACACCCTGGCTGTGGATGTTCGAAATGAGATTGCGCTGAGCATCGGTGTGCCCCAGACGCGGCCGATAAGCGAGGTAAGCCGATAGGCTTTCCGCCGTGGCCAATCCCGGCCGCTCACCGATAAGTAATACAACGATTTCTGGATCGATAATATCACCAATATCGTTGAGGACGCCGACGCGGCAATAGCGGATGAAAAAAGGATGTCCAAAGCTCCAGCCGCGCCGCCGCACTTCTTCGTCAAGAAGCGGTAATAATCTGGGCGTCTGCGCCGCCACCGCCGCCGCCGACAGCCCATCGCCGATAACCACCTGGAAAGTACAGCCTGCTGGACATTCTTTGCGAATCCATTCCCGAGCTGTATCGTTGAGCCGCCGGCCGAGGTCGGGCCGTAAGAGATACTCTTCCTTCGAGCCGGCCCGCGTACGCACCTCGAAAATCTGAAAGCGCCGCACCAGATCGATGCCGAGATCGCGTTCCACATCGACTTCGGCATGGACCGCATCGAGAGCGGCAGCATGATCACGACGCAGTTCCAGTTGCGTTGCCGTGCGATAGGAAGGACCAGCCCGGCCAACGAGAATGCGCGCGGGAGTACGGGCGCGGATGACAGCGAACCCGTCCAAATATCGAGAAACAGGTGGTTCCTTCATCGTATGTTTGTCCCTCTTGACTAATATACCCATTTACTAGCATGGGGTAGCGGGATCAACCTCCACAACAAGCTTGACCTGTGCTTGCTCGCACATGGCTGCTCGATGACGAACGACATCTCGATCGGCCCCTGAAAACCCTTGAAACAGCATTCGGCGAAGGAGCAGCGGAAGAACGGGAAAAAGCCTCAATCCTTCAATGGTCCTTCTGTCTCCGCTTGACGGCGCTGGCTGCGCACCGTAGCCTGAACAAATCTGAATCACTCACCGGGACGCTGCACGCAGAGGCCGCGCTGATGCACCGCGAGATCTCCTACGCCGATCGCGCCTTTCAGCAAGAAAGCCGCCTTGGTCTGTACTTGCTGACTGGTCTGCTCGGCATCCTCATCGGCGCCGATGTTTGGCCCTTTGTTGTCCGCTGGATTGCTGCTTGGGGGCCGTCGCTGCCGACCTGGTCTAACGAACCGTATGGTTATCGCATCGCTCTTTTGGCCGCCATCCTCGGTGGCGCGCGGACACTTTATGGATCTCTTAATTCGCTTTTAGAAGGACGCATTGGCGCCGACCTGGCGGTGGCCATCGCCGCTGTCGCTGCCATTCTTGTGCAGGAGCCACTCGTCGCCGCCGAGATCATCTTCATCGGCATGGTTGGCGAGTGTCTGGAAAGTATCACTTTTGAACGTACGCAACGAGCGATCCGGCGCATTGTCGAGATCTGTCCCCGGCGTTGTTGGCGGCTGCGCGACGGGCAAGAAGAGCGCGTGCTGGTTGGCGAATTGCGCGTGGGCGATCGCGTTGTGGTCAAGCCGGGAGGGCGTGTCCCGGTGGACGGCGTGGTACTGGAAGGACGCTCGGCTGTCGATGTCAGCGCTCTGACCGGTGAAAGTTTGCCGGTGGACAAGGGACCGGGCGATGAAGTGCTGGCCGGCTCGCTCAACCAGTTTGGCGCCCTGACGATTGAGGCGCGGCGCGTCGCCGAGCACACCGTGGTTGGCCAGGTCATCGAAATGACGGCCCGTGCTCTTCAGGACAAGGCGCCGCTGGAGCGTTCCGCCGACCGCCTGGCCCGTTATTTTCTGCCTGTGGTGCTTTCGCTATCCACGTTGACGTTTCTGGTCTGCTGGATCGGCTACGGCATGGGCTGGATGCGCCCGCCGGAAACGAACCTGAGTTTCCGCCAGCTGGTGACCCTGCCAGCCCTGTCGGTATTGGTCGTGGCTTGTCCGTGTGCCCTCATCCTGGCGACGCCAGCGGCGATCATCGCGGCGCTGGGCCGACTGGCGGGCACTGGCATCCTCATCAAAGGCGGCTCGGCGTTGGAACGCCTGGCTGCTGTCAACGCTTTCGCCTTCGACAAGACTGGCACGCTCACCGAGGGGCGCCTGGAGCTGAGCGAGATGGTGCCGCTGGAAGGCGTCTCTGCCGAGGAGCTGTTGCGCACAGCGGCGACGGCAGAGCAACACAGCGAGCATCTGCTGGCCCGCCTGATCATGCAAGAAGCGGCCCGCCGTCAGCTGAATCCCGAACCGATCGCCGAATTTCGCTCTTATCCTGGTGTCGGCGTCACTGCCCAATCAGCGAATTTTGAGACGCTTATTGTAGGTAATAAACGCCTGTTGGAAGAACAGGGCTTATCGCTACCGCCCGAAGCACAGACGACCCTGGAACGCCTCGACGCCGCAGGGCAGACCGTCCTGTTCGTGGCCCGGCAGGGCCGCGTGCTGGGAGCCCTGGGCGCGCGAGATCGGCTGCGTCCCGAAGCGGCGAGCGTGCTGGCCCAATTACGGACATTGGGCATCGCCGACATCGCTTTGTTGACCGGCGACTGTCCCGCCGCAGCGGGGAGCGTGGCCGAAGCGCTGGCCCTGACGGAAGTGCATGCCGAGATGTTGCCGACCGAGAAGGCCGAGTTCGTCGCTGCCTGGCAGCAGGCTGGCAAGCGCGTGGCAATGGTGGGCGACGGCATCAACGACGCCCCGGCCCTGGCTCGCGCCAATGTCGGCCTGGCGCTGGGCGGCAGCGGCGCCGATATTGCTGCCGAGGCCGGCGATATCGTGTTCATGAGCGATCCGCTGCGGCACCTACCCTTGTTGGTACGGCTGTCGCGCGAAATGGTCCGCATTATCCAGCAAAACATCGTGATATTTGCATTCGGCGTCAACGCCGTCGGCATCCTTGTTACTGCCTGGCTGTGGCCGTTGTTGGCGCCGCCGTCGTGGTACGAGCAATCGCCGGTCGCCGCTGTCGTTTATCATCAACTCGGTTCGCTGGCCGTCTTGCTCAATGCCATGCGTTTGCTGTGGTTCGAGCGCACGGCGACCGGTCCGTTCTTCCAGCGTCTTTCCGCTGGCCTGCGCCATGCCAATGACTGGCTCGAAGGCCACCTCGACCTCGATGAAGGGGTGCACTGGCTATCGCACCAGTGGAAGCCGGTGCTGGCTGTTCTCGTTCTGCTGCTTGTGGGCGGCTGGCTTGTGAGTGGGTTCAACGCCATTGCCGCCGATGAAATTGGTGTGGTGCGCCGCTTCGGCCGGCCTTTGCCGGAAGACCTCGAACCCGGCCTGCATTGGTGTTGGCCGTGGCCCATCGATATGGTGACGCGCGTGCAGCCGCGGCGAATTCACACCATCGAGATCGGCTTTCGCACTATGGCCGGCCAAGGTGGGCCAAGCACAGGTTCATGGTCGAGTCTGCATGCCAACGCCGGCATCCTTCGCATGCCAGAAGAAAGCGTTATGATTACCGGCGACGGCAACCTCATCGAGCTGCAAGGGACCATCCGCTACACCATTGCCGATGCGCGGGCCTATCTCTTTGAGGCTGCCGATCCTGAGGCCCTCTTGCGCAGCGCTGCCGAGTCCGTGCTGCGCGAGACGGTGGCCGGACGGACCTTCGCCGATCTGCTGACCAGCGATCGCGGTCGTTTCCAGGACCAGGCACTGAAACGCCTGCGCCAGCGCTGCGATGAATACGGCAATAAGGGTATCGGCATTCGCCTGGAAGGTTTGGATCTGCACGACCTGCATCCGCCGCAGGACGTCGTGTCTGCTTATCACGATGTCACCCGGGCGATGGAGAAGCGCGATAAGCTCATCAACGAAGGCGAAGAGAATGCCCTGCGCAGCGAACGACGGCAGCAGGCTGAGGGACTGAAACAGATACGCGAGGCGGAAGCGGAAGCGCAAAAGAAAATCCTCTTTGCCCAGGCCAATCAGACGGCGTTTGAAGGACGTTATCAGCTGCGGCACCGGCTGGATTGGGCAGAAGAATGGCGATTGTTCCGCGACGCCTGGAACGAGATGAGCAGAGGCCGATCCGCCGCCGAAGTAGGGCCGGAGTATTTGCGCCGCCGTGAGGAAGCATTGGCCCAGCAACAAATGTTGATGGATTTTCGTGCCTACTGGGACACGTTGTCAGCCGCCTTGGCCAACCGCGAAAAGATCTGGATCGACGCCGACAAGGTGCCGGGACGACGAAACCTCTGGCTGATCCCGTTCGGCCCCTTGGGTTTTCCCATGCCCGGCATGATGCCCGCTCCCCGAACCCAACCGCCCGACCCACGCAGCGAACCCTAATCGACCCCATAATAAACTGCCAAGACGTCAAGAATGCCAAAAAGAGAAAGAGAGAAAAAATGAACCATAAGGAACAGTGCTTTCCTCTTTTAAGCTCTTTCTTTTCTCTTTTTCTCTTGCTACCTTGGTGGTTTAATTTTTCTCCGAGGGATACTGTATGTGCTGGAAACTTCTGCTCCTTCTTGTTCTGATAGCGGCGGCCATTGTCGCTCCAATGTGTGTTTTCACGGTGGACCGCACCGAGTATGTCTACCTGACGCAATTCGGCAAGCACCTGGCGACGTTCGACGGCGGCAACGATGAGCAGGCTGGTCTGCACTTCAAATGGCCGTGGCCGATCCAGTCGGTGCAGCGCCTCGATCGTCGTTTGCAGTATTTCGACCTGCCAGGGGCGGAATTGCTGACGCGCGATCCCAAACGCAATACCATCGATCGCACGCTGACTCTCGACGCTTACGTCTGCTGGCGCATCGCTGATGCCAAGGGCGTGGACCAATTCATCCGCAGTGTCGGCACCCCCGCCGGGGCGCAGGCTATCCTCGGTCAACGCATCACCAGCGAGCTGGGCGCCGAGATTGGCCGCATGGAACTCGATGACCTCATCAACACCAATCCCGAAAAAGTGGACGCCGCGCGCGAACAGCTGCGCCGCCGTCTACTTCACGGCAGTGCCAGCACGGCGTCTTTGGAAAAACAGGCTGAGACAGAATATGGGATCGAAGTGGTGGACATTCGCCTGCGCCGCTCCAATCATCCGCCGGCCGTGCGCGAGGCTATCTTTGAGCGCATCAAGAGCGAGCGCAGCAAAAAAAGAGCCGAGTATGAAAGCGAAGGCGAGCAGCTCAAACAGAACATTGAAAGCGAAGGCAAGCGGCGTGTCGAGATCCTCAAGGCCGAGGCGGAAGCCAAGTCGCGGGCACTGAAAAATGCTGCCGACGTCGAGGCGGAGCGCATCCTCAATGAAGCCCATAAAAAAGATCCACAATTTTTCACATTTCTCAAAAAGTTGGAGGAATACCAGCGCATCCTGGGTGACAACAAAAGCACGCTGCTGCTCTCCACGCATCGCGAGCTATTCGACGTACTGTTTAATCCGCCGATGCCCGGCAAAGGAAAGAATCACGAATCACACGAAGTACATGAATTAAAAAATACAAAAACTACAACAAATGGAATAAAAAGCCCGTGAATTATTTGCTTTTTTATTCGGGTACTTCGTGCAATTCGTGGTAGTTTTAGGAGTTTTACCATGTGGCGGTGGTGGTTGGTGTTGGTGGTGTTATTGGGAGGGTATGCCCTGACAGGCGTGGTGCAGATCCGGCCCGGCGAGCGCGGGGTGGTGCGTCGTTTCGGTCGGCTCTTGCCCCAGCGCTTGGAGCCGGGATTGGCATTCCAGTTGCCTTGGGGCATGGATCGGGTCGATCGCGTTGCTGTCGATCGCGTGCAGCATGTTGTCATCGGCTATCAGGGAGACGATTTCTCCAGCGAAACCATGCCAGCTGGCCAACTCCTGACCGGCGATCACAACCTTGTCAATGTGCAGGCGATCCTCACCTACAAGGTCCGTCCCAACGAGGAAGCCGAGTATGTCTTCCAGGCGGACCGCGTGGACGCGCTGTTGACCCGTGCCGTCGAGTCGGTCATGGCCCAATGGGTCGCCGGCCGCACGGTGGATGACGTGCTCCTCAACGGCAAAAATGAGATGCGCCCGGTGCTCAAAGAACAGACGCAGACGTGGATCGAACCCTATCGTCTGGGCGTGCAGATCCTCGATGCCCGCGTGGCCCTGATCGCACCACCCGACGACGTGAAACCAGACTTCGACAGCGTCGCCTTGGCCCAGACACGCAATACCACACTGCGCCACACCGCCGAACAGAACGTGGCCCGCGACCTGCGCATGGCCGAGGCCGAGAAATATCGCCTCGAACAAGAAACCGCTGCCTATGTCCACGCCCGCAAACTGCTGGCCCAGCAAGAAGCGGATCGTTTTCTCAAGCGCCTACGCCAGTATGAAATCGGCCGCAAGGACAATCCGTATTATTTGCGACAAATCTGGGAGGAAGAACGCAGCAAGCTATTCGCCCGGCTCAAGCAAAATGGACAAATCGATTTGCTCGATCATCACCTCGGCGCGAATGGGCTGGATTTGATTACAACTCCGCAGAAGCAACCGTAACCGAGCCGCGAGCGTCAGCGAGCGGTGTCTGTCCTGCTCGCTGACGCTCGCGGCTCGGATAAGATAACCTTATCCTTGCGCAGCTCCGTAGAGCGTGGGCGCTGATTTGGATGGACCGGCCATGAGATTTCGCTGTTGGCTCGTGGGACTTCTCGCCCTTATTCCTTTTCTGCTTGTTGTGAATGGCTGCCAGCCCGACAAGCCAGGACAAAGACCAAGCACTGGGACGCCCGAATCGTTGCACCAGCAGGGGGCGTCTAGCAGTGCAGGTCATGGACTCGACACTGGGACACCCGAACCATTGCCGCCGGAAATCGTGACTGCTTGGCAGAAGGTAGGCGCGGAAGTCGGTTGGATGGGCAGCCGCGCCACATTCGACTTGTGGAACTTTGATGAGCGAGAGGATATATTTGAATCGTCTACGGTGGTGCCGGCGTTCCGTTTTACCCCAAACCACTTTGGCAAGTTGAATGGTCTACCGGATACCTTGCGTCCGTTCGGCTTGCAACTTGCCCATACTCGCATGACGAATGCGGGGTTGAAGGAATTGGCTGCACTGAAAAATCTTACCATACTCAACCTGGAAGGCACCGAAGTGACGGACACAGGATTGAAGGAACTGGCCGCATTGAAAAAACTCACCGCGCTCAGCCTGAGCGATACGGAGGTGACGGATGCGGGGGTGAAGGAACTGGCCGCGTTGCAAAATCTCACCTCGCTCGATCTGAGCGGGGCCAACGTGACAGACGCAGGATTGAAGGAGTTGGCGAGTTGGCCGCATTGCAAAACCTCACCAGACTAGCCATGTGCAGTAATCGTGTGACAGGCGCGGGGCTAAAAGAATTGGCCGCGCTAAAAAACCTCACTATACTCGATCTGAGCCGTACCAACGTGACGGACGCGGATGTGAAAGAACTGATCTCCCTCAAAAACCTCGTCACGCTCGATCTGAGTGATACCCGGGTGACGGACGCAGGTGTGGCCGAATTACGGAAAGCTTTACCCAAGTGCAAAATCAGTGGTAAATGAATCCACGGAGAATCACGACATGGCCTCCCGGACGGATCACGAGCGCTGGATCGCTGAGCGCATGCAGTATATTGAATCTTCGGGTATCCGTAAAGTCTTTGAATTGGCCCGTTCGCTCCCGGATCCCGTCAATCTCAGCATCGGCCAGCCGGATTTTGATGTGCCGGAAGAGATCAAGGTCGCTGCTCATGCTGCTATCGACCGCGGCGCCAACGCTTACACCGTCACGCAAGGTATCCCGGAGCTGCGCGCCAAGATCCAGGCCGATATCCACGCTCGCTATCGCCATGCCGACCGCGAGGTTTTCATCACCAGCGGCACCAGCGGCGGATTGACGCTGGCGCTGTGCTGCACCGTCAATCCCGGTGATGAAGTGATTGTCTTCGATCCGTACTTCGTCATGTATCCGCACCTGGTCACGCTGGCCGGCGGGACCGCTGTTTTTATCGATACCTATCCCGATTTTGCGATCGATGTGGACCGTGTTCGCGCTGCCCTGACGCCGCGCACCAAGGCCATTCTCGTCAACAGTCCTGCCAATCCAACGGGCCGCGTTCATCCGCGCGATGTACTGCGCGACTTGGCAGCCCTGGCTGCCCAGCGCGGCGTGTTGTTGATGAGCGACGAAGTGTATCGCGTTTTTTGCTACGATCAGCCGTTTGTCAGTCCAGCAGAGTTCAACGAAGACGTACTGGTTTTCGATGGCTTCAGCAAAGCGTATGGCATGACCGGCTGGCGTCTGGGTTTCGCGCACGGCCCGCGGCGGCTCATTCAGGAAATGATTAAACTGCAACAATTCACATTTGTCTGTGCGCCGAGCATCGTGCAGCATGCTGGCGTTGTCGCCTGGGATTACGATGTTTCGCATATCGTTGCCGAGTATCGCCACAAACGCGATCGCATTTATGAAGGATTGAAAGATCGTTACGATCTGGTCCGCCCGGAGGGAGCGTTCTACGCCTTTCCCAAGGCGCCGCGTGGTTCCGGCAGCGAATTCGTCGCCGAGGCCATTCGCAACAATCTGCTCCTTATCCCTGGCAATGTCTTTAGCAAACACGATACGCATTTTCGTCTCAGCTATGCTGCGGATGAGCGCACGCTGGATCGCGGCATTGAGATCCTGAATCGCATCGCGCAGGCTTGATTGATTGTCCTTTCTCGCGAGAGCGTGATGAGACTATAATAGGGTCAAATAGGCACAGAAATTGCTCCCAAAAACAAGGACGTCTTATCCAACAAGGAATTGTCTAATCAGGAGAATCCTGCATCATGGACGAAACAACCCAAACGAAAACGATCGCAGAGTTCGCCGAGGGGCTGTCCGTCACGCAGAGAGCCGATAACAACGGATTAATCCTGACCATCGCGCTTCGTCATTGTCCCGATGGCATCTTGCATTGGGGCTTGAGCCGGCGTCTTGGCGGAGCGTGGGAGCGTCCCCCGGAAAACTGCTGGCCGCAGGGAACAATGCCTGCCGACGCCGGTGCTGTGCGGACGCCGTTCACCGGGGATGGCCGTAAGGAAGTGATCATTCATCTCCCTTCACCCCGTTCGTGGCGCAGTCTGGCTTTCGTCGTTTATTCGCCGAAGGAAAATCGCTGGATCAAGAACGGTGGCAAGGATTTTCTGGTGACGCTGCCACGCAGCAACGGCCGTTCGCCGGAGGAAGCACTGTCGGCTTGGCTGGGACAGGAAGAAGCTGCCCGACAGACGTATACACTCGACAGCGGCGAGCGGCTAGCATCGGCGGTGCAGAAGACGCCGCAAGGCATGCATGTGCGACTGGTTTGTGATGCTGGGGGGCCGCTGGTGCTGCATTGGGGGCTGGCCTGGCGCTATCGGCACGATTGGCAAGCTCCACCGGAGCAGTATCGGCCGCAAGGGACCACCTTGGCGGACGACAAAGCGGCGCGCACTCCCTTCACAGAGCGAGACGGTCTGCAATATCTGGAATTGTACTTCCCCAAGCCGGCAGAGGGACCAGGGCCGCGCGGTCTTTGTTTCGTTTTGCATCAAGCGGATGGCGACTGGCTCAAAAGCGGCGGCAAAGATTTATTCCTTCCGCTGTTCGAGGCTGAGCGTGACGCCCGGCTTGCTGCGCCAAATTTGGCTGCTCTTGCCGAGGAAATCATCGGTGCCGAGATGGGGGCCGGTTCGTGGACGCTGATGCATCGCTTCAACCTATGCCACGACCTGCTGGACAAAGCCCGGGACGACAAAGAGGCGCTGGCGCTGTTGTTCGCTTGGCTTCGCTACAGTGCCATCCGCCAGCTCGATTGGCAGCGGCGCTACAACACCAAGCCCCGCGAATTAAGCCACGCCCAGGAACGACTGACGATGCGCCTGGCGAACGTGTGGCGCCGTGGGACCATGCAGTGCAGTGAGACCGGCGACTCGCCGGTCAGCTGCCGCTTCTGGGCGCGGCAGATGCTCACGACACTGGGCCGCGGCGGTGATGGGCAGCGTGTGCGCGATGAAATACTCCATATTATGCATCGTAATAATCTTAAAGAGACAGCCGGACACTTCATCGAGGAATGGCATCAAAAACTGCACAACAATACCACCCCCGATGATGTGGTGATCTGTCAGGCGTATCTCGACTTCCTGCGGAGCAACGGCGATGTCGCCGTTTTTTACCGCACTCTGGAGCAAGGCGGTGTGACTCGCGCCCGGCTGCACAGTTTCGAGCGGCCTATTAAGACGGATCCGGTGTTTTTTGCCGACCGCAAAGATGCGTTGCTCGGCGAGTTCGAGCATTTCCTGACCATCCTCAAGTCGGTGCATGCGGGCACGGATCTCGATAGTGCCATTGCGGCGGCGCGAGGTCGGCTCGATGGCGGTCTGAACAAACAACTCGACGATCTGCTCGCTCTACGCGGCCGCCAGCCGAATGTTTCTGCCCTGGCGAACACTGCTGTGTCGGTTCGCGAGGGATTGGCAAAAGCGATGACTGCAGCCCATGATGATGCTGCGTTGCGTGATCTGCTTTTCCTCGATCTGGCGCTGGAAGAGTGCCTGCGAGCGGCAGTCGAACGACAGAACGTCAGTCAGCTTCACCGTGATGAGCTTGCAGAGTTGGTTCAATCAGCGTTGCGCAATCTTCGTCTGACCGTCAATTCGGCGGAGCTGGCCATTTGTGCTGATCACTGGTCCGCGCTACTTGCTTCACCCCGCGATAGCCGCGATTGGGCACTGCACGCACGCAGCATTGTCGAACGCGCCGGCCGCTGGGTACAGGAATTCACCAGCGATATCTATCAATGCCTGCAGCCCAAGGCCGAAGCGCTGGGGACGGCATTTCATGCGGAATCATGGACTATCGAGTTATTCAGCGAGGAAGTGATCCGCGGCGGTCCCGCCTTCACGTTATCGCTACTGCTGCGGCCGCTCGATGCCAAGCTGCGCGAGCAAGCGGGGCTGGGCGGCTGGCAGATTATCAGTCCCGCGCGAGGCGGCGGCAAGGTCCAGCCGGTTCAGCGCCTCCTCGATGTACAGAGTCAGCGCTTCAGCGAGCCAACTGTACTTATCGCCGATGAAGTGAGCGGCGACGAGGAAATTCCGGAAGGCATAACAGCCGTTCTCACGTGCGATGCGCCGGACCTGGTTTCGCACGTCGCCGTTCGGGCACGCAACATCGGCGTCCTGTTTGCTACTTGTTTCGACACAGAGGAATATCAGCGGCTCAAGTCATTGGCCGGCAAACCGTTGTTTCTCGGGGTCACGCCGAGCGGCGATATCGAGTATCAGGAAGGCGAGATGGAGGGGCGAACGGCTGGCATAAGCCGGCTGATGGGGTGGCTGCCAGCTGGTTTACGCCGGCCATTCGCCGCTCCCTCCGCTTGGGTGATTGGCCAGGACGAGTTCAAACCAAATATTGTAGGGAGTAAATCGGTTAATTTGAACGGTCTGCGTGGCCGGCTGGCAGATTGGATTCACGTGCCGAAATCGATCGCACTGCCGTTCGGTGTCCTGGAGCGCGTGCTGGCTGATGAGCACAATCGGCGTCTGCGCGAGGAGTGTCAAGCACTGATCACAGCCATCGGAGAAAATCCCGCCGAGACATTGGCCCAGGTCCGGGCGAAACTGCTGCAATTATCCACACCGCCGGAGCTGCAGCAGACATTGCACCAACGTTGGCAACACGCCGGATTACCACCGGTGCCGTGGTCGCAAACGTGGCACGCCATCTGCCGCGTCTGGGCATCGAAATGGAACGATCGCGCCTACCTGTCGCGCCGTGCGCGCGGCATCCCGCACGATAGCTTGCAAATGGCCGTGCTCATTCAAGAAGTCGTGCCGGCTGAGTATGCTTTCGTCATCCACACTGCCAATCCCCTCACCGGAGCGCGCGAGGAGATCTTTGCCGAGGTTGTCCTGGGCATGGGCGAAACGCTGGTTGGCAATTATCCCGGCCGAGCACTCAGCTTCCTCTGTCATAAGAGTGATCTGCAACCGGAAATTCTCTCCTATCCAAGCAAGAGCACTGGCATCTACGGCAAAGGCGTGATCTTTCGCTCCGATTCCAACGACGAAGATTTGGCGGACTTTGCTGGCGCGGGACTTTATGATAGCTTTTTGGCTGAGGAGCCGGAACAGCGCCGGCTCGACTACCGCAACGAAAAGCTCGTCTGGGACACCAGGTTCCGCGAGGAGTTGTTGCGTTCCATCGCTCGCATCGGCGTGGAAGTGGAGCGTTTGCTCGGTTCGGCCCAGGATATTGAGGGAGCCGTTGCGGGTGGACGCTTCTACGTTGTCCAGACGCGCCCGCAGGTAGGATTGAGTAAGGATGATTCTGCCGCGGCGTGAAATCTCATTACTGGCCCGCAGGGCAAGCAAGGGAATACGCTTCCCCGGGCTGGTAATCAATGGAGAGGTCGCTTGGTGATTCCTCGCATCCGCATCGGCAATCAGACGGCTATTTCTTGTGCCGACCCACTGGAGCCGTTCCTCTTCGCCATACAGAACGGCTTCGACGCTTTTGAATGGTTCGCCGATAAGAAGGAGCACAAAGATGGCAGCGTCGCTGGCTGGGACGAGTCGGACATGGATACTGATATCCGCCGGTGGATTCGTGATACCGGTGCGGCCCACGATATTCTTTTCACCGTTCACGCCCCCTGGCAGGCCAATCCTCTGGATGCCCAGGGCATTCCCCTTCTGATTCGCAGCATCGATTTTGCCCGCGACATCGGTGCTGCCCTGGTCAACCTGCATCTGTACATGGACGATGGCCCGCAAGGCTTTGTGGGGGCGCTGGGGCCGGTGCTGCATCACGCGGCGGCAGCGAAGCTGCGTATCAGCATCGAAAATACGCCCCAAACGACCCCAGATGATTTCAACGCGACTTTCGCTTGTTTGGCCGAATTGCCGGACTTCCTCGCCGGTACGGTCGGCATGTGCCTTGACATCGGCCACGCCAATCTGTGTTCTCTGACGCGTAACAACTTCATCCATTATCTCGATCTGTTGTCCGATACGGTGCCTATTATTCACATCCACGCTCACGAAAACCGCGGTGACTATGATAGCCATTTAACACTGTTCACAGGTCCAGCGCACGAAGATGACGCAGGCATTCGTGCTTTTGTGGAGCGCTTGCAATGCCGCTCGTATCATGGCGCCGTGATTTTGGAGCAATGGCCTGATCCGCCACAACTGCTCCTCGAGGCCGCCACACGCTTGCGCGCCCTTCTGGAAGAAAAATCAGCATCGATGAGAGCATCTGATTAGCGGCGCTTCGTCGAAATGTTCGATTGTGACGCTTCTGCGAAGTAAAGCGAACCCAGATGGCGAAATGGGCAAGTTTTTTCTCATTCTCTTTTTTGGTAGTTCCGATGCTTGCCAAGGGCATTCCCTACCCAACTGCGTGAGAAAACAAGAAGAAAGGAGAAAAATTAAGGACCGAAGCGGCTAAGAGGGCCAATGGACCAAATTCTCCGCAAAAAAGAGCAGATTAACTACCGCAGAGTGCGGGTTAATCAGCCAAATTTCCCTTGGAAAATTCTTTTGGCGCGCCACATGCTCTACTGCTAATCAGAAAGCTTCTGGCCCTCTGGCCGGGAGTCATTTCGAGCCGTGGAGACGGCGCCTCATCAAAAGGGAAGGCTCGAACGGAACGGGTCTTGGTTGAGGCACTCCGAGAGCGGGCGTGCAGCCAACCGTGGACAGGCTGCGCCCCAACTTAAGGGACGAGAGAAATGCAACAAGAACTCAAGTTTCCGTGGGTAGCGGTCGTTTCCTTCCCTCAGGGCCAAGCCCCGGTGGAAGCGAGACAATATATCGGTAATGGGCGAGAAATTCTTTTGGAGGGCTTTCACTGGGAGTCGCACCTGGGAGGGCGCGAGGCGGCTACCGGTGCGCACAAAAGCTGGTATCGCATCCTCGAAGAAAATGCGGCGGCAATCAAGGCTGCTGGCTTCACCTGGGTATGGTTTCCCCCCTCGTCCGATTCGCTGGCACCGCAAGGCTACATTCCACGGCGCTGGAACAAATTCGATACGGCATACGGCAGTGAGGCAGAACTGCGTTCGGCCATCCGCGCTCTGGAGCCGGTGCGGGCGTTGGCTGACGTGGTCATCAATCATCGCGTCGGCATCCACACCAGCGGCGCCGATTTTGACGATCCGCCCTTTCCCGATAATCGGGCGGCCATCGCGCGCGACGATTCTTCCGGTGTGGGCACGGGGCATCCCGATTCGGGTGAACATCACCCCGCCGGCCGTGATCTGGACCACCGGAACCCTGATGTTCGCAATGCTGTCAAAAACTATCTGCGTAGGTTGAAAAGTCTCGGCTTCCAGGGATGGCGCTACGATTTGACCAAGGGCTACGCCGGCCAGTTCATCGCCGAGTACAACGATGCCACCGCGCCGGCCTTTTCCGTCGGCGAATTCTACGACGGCGACCGTCAGAAAGTCACAAGCTGGATCGATGCTACGGGCGGCAAGACGACGGCGTTCGACTTTCCGACACGCTATCTTCTCTACGAAGCCTGCCTGAACGAAGATTATGGCCGGCTGTGTTCGATCCATAATGGCCGAGCGTCGCCGGGCGGACTCTTGGGTATTTGGCCGAGCCGTTCGGTGACGTTTTTAGATAATCACGATACGGAATATCGCCGTGACTACGAGCACAGCTGCCACAACGACGGCACGCGCCATTTCCCCGGCGAAACAGTGGCAATGGGCTATGCCTACATCCTGACGCACCCCGGCACACCGTGCGTGTTTTGGCCGCATTTCTTCGATTGGGGCCAGCCGACGCGGCAGCGCATCGAGCGCTTGCTGCATCTGCGTAAGCACTGCGGCCTGCACTCGCGCAGTCATGTGGAGATCAAGGAAGCTGGCCGGGGTTTGTACGCGGCGATCATCGACGGCAAGGTGGCAATGAAGCTGGGACGCCGCGGCTGGTCGCCCGGCGGTGGCTGGCACCTCGCCGTGGATGGCGACCGCTTCGCCGTATGGCTGCGCGGCCACTGATTCCAAGTTCAGGGCTAATAGAAGACACGGCAGGGCATGCTGTCATGCAGCCCTGCCGTGTCTTCTAT
>JAJPHU010000080.1 GCA_021325115.1 Planctomycetota bacterium | reverse complement strand
TTTTTTTTACTTTTCGTTAAGGATCGGCACCGCGCAGAAAAAAACCTCCACCTGTGCCGTGTCGGCGCTTTTGAGAACCCGCAATGAATCGGGGGTGCCTCAGGGCCGGGTTTTGGATCCCACTAGCTCAGGTGGGCTTGCAAGCGCCGGCCGCGCTATTGGCTCCCAGCGGGTACTCCATCGGTTCGTCAAAAGACCGCCGGTTCACGAACACCGCAGAGGTTTGTACGGCCGTTGCCGACCGTACAGAGAGAATGTACCATGTCGATCCCGCCGGGGCAAGGCAGCCGTAAAACCTCGCCGCAGCGGGCAACGCCGCCTACAACAAGATTATGCGACGCTTCGAGACGTATCGGAGCGGACGTTTCTGCGAAGAGGCGTTTAATCGGAATGTTGTTCCGAGGGAGTTGTTGTGTGCCTGTGGCATCTGTCGTCTTTGGCCTCTTGTTGATCGCTTTGGGCGTTTGGGGCTACTGGGGAGGCGATTGGGGATTGTGGGAGCCTCTGGGCTTCTCTCCGCCAGAGAAGCTGAGCGGCACGGCCCTGATTCCGGCTTATGTCGGTGCGGCTCTGGTTGTGCTGGGGCTGCTCGCCTTCAAGGAGACTCTGCTCAAACACGCCATGCACGGCGCTTCCATGGTTGGCCTGCTTGGGCTTGTGGCTGCGCTTGGCCGCATTCTTATGACAGGCAGCATCAAAGGGGTTGGCGGTGCCAGTTTGCTGACGATGACGCTGTTGTGCGCGGTATTTGTCGCTTTGTGCATCTATTCCTTCCTTCAGGCGCGCCGCCGACGCCGTGCCGCTTCGGTTGTTTCTTCCAATACTGCATCTTAATTTTGGGATGTTAATTTTGGGAAACGTTGTTCATCTAACATGTTTCCAAAAATTAACATCTTTCTGTTGTGTTCCCCAACGTGTCTTAAAGACGCATTGTAAAATCTAATACGCTAAGAAATTTAAGAATTGTCAGACGCCCACTTGAGAATTGGGTCTGTCAGGAAAGGAGGAGCATATGCTTTACCGCAAGATGGGGATGAGCGATCCCGGGAACGCGGAGAGATAGAATTATACCGTTTCTGTGATATTTGAGCCTTTTGTGTTCTCTGAGGCGTTGTTCTGTTAACAGAAGTTAACGATCTGTTAAATTCTGCAAACTGTAAAATTTCTTGCAAAACGTGCAGTACGTACTTTAAGTACATTCAGACCCATATCCGGATCGATGAAGCGGGTTCACGTATTTCAACCGAAGTATTTTGGGAACTTTTTCTGACTAGCAAAGTCCAAAAGAATGCGTATAATAGTAGGGTCGATTCACATACTTAGGTTGTCACGTGGGAGAGGACATCTCGACGTCGAAGGCCCTTCCCACGATGGCAGCACGTCACCGAATAGCGGGGCCCGATGCCTGCGCCTCGAGACGTTTCGCCCTGGACGGCACGGATGCTTTTGAGTTCCGTCCGACAGGAGGAAGCGCTTGCTTCTTTACTGCTTATCGCCAGCGTTTACCCACGTGAGTTTGCACCTTGATTTCAGGTACTGACGATGGCCGAACTATGTATCGGAATGGCATGGAGTTTTGGTTTATGTTTCTTTTTGACTCCCCCAGCGCGAATATGGGCATCCCGATGGGGATTGCTGGATAGGCCGGACGGGCGACGGAAACTGCACGGTCGATCTATCCCTGTGGCCGGTGGCCCTGTGCTTCTTCTTTCCGTCAGCGCCGCCTTGCTGGCTGTCTTTCTGAGCCGCGGTACCCTTCTCGTTCCAGCAACCACGACGGCCGCTCGACTGTTTGGATTGGTCCTGGCCGCTGTGGTCATTTGCGCCGTCGGCATGTTGGATGACCTGGGACGCTTGCGTGGGCGCCATAAGATCCTGGGACAACTGGCTGCCATTACTGCCATCATCGCCAGTGGCGTCCGCATCGACAGCATTCGCTTTCTTCACGTCCATTTCGATTTGGGAATGTTCGCTGTTCCTTTCACGGCTTTCTTTCTGCTGGGCACCATCAATTCGCTGAACTTGCTCGACGGCATGGATGGGTTATTGACGAGCATGGCCTTTTTTCTGTGCCTCGTTTTCGGCTTGCTGGCCCTGTTCGCGGGCAAGGAGCTGACGGCTTATGCGGCGTTCGCTACAGCTGCTTCCCTGCTGGCCTTTCTGCACTACAATTTTCCCCCAGCGACTATTTTTCTGGGCGACTCCGGCAGCATGTTGATTGGCTTGATTATTGGCGTCTTGGCCATTGATTGCTCGCTTGAGCGTCCCGCGCGGATGGCGCTGGCTGTCCCCATAGCGCTCTTGAGTCTCCCTATCCTCGATACCGCTGCAGCTATTGTGCGTCGCAAGTTGACAGGGCGGAGCATTTATAATACCGATCGCAGCCATCTGCATCACTGCTTGCTTCGCCATCTGGGCGATCCGCGTCTGGTCCTCTTCGTCACCTCTATCTGTTGCCTGATCCTCGGTACGGGGGTGTTGATCGGTCAAATACTTCACCACGAGTGGGTGATCATCTTCACCAGCCTCGGCGTCATCGCCACCTTGATCGCAACCCGCCTCTTTGGCTACGCTGAGCTTCTGTTGATCGTTCAACATGGGCGTGCTTTGTTGGTCTCCTTACTGCGCATCCCGGATGCCGGCCAGCCCAGATACATCGAAATGCGTCTGCACGGCCATTTAGAGTGGCGTGATTTGTGGCTGCGTATTCTCGAATGGGAGGATGCTCTGAACTTATGCCGCTTGCGCCTTGATGTTAATGCTCCGGCCCTGGGCGAAGGCTATCATGCGTGCTGGGACCGCTGCCCTGAAGTGAGTGAAGAAGAAGACTTGTGGCACGCTCAGATCCCTTTGACACTCAAAGGCCGCTTGATCGGCAAACTGGAGATAAGCGGGCAGCGCAACGGCGAATCATCCGGGGAAAAGATTGCCATCCTGGCAAAAATAGTCCAAAATTTCGAAGATAACGTCTCTTTACTAGCCAACGGTGCTGCAACGCCGCGGTCGGCCCTCCATGTGTCGGACGTATCTAATCTGCAAACGTCAGACCGGGAAGGTTCGGAATTTCAGCGCGCGCGTGCGTAGCATTCTGGCGGTTCGCGATTTCTTCTCCCACGCACATAATTTTTATTTTTTCGGAGGGAGCCTTATGATGGAATCATTTCCGCACCATAGTGCCGATGAAATACAGCCCATACATGGAACGTCGAGCGTCCTAACCGGCGTCTTCCCACGGAACGCGGGAATGGGAGCGGGGAAGGATGCCTTCGCGGAGTTGCTGGCACGGATTGAAGAGCGAACTGCTCGTGTAGGCATTATCGGACTGGGTTATGTCGGTCTGCCGCTGGCGCAAACCTTCAGCCGTAATGGATTCCCGGTCCTGGGCTTTGATGTAGATGCGGCCAAGGTTGATCAGCTCAACCAGGGCAAGAGTTATATCGGCCACATCTCCGATAACAGCATCTGTAATATGAGATCGAACGGCTTCGAGGCCACCAATCAATTTGAGCGTCTCCAGGAGGTGGACGCCGTTTTGATTTGCGTGCCGACGCCGTTGACCGAAACACGCGATCCAGATCTCTCCTTTGTCCTCAATTCCGTAGAAGCCATCGCCGCTCATCCGCGGCACGGACGACTCGTCGTATTGGAGAGCACTACCTATCCGGGAACCACGCGCGAGGCTGTCCTGCCTATTCTGGAGAGGAACGGCCTGCGCGTTGGTCAGGATTTCTTTCTGGCTTTTAGTCCAGAACGCGAAGATCCCGGCAATCCGTCTTTCTCGGCCCCAAACATTCCCAAGGTGGTAGGTGGCATTGAGCCGCGCAGTTTGGAGTTGGCCGCCCAGCTCTACAGCCGAGGCATGACCAAAGTAGTTCGCGTTTCTAGCCCGGAAGTCGCCGAAGCCTGCAAGATCCTGGAAAATACTTACCGAGCCGTCAACATTGCTCTGGTCAACGAGTTAAAGATCCTCTACGATCGAATGGGCATCAATATCTGGGAAGTGATCGAAGCCGCCAAAACCAAGCCGTTCGGCTTCCAGGCGTTTTATCCCGGTCCCGGATTGGGCGGTCATTGCATCCCCATTGATCCATTTTACTTGACGTGGGTGGCGCGCAAATATGGCCTCAGCACGCGGTTCATCGAATTGGCCGGCGAGATCAATACGGCCATGCCCGCTTACGTCGTGGAGCGAATTGGAGATGCTCTCAATGCTCGCGGCAAAGCGATCCGCGGCAGCAAGATTACTTTGCTCGGCATGGCCTACAAAAAAGACGTGGATGATTCTCGGGAGTCGCCCGGTTTGGAATTGCTGACTCTGCTTCTGCGCAAGGGAGCCATCGTCCATTATAATGATCCGCACATTCCACGCCTGCCGCGGACGCGGCGCCATCCTTACCTGGACATGACGAGCCAGGAATTGACCCCAGAATATCTGCAAACCCGCGATTGTGTGGTCATCGTGACGGATCACTCGGCTTATGATTGGGAACAGATTGTGCGCTATGCTCCTCTCATCGTCGATACGCGTAACGCCACGCGCGATGTTCGAGACGAAGAGAAGCGAGTGATCCGGGCTTGAGCGCGGACGGAGACCTCTGGGAGGAGGAGAACGACACCATGAACGACCAAATACTTAACCAACCGTTAGCAGCCGATCCTTATCATTTTGGCGGTGCGTCCGGACCTTCGCCGTGGCAAGTCCTCTGGCAGCGCAAGGCGTATGTTGCTTTGGGCACGGTCATTGGTCTGGTGTTGGGAGTGTTGTACTGGTCGATGGCGCCGAAGGTCTACGAATCGACAGCCCAGATCTGGGTGTTGAAGAAACAGCCGGATGCCTCCCTCACCGGCGATATGGCGTCGGCGGCCGCCACCTTCAATGCCAGCGAAGATTTCCTGAGCACCCATCGAACGTTGATTCGGAGTGCGGTCATCGTCAGCGATGCCGTCGCCAAGGGCCATCTGACCGAGCGAGCCGTCTTCCGCAATAGCAAACGTCCGGCCTACGAACTGGCTCGCTCGCTCACCGTCAACCGCGATCGCGATAAGACGGCAGGAGCAGCTAATGCGAATAGCCAGATCCTCAATATATCTTTTCGCTGCGGCCATCCAGAGGACTGTACCCCTGTCCTCAGCGCCGTCATCGCCAGTTATCGCGAATACCTGGATCGCACAACCCAGGACGCCGCCACGCAAACCTTGAAACTCATCGAGAAAGCCCACGAGGTCTTGCACAATGAGTTAGAGGCGAAGGAGAAAGCTCGCGATGAGTTCCTCCGCAATACGCCTGTCTTATGGAAATCGCAGTTCGGTACCACGTTGAATCAAGAGCGGCTGGCCAGCCTCGATGCTCAGCGCACGGCTCTGAACACGCATGTAGCGCGGCTTCGCGCCACTCTCAATGAGGTAGAAGCCGCCCTCAAACAAGGACGCAGTCAAGCAGAGCTTTTGGCCATCGTCTCCGCAGTGCCTAGCCAGGCGCCGCTGATGGGGGGGGGAGTCATGCGGGGGCTAAGAGGATCTCCGGCGATGGAGGCCGGAGGAGGAACAACCGTCACCAGTACAACGATCGGTCTCGAACAAGAATTGATTGCCTTGCAATTGGAAGAGGGGAGGCTGCTTGAAGATTTTGGGCCGGAACATCCCCGCGTCAAGGGGCTCCGCGACCGCCTGCAAACTATTCGCGCCATGCTGGCGCCCTCTTCGGCGCCAGAAGCGCAAACGGCGGAGCAACGCGACCGCGTCACGCGCGCCAAGGAAAACCTTGTCATTCTGCGGATCGGACAACTTAAGCAAGAGCTGGCGGATTCCGAGCGCGGTCTCAAAACGCTGGAGGAGCAGTATCAAATGGAGATGCGTGAGGCCCGCAAAATTTTCCCTTTACAAGCTCAGGAGGCCTTTCTCAGTCGCGCTATCGAGCGCAGCCAACTCCTCTATGACACTATCAGTCAGCGCTTGCGCGAGCTGAACGTGGTTAGCGGCTCCCGCGGTTTTGAGACCCAGGTCATCACGCCGCCGACGGAAGTGGAGAAGATTGCGCCCCGCGGCTCCCTCGTGTTTCCGCTTGCCTCGTTTGTGGGCCTTTTGCTCGGTGTCGGCTTCGCCTATCTCGCCGAACTAACGGACAAGAGTTTTCGCTCTGCTGAGGATATCCGCCGCAGTCTTGGTTTGCCGATCATGGGCATCATTCCCGTGGTCAAAGTCGAGGACAAGGAGATCGTTGCAAACGGCCAAGGCGAATTGCAACCGTCGCCTTTCCTGGTCAGTTGGCATCGCGTCTCCTCCCAGGAGGCCG
The DNA here is from genome assembly GCA_021325115.1 of Planctomycetota bacterium. Taxonomy (GTDB): domain Bacteria; phylum Planctomycetota; class Planctomycetia; order Gemmatales; family Gemmataceae; genus JAJPHU01. The sequence continues at coordinate 17,130 of JAJPHU010000080.1, read as the reverse complement.
AAGCCTATCGTGGCGTGCGAACCGCCCTCTATTTCAGCACCCACGGTCAGGGCCGCAAAGTCATTCAGGTCACCAGCCCTAACATGGGCGACGGCAAAAGCACTCTGGCAGCCAACCTCGCTGTCTCCATCGCTCAATCGGGCAAAAGCGTCCTGCTCGTCGATAGCGACTTGCGCCGGCCCAATGTCGGCAAACTGTTTGGCTTCAGCCGTCCAGCTATCGGTTTTGCCTCGGTGCTGGCCGGCCTGAACGAGCCGAATGAAGCCATTCGCCAGACGCTCGTGCCCGGACTATCCATCCTTCCTGCCGGGCCGACACCGCCCAATCCGGCGGAATTGCTCACCGGAGTGCGTCTCCGCGAAGCCATCGAATGGATGCGTGAGCGCTACGATTATGTCATTATTGATTCGCCTCCTCTGTTGGCCGTGACCGATCCTGGCGTGGTCGGGCCGCAGGTTGATGGCGTTATCTTGGCTCTGCGTTCGACCAAAAAAGGCCGTGTGGAGGCCAAACGCGCCAAAGAGATCCTCGACAACCTGAGCGTCACCGTTTTCGGCGTCGTCCTCAACGCTCTCGAACAATCGCGCAGCCAGGAGGATTATGGATATTACGGATATTATCGATATTACGAATACCATGATTCCGACGCTAATCGAAACGGTAAGGGCCAGAACGGCCGTGCGGAACACGCGGAACAAGGAGCAAATCGCCTCTAAAGGCAACAAGACGCTGATTGTGAAGCCGATGAGCCATGATTGCAGGGCGGGTCTGGCGCTGCTCGATCCTTCCTGCAAGGACTTTGGCATGGAGACTGGCTGATGATTCCCTTGATCGACATGCACTGCCATCTGCTGGCTGGCCTGGATGATGGTCCATCTACCCAGGAGGAAGCATTGGCCATGTGCCGTCTTGCCTATGACGATGGCACCCGCATGGCGGCGGCGACGGCCCATCAGAACGAAGATTGGCCCGAAGTTACCCCGGAGCGCATTCGGTTGGCCTGGGACCGTCTTGTGCAAGCACTCCGGGAAGCGGAGATTCCGTTGGCGGTGTTTCCTTGTGCCGAGGTCATGGTCCAGCCCGACATCGAATCGGCCTGGGTCAAAGGCCGTCTTCTGAGTGTGGCCGATGGACGCCGTTATCTGCTGATCGAGATGCCGCATGGCTGCTTCCTCGACCTGGAAGCTACGGTACGCGGCCTGGTCGCTCAGGGTGTGCGGCCGATTCTGGCCCACCCGGAGCGGCAGGAAGAACTGCTGCATGAGGCCGGACAGATCGAGCGATTGATCGAGGCCGGTTGTCTGGTGCAGGTCAATGCCGGCAGCGTTGCTCAGCCACATAGCCGAGCCGATGCCAAGGCGCTCAAGGATTGGTTCCAGCGGGGGATTGTGCATTGCCTCGGCTCGGATGGCCATTCACCCAGGCGGCGGCCGCCATTGATGGCGGCGGCGTATCGGCAGATACAGCAGTGGGCTGGCCACGCTGTTGCCGATCGCGTGTGCAGCACCTTCGGCATGGCGATTTTGCAAGGATTGCCGCTGCGCCTGCCCAAACCAGGGCCGAGAAGGTCTAACTGGTTCGCGAGTTGGTGGAAATAACAAAAAGAACATAAACGGAGTAAAAAAATGTTGGTACGCCGACTCTTAAAAAGAGTTTACCTTCGTTTCTTTTCGTCGACGGTTCATTCGTGGTTCTTCAGAGACTTATTGGAAAAGACCAACGGCTTTGCGACTACGTCCTGGTTGGGGACCCCTATTTGTCAGAATATGCTCGATCTTTGGACAATTCAGAAAACCAGAGCCTCTGTACGTCAGGTTGGCTTCGCAGAAAGCCTGTAACCAAGAGGGAAGGATTCATACACGCTTCAAGACATCGGCTTACATTCAATTGACAGGAACACATGGTCATGAATGATTCATCATCTTCTCGCGTCCTGGTGACGGGAGCGGCTGGGTTTATCGGCTCTCATGTGGCCGACCACTGCCTCTCTCTGGGGATGTCGGTTGTTGCTACAGATGATCTCTCCGGCGGTTTTCGAGAAAATGTCCCCGATGCCGCCGAGTGGGTACAAGGTGATCTGAAAGACCGTGATTTCGTCCAAACCTTATGGCGGACCAAGGGGCCTTTCGATTATGTCTATCACTTAGGAGCCTATGCCGCTGAGGGTTTGTCCCACTTTATCCGAGCGTTCAATTACACGAATAATTTGGTAGCTTCCATGCATCTGCTGAATGAAGCGGTCAAGGCGAAAACTCGCTGCTTTGTTTTTACTTCTTCCATAGCTGTGTATGGGAAGGGCCAGCTCCCCATGACCGAGGAAATGGTTCCGCAACCAGAGGACCCGTATGGAATCTCTAAGTATGCTGTTGAATTGGATCTCAAAGCAGCACACGAGATGTTTGGATTGAATTGGATTGTTTTTCGTCCTCATAACGTATACGGAGAGCGACAGAATATCGCAGATAGATATCGGAACGTAATCGGAATATTTATGAATCAGCTTCTTCAAGGCCAACCGATGACTGTGTTCGGAGATGGACTGCAGACGCGGGCGTTTTCCCACATAGATGATGTGGCCCCAATCATTGCTCGCAGTCCCTTGGTTCAGGACGCCTACAACCAGGTATTCAACATTGGTGCAGATACTCCCTATACGATCATCCAGTTGGCTAATGAGATTGCAGCTGCATTTGGCAAGCCGGCAGTATTAAAACATTTGCCTGCCCGGAATGAAGTGGTTCACGCATTTTCTGACCATACGAAAGTAAGAAATGTATTTAATCCGCCGCCTCCGATCGACTTGCGTACAGGGATCCGACGGATGGCTGCATGGGTCAAAAGACGGGGGCCGGCCACACCCGTTCGCTTCTCCGATATCGAGATCCGCGAGAAACTGCCTGCTGGATGGGAGTAAGAAAATTATGCCAATCACGAATGCTCTGGAGGGATCTCCTATGACCTCGACTAAATCTAGTGGGGCTTCCCGCGGAGCGCGAGTCTCCGTATGTCTGCTGGTTTACAATGATGTTGCATCTCTGACAGGGACGGTTAATTCCATATTGACTCAAACGCTCCCAGACTTTGAGTTTATTATCAGTGACGACTGCTCGAAAGACGGCACGTGGGAAGCGGTGCTCGAGTTGGCGAAGAAACATCCACACATCCGCGCGATTCAAACACCTAGAAATATGAAAATGTGTGGAAATACAAATTATGCTGTACGGCATGCCGCAGGAGACTACATCGCCTTATTGCATCACGGTGATATTTATCGCGAAGATTTGCTGGAAAAATGGCTCGATGTTATGGAGCGGTACAGCACAGTAGGTTTTGTCTTTAATGAGACGGCCAGCAAAACATCAACGGGAATAAAACTAAATCATAAATCCGAGAACCGAAATTTCTCCGAGTGGATGGCAGGACGCCAATTTCTTGAAAAGGTGTTGTTCAAGAATTGGGGATGCTGTGTGTGGGGAACGACAATGTTCCGGCGCGCTTGCTGGGAAGCTGTCGGTGGCATGTGCGAGGAGTTCGGATATCTGGCCGACGTAGATTTGTGGATGCGTATGGCGGCCCGCTGGGATGTTGGCTATGTCGAGGAGCCTTTGATCACACTTCAAGATCGTCGGGAGCGGCCGGATGATTATCCAGAAGAATATAAGCCCTCCCATTTTTGGCCGAGCAAGAAGTTGGCCTATTCGATCCATGCTGCCAATCTGGCCCAGTATTATGCCAATTCGAGACTGCGGTACTGGCAGAAGTGGTTGCAGTTTCGTGCTCGTGTAAGTCTGGAAACAAGCAAATGGCTTACTTATGCGCTCGTCCGCAAGCGTTCCGACATGCTTCTTGACAGTGTCAAAGCCGAGTGTCCGTGGGAGTTTCTGCTCGTTCGATGGTATCGCAATTGCTTGATCTGGGGAAAGAGGATGGGACTTTTATGAGCGAAACCACGAATGGCGAACTGCTTACCTCAAGCACCACAGTAAGCACCACAACAGTTAAGGGGAACGTTCCTGGTCCTGCGGTTTCTTCTCGTCTTCCGCCAACCATCGCGGCTGTCTCCAAACAGGTGGCGCATGGAACGATCTGGACCGTCTGCGGCCGGACGGCAGCTCTACTGGCCTCGTTTTTCAGCACGCCTTTCTTAACCAGGCTTCTCGGCTCGGAACAATATGGCATCTGGGCACTTGCAAACACACTTAACACTTATTTGTCTTTTACGACCATGGGAATGGGAACCGCCTCGACCCGGTTCGCGGCGAAGCCTTACACCCACAGTGACGAGGCCGGAGAGGCAGCTGTAGTTTGGACTTCCCTGTTAATCACGATCGTCCCAGCTACTGTAGTAATGCTTATCGTTATATTGGCTGCTCGTCTTCTGGTCAGCAATCTGTTCAGCGTACCCCAATACCTACAACCGGAAGCAGCTATTGTTCTTCAACTGACGGCTATTGGGTTTGTAGCACGGATCTTTGCAGAGATATTCAACACACCACAGCTGGTGCGCTTGCGGCTCGATTTATTCACTTATGTGAGCATGGGCACCCTCATCGTACAACACGGTTGTGTTGTGATTGTCCTGGTGAAAGGAGGAGGCCTGCTCGGCGCCACAGGAGTAGTGACTTCATGCAGTCTAATATTGGCCCTTATGCACGTATGGGTTTCCCGAACCCTGCTGCCTAGCCTCTTTCGACCACGGATCGATGTAAAATTAATAAAACCTCTGTTACGCTTTGGCAGCGGTGTTGTCCTATCCACTCTGTTGGGAATATTGGTGCTCGCGAACATTGAAAGGGTCTTTTTGGCCTACTTCAGTTCTGTCCGAGAGTTGGCATACTACTCCATTGCAGCGAGTCTGGCAAGTTTGGTGTCTTTTATACCTAGTTCAATGAATCAATCACTAATGCCGGCTATGAGTACCCTTCACGCCGCCAAGGACAAGATCCGGTTGGAAGCTCTGTATGTACAGGCGTTGCGTGCTGTACTTTTTTGTGTGCTGCCGATGGCCCTCATGGTCTGTGTTGCCGGAGAACCATTCTTGCGCCTATGGGCCGGTCCCGAATATGCAGCAAACAGTACGTATCTTCTCTACATCTTGATGGTGGGAGTCATTTTTAATATTGCTGCAGCTCCGCCCTATATCCTTCTGACCGCCGCGGGACGAACAGGAACAATTGCCAAATGTCATCTGGCCGAAACGATTCCCCACCTTATCTATACATCCCTTTTGATTTTTGTATTTGGCGCCGTAGGTGCCGCTCTTGCCTGGAGCTTACGCACACTGGTTGATGCTATCCTTCTTTTGGCCGCTGCACGGCAGGAGGTAAGTCTATCTTGGCAAGTTCTGTCTGGAGGTTGGCGAGCCTACGGGATAGCACTGTTAATGCTTGTCGGCACAGCATTGGTCTCGTTCTATTTCGGGGGGAATCTTTTTGTCCGTTTAGCGATTGCAACTATTGGCTGCGCTGGTTATTGCGGGGTGATCTGGAAGAAAATTCTCAACACCGCAGAGCAAATGTTTTTATTGCGGCTCCTTCGTTTAAGGTCGGCCAATTGCTGAGCGGTGACGATGCTTTTGAGCTGACCTGGCATAAGTAGAAAAGAGTATATGTCCCAAAGATTAGTGTGTGTCCTTGAGCATCCCACACAATACGATCCGCCTTTGTGGCGCCGTATGGCCCAACGAGGCAGGGTTGAGCCAATCGTCTGGTATTTGCGCGGAATGCCGCCCAACGATAAGGAGACACAAAATACCGGTTCCTGGAGGCTCTCGTTTGAGCGAGGATTCCAGGCGGAGATTATTGCAAAGCGGGATATTATCTCTAAGCTGAAACGACTCATGCCCCGTCCTTCAGCAATTTTGACAGCGGGGTGGACCGAGATATCAACGTGGTTAGCAGTTTGGGCTAGTAAATATCTGAGAGTGCCAGTGATCCTTCCATCCGATAAAATTATACCAGAGCCTGCTGGTTGGCAAATGTTGCGTAGACCGATCTGTATATGGCATCGACTGAAGAATCGCTTATTATTTGATGGCTTTTTTACCACGGGTTCTTTGGGCGTGCAAGCACTGGAAAGTACAGGAGTAAAACGGGACCGCATCGCTCGCGGACTTTATCCCATCGATGTGGACTGGTGGCAGAAAAACATGATGGAGCAGAGAGGCCAATCGGCGATCATCCGAAAACGGGCTGGAGCTAATCCGTTTGTGGTGCTGGCCGTGGCCAAGTGGGCCGAAAGAGAAAATCCTTTGCTGGTTCTGGAAGCGTTTGCGCGCTTCCGAAAAGAAGTTTTGGAGGCATACCTCGTGCTGGTGGGAGATGGACCGTTACGACCAGTGATAGAAGAAACGATCCAGCGCCTATCGCTTAAGGAACATGTATTTTGTCCTGGATATGTCTGTTATCAGGAGCTGGCCGCTTTTTATGGAGCAGCGGATGTCTTCATCCACGTTCCCCGTTTTGGTCCTTGGGAGTTGAGTGTGCTTGAAGCGATGGCCTGTGGAGTACCCGTCGTGGCGACGACGAACGTGGGCGCAGCATACGATCTTGTTGTTTGGGGAAAGACAGGTGCCCTGGCGCCGCCAGAAGATGCAGAGGCCTTGGCACATGCGCTCAAGTCTGTGGCAGATGCAAGAGACCATAAAGACATCATACAGACAGCGGTATTGGATCGGGTACGGTTGGTTGATGTAGAGGCTGCATCATTAGAGTTGGAAGGACTTATCGAACGTCTTCATGGTTCGGTATGATACCAAGTGAGACGGAACAATAGCAGGCCACGTAGAGGAAACCAACAAGAGGCTTAAATATTGCATGAGTGAGGCATTATCCATTCTGTACGTGGGAGAATTGCGAGAGGGGCTGAACGGTGTGCAGCGTCTGCGCGCACTGAAAGAGCTTGGACATAATGTGATCCCTGTTGATACCCGGCGTCCCCGAGACTGCAGCCGCCTTCTTTCGCTTTGGTCACGCATTAACAATAAGCTCTTCCGCATGGGGTTCCCTTCTTTCAGATTTCCCGACCTGGCGGGTGCGAATGCGGCAATCTTGGATCATGTTCGCGATACGCCGGTCGATCTGATTCTGCTTGATAAGGTGGTGACCGTGCGGGCTGAAACGTTGCGCGAAGTGAAAAAAATCCGCCCTCGTTGCCTCATTGCAGGGTGCTCCGGGGATGACATGACACTGCGGCATCATCAGTCCAAGGATTTCCTGGAGAGCGTGCCGTTGTACGATGTCTATTTTACTCCAAGAACTTTTGGGGTCGCAGAATTGCAAGAATTTGGATTCCGGCGCGTCTATTTCATACCTTTTGGATTTGATCTCCATGCTCATCATCCTGTCCCGGTCAGCGCTGAAGAGAAAAAGTTAATTGGGGGTGAAGTAGGTTTTATCGGCTATTTCGAGGAAGAACGTGCTCGCTCCATACAATTTCTCGCTTCACAGGGGATTCCTGTCCGTATTTACGGCGATGGCTGGAAACCTCAGCCGGCCGACAGTAACATGCGTGTGGAAGGGCGAACGGTTTGGAACCAAGACTATGCCAAGACGCTGTGCGCCTTTGACATCGTCTTGTGTTTCTTAAGGCGTTTTAACAGAGACAGACAGACATGTCGTAGCTATGAGATCCCTGCTTGCGGCGCCTTTATGTTGGCAGAGCGAACCGAGGAACACCTGGAGCTTTTCAAGGAAGGAGTGGAAGCCGAGTTTTTTAGTTCCGATGAGGAACTGTTGTCCAAAGTACGTTATTATTTAGCTCATCCAGAGCAACGCAAACGCATTGCTGCGGCGGGACGAGAACGCTGCCTGCGGAGCGGCTACAGTCAGCACGACCGTATGCGGTCGATGATTGAGAAAGTGGTGCAATTGCGATGATCAATCCGCGTAGCCCGGCTTTGAGATTAAGCACCTCTCTCCGGGAAAATCCCGATAGAGAGAAAGCGGCGCTTTTCGGCCTGGGAAGAAGCGTCCGTACAGCGCCTGCGGAAGGCTGTGTTGTTGACCGAAGAACGTTCGTGCACTTCGTCCTTATCCTGACTATTTTGCTCATCGCCTATCTGGCTGTTGGTCCGTCCACGAACGCAGACGATTGGGGTCTTGTCAACGCCGTGTGCCCAGCCGTGCTTTTATTGGCCACCCTTTGGATTGGCTGTAAGTCCTTTATTACCAACCCTCGAATCATTTGGGCCCCTTTCCCCTGGTTTGCCTTGAAAGCGGCCCTGAATTATGGCTTCGGCCCTTTGCTTTATTTCCTCGGAAGTGAAGCAGATATCGCTTATGCGAATTCCTATTGGCCGGTTAGTTCCTATGATTTATGGCGCACCAATCTCCTCAACACAGTTAGTCTCCTGACGATTGCTGTTGTTTTTCTGATCGTAGACAAACTGCTGGAAAACAAACAGTATTTTGACCGAGCGGTCCCGCCGGAAGTTGCGGGCGATACGGATCGTGCGCGAACGGCAGCCCTTGTCTTTCTCCTTGCCGGATTGCCTCTCCGTTATGGCTTGGTGTTGCCTTTCGAGTTTGGAGCATTAGGCTTCGTGTTGCCGGGCAGCCTTGTGGTCTTGAACTCACTATGCTATCTCGCTGTATTCATGCTTTCCTACTTGGGAACAAAGCGTCGAGGCTTATGGAGAGGCGGCTTTTGGCTGCTGTTCGTGATGGAATCGATCACTCATCTCCTCACTTTCGCCAAGGGAAACTTGATCAAGGTGTTTATCATGGCCGCTCTGGGCCGCTTTATGGCGAAGAGGGATTTCAAAACCCTCGTCTTTAGTGGGATTGCTACAGTCATTTTTTATCTTGCATTTTTGTCCACTTTTACAGGCTGGGCTCGCACTGAAATCGCTCATGAGAATGGCGGCTCTATTTTTTGGGCGCCGCTCAGTTTGCGTTTATCTGTCGCTGCTCGCGGGCTTGGACTATGGCTACAAGGAGAGATGGCAGAAGATTATGTGGAGCATCGATCTTGGTTGACAAGGCAGTGTTACACCAGCCAGCAAAATGCGGCTCTACACCTGTACGACGCAGGCGTCGTGGGGGATTCGTACATGTTTGCATTGTACGGCTGGATCCCTCGGTATCTGTGGCCCGATAAGCCGCTTATGCTCCTGGGTCAGGATTTCAATGAGCTTACCCAGAGGGCCCGAGGGACCTATTCCGGCCCTGGAGCTTTCGGCGAAGCATATTGGAACGGGGGTTGGCTATTGGTTATCTTGTCCTGCGCCTACATGGGAGTTTTGTTCGCATGGCTCTCGCACACGGCTCTGAGAATGATGGCCCGCTCGGAATGGCTGCTTCTCCCTTGCGCTTTTATTGGTATCGAGATGGGACTATATTTGGATAACTGGTTCGCGCCTACTTATATTATGGGATTTATGTTTTATCTGTTGTATTACTTGCTTATTCGTCTTATTTTCGGTAATGCCCAAACGAAGGGAGGAGCGGCTCCATAAAAGCTCGGTTGCTTTGCGAGTAGGTGCGGTGGCGAATACCAGAGCGCAAACCGAGGAGCTTCTGCGACTTTTTAAGGAGACTGTTGCAATTAAAATCTCCCATTCTGAGGTAGAAGTGTTAACAACGGTACGTTATTATCTAGTCCATTCCGAGCAGGAGTGTCGAGTCAACGAGCGTTAAGGGAGAGTCGAGGTAACATCGTGTGCGGCATCGCAGGAATCGTGGGCAACAACAGCGGCGAACACCGCGATGCGGTCGTCCGCATGATGGCAGCGCTGGAGCATCGTGGGCCGGACGGCAACGGCTTGTGGATTTCGCCGTCGGGCCTGTGTGTTCTCGGCCATCGACGTTTGGCGATTCTCGATCTCTCCGAAGCAGCTCATCAGCCGATGGTGTCCTTGGATGGCCGCTTTGTCCTTTCTTACAACGGCGAATGCTACAACTTCCTGGAGTTGCGAAAACAATTCGAAGACCGAGGAGCGCGTTTTCGTTCCCGTGGCGATACGGAGGTTGTCCTGGAAGCGTTGGCTCGTGACGGCGCGGCCGCTCTGGAGCGTTTCAACGCCATGTTCGCTCTGGCATTATGGGATGAGCAGGAGAAACAGCTGCTGCTGGCCCGCGACCGCTTTGGGCAAAAGCCGTTGTATTGGGCGCCTTTAGGTGATGGACTTGTATTTGCCTCCGAGGTGCGCGCGTTGCTAGCTTCTGGTCTGGTGGAGCGTCACATCAGCAAGGCCGCCGTCGTGAGCTTTCTCAGTTATGGGGCTGTGCAGGGACCGGAGACCATCGTGGCCGGCGTCCAGCTGCTTCCGCGGGCCACCTCTTTAATTCTGCGTGCTGGCCAAGCCCCCCGTCAGTCCATCTACTGGCGGCCGTCGAGCAGCCAACGGCCGGTTGCGGCACGGGACCTCCGCGATGCCTTTGTCGCAGCGGTGAAGCGGCACCTTGTCAGCGATGTGCCGATCGGCATGTTTCTCTCCGGCGGTGTAGATTCTTCCATCATAACGGCCAGTGCTTGTAGCGTAGCTAAGGGAGCGGTAAAGTCTTTAACGGTGGTGTTTCCCGATCAGCCGCACCAATCGGAGGAAGAGCATGCTCGGCGTATCGCCCAGCTCATGGGGGCACATCATATAGAAATCCCCTTTACGGGTCGTGATATGTTGTCGATGTTGGAGAACGCATTAAAGCAAATCGATCAACCCACCATCGACGCTGTGAACACCTATATCGTCAGCCGGGCGGCACGCCAAGCGGGTTTGACGGTGGCGCTTTCCGGGGTCGGCGGAGATGAATTATTCGGCGGCTACGCTTCGTTCACCGAGGTGCAGTGGGGCCTCAGGCTTCGCCGCCTCAGCGCTCCGGTTCGTGTTTTGCTTGGCCGCCTTCTGAAGCGTTCCGCGCCAATTACTGTTTATTGGAGCAAACTCCTCGATGTCCTGGAGGCGCCGGCGCGTCTGGTACCGGTGTATCTTATTCGCCGTAAGCTTTTTTCTTCGCGCTGGCTGCGTTTGCTGATGCCTACGGTCGGGGGAGAAGGTTGGCTCAGTGGGTTGGACGCCGAGGAAGAAGCAGCTCTTGAATCTCTGGTGGAGGGACAGCCGTCACCAGATGCGGTCGCTCACCTGGAGCTAAAATCTTATCTGGGGCAAACTCTGCTACGCGATACAGACGTCATGGGAATGGCTTGCAGTCTGGAAATACGGGCGCCGTTTCTCGATGCGGAATTCGCCGACCTGGCGTTGGCTCAGCCTCCCCAAGCTCGTTTGCCGCGACGCGGGACACGCAAGTGGCTCCTGATCGAAGCATTCCGAGGTTGGCTGCCGGAAGAGAACTGGTGCCGACCCAAGCAAGGATTCACGTTGCCGTTCGAGTCGTGGCTGCGAAGCGAATTGCGGCAAAACATCGAAGAGATGGTGAACTCTCCCCAGCATGTCCCCGAATGGCTCGATACCCGTGCCGTTCGCACTCTCTGGGAGCGTTTCCAGAGTTCCCCTGCCTCCATCGGCTGGAGCCGTCCTTGGGCGTTGCTCGTTCTGTGTCACTACCTGCGACAGCACAAACTGACATGAGAGCGAGGTAGGTCTTGAAAGTCATCCAGGTAATTTCATCGATTCCACAAGAGCATGGCGGGCCATCCTATAGTGTGCCGCGCCTGTCCGATGTTCTGGGGCAGCTTGGTGCCGATGTCCATCTGCATGTATCGGCTCCCGTTCCGGAGAGGTGTATCTCTACAACCTATCAGACGCATTGCCATCCCCATTGGCGTTTTCTGAACAATCTGTGTATTTCGCCAGTAATGCGGCGCGTCCTTTATCGGGAAGCCGGCATAGCGGAAATAATTCACAATCATGGTCTATGGTTGATGCCCAATATTTATCCGGCCTGGGCAGTGCGCAGGACGGCTTGTCGTTTGATCATGTCGCCGCGTGGCATGCTGTCTTCCTGGTCGCTGCGAAGGTCTGCATGGAAAAAACGCCTGATGTGGTTCTTGGGGCAAGGGCAGGCTGCCCGCGCCGCCCATGCCTTCCATGCCACGGCAGAGGCTGAATATCGTGAAATCCGAGCTGCCGGTTTGCGGGCGCCGGTAGCGATCATTCCCAACGGCGTCGATGTCCCTGCCGAGTCTAACGGTGTCACGGGGGGGCCAAGACGATTGCTCTTTCTTGGCCGGCTTCATCCTATCAAGGGCATCGACGTTTTGCTGCATGCCTGGCAGCGAATGGAGCACCGCTTCCCTGAATGGGAGCTACACATCGTGGGCGTCGGTGCCGGAGACTATCAGACACAACTGGAACGCTTGGCTAACCGTCTCGGTGTCCGCCGTGTTTGTTTCCCTGGCCCAGCCTTTGGGCCACACAAGACGCGGCAATTTCAGCAGGCCGAATTATTCGTTCTCCCTTCTCATTCGGAGAATTTCGGTATCGCTGTAGCAGAAGCATTGGCACATGGCCTCCCGGCGATTGTTAGCAAAGGTGCGCCGTGGCCCGGACTGGAAACACACGATTGCGGTTGGTGGGTTGAGCAAGGAGTGGATGCGCTGGCGGATTGTCTCCAGTCGGCATTAGCCCTCGCGCCTGAGAAGCTGCGCGAGAAAGGACGGCGCGGCCGGCAATGGATGGAGAAAGATTTCTCCTGGAACCGTGTGGGGCGAATGATGCTGGAGACGTACTGTTGGCTGGTCGGAGGAGGACCGCCGCCCGCATGGGTGCATAGGAACTAGCAAACGTACAGAGGAGGGTTTATTGCTATGAGTTCGCTCTCTCTTTGTGCCTTTGTTCTGGCGAAGAATGAGGCGGCGAACATTCAGCGTTGTCTGGACGGCCTGCGCGGACTGGGGATCGAGGTTATCGTTTTAGATTCCGGCTCCACCGATGGAACACAGGCGATTGCCTCGAAATATGAAAACGTCCGCGTCGAGAACTACACCTGGGCTGGCCATTTGGTTGCCTACAATCAGATATGTACACGACCCGGCCTGAAGGGTAAGTACGTGTTGATTCTTGATGCCGACATGATTCTCACCGAAGGGTTGCGGTATGAAATCGCGGAGTTGGTGACCAAGGGGGAAATTCAGGCGGCGAAGGCGCCCGTTGCCATGTGGTGGAACGGCTATCCTCTCAAGTATGGCTCTTTGTATCCGCCCAAACCTGTGTTGTTCAAGGTGGGCGTCGAATACTTCGTCCCACAAGGGCACTGCTCAAAACTCCGACCGGAAGTCCAGGTCGTGACCACAAAACACCAACTAATCCATGATGACCGAAAACCATTCCCATCTTATCTCCAATCGCAGGCCCGTTATGCGGACTTGCTTCTTGCCAGTGCAAAACTCGGAAAATTGAGCTGGCGCGATAAGCTCCGTTGCTGGACGCCGCTAATGCTTCTTCTCGTCCCCCTCTATTCGCTCTTTGTCCGCTTAGGCTTTCTCTGCGGAAAGGTCGGCGCCATCTATGCACTGGATCGCCTGATTGCTGAAACCATCTTTTACCGTCAGGCTTTGGCTTCTCGGCTTCGCGCCGACACCGAAGAGAAGCAGGAGAAAGCATAATAACAGAGAGGACAGTTCTGTATACAGAAATAAGATCAAAAAACAAGCTGTGAACGATTACAATAAGTCTAAGGGAGAATTAGTGTTATGTGTCAAGACAATCGACTGGTGCACCGAACTCTCACCATCGATGATGCCTTCCGCACTGTGCGAAAAGCATTGTGGGAGGGACAGGATATTGATTATTTCGAGTTTCATCAAAATCGTTTCCGCCGGAGCGTAGAGCGCGTGATGCAGTTGCTTCCTTCCGGCAGCACGGTGCTAGATGTTGGCAGCCACTATTTGCATCAGAGTGCGTTGCTGGCGCTTCTCGGCTACAAAGTTATCGGCATGGATGCACCGGAATTTGCGTGTCTCGATTCGATTCGGCAACGTGCCGAGCAATTTGGTATTGAACTGTATGCCGTTCAAGAATTCGACAACGGACGATTCTTGCTTGAGCGTGGAGAGTCGTTTGTCGATCTTGTCCTATTTTGCGAGATCTTGGAGCACATTACCTTCAACCCTATCCGGTTTTGGCATCGCATCTACGATTTGCTCCATACACCAGGTAAAATCTACATCACGACGCCGAATAGTCTTCGACTGGTAAATTTAGCGAATGTCATCAAGCGTGCTGTCTTGCTTAAAGGTATCGGCCCGGATGTTTCATCCATTTTCACCAATGTGACGTATGGCCATCATTGGAAAGAATATTCCAAGTCTGAGCTGATACGTTACTTCCGTTCCTTATCGCCGGACTTTCACTGTCAAATCAATTACTGGCATTTCAGGCCTTCTTCTCCCATTCGATCCATCAAAGATGTGTTTCGGAGATTCTCACAAGAGTGGGGGAGACTCATACCTTGTTTTGATGAACAACTGGAAGTTGTGGTGTCTCTGAACGAGAAGACTGGCTTCACCGCGACACCGCCTGAATATATCTGAGGTTATTGGCCAGTCAGGGTAAACACGTTGTGCCTTTGCGCCTGTTGAGAAAGGAGAAACAAGATGATGGCTATTATCGGTTCGGCGGCCTGCCGGATACGCAAAGGGTTGACGTGAACGTTAGAGAAATAGAAGAAGATATAATAGGCCGAGAAGACGTTTCTGTATGCGGAAGTAGGATGGAGGAACAAGTGGCAATGAAGACCCTCATTCTCGCTGGTGGCAAAGGGACGCGCTTGGGCTTGACGGACGTGCCCAAGCCGCTGGCGCCTATCGGCGAACGGACGATCCTGGAGCATCAGCTCGACCTGTTGCGGCGCCATGGCCTGACCGATGTGTACATCCTGTCTGGTCACTTGGCCAATGTCCTTTTTGAGCGGATCAAGGACGGCAGCGCTTATGGTCTGCGGGTGACGCACATCGTCGAGCCGTGCCCACTGGGGACAGCCGGCAGTGTCGCTTTGCTCAAACATCTGCTTCAGGAGCGTTTTCTCGTGCTTTACGGCGACGTCATGCTCGACATGGATCTGGAGCGCTTGATCGCTTTCGATCGACAAGAAAAGGCGATGGCGACTCTGGTAGTTCATCCTAACAATCACCCGGACGATAGCGATTTGCTGGAGGTGGACGAAGACAACACTATTGTCGCTTTCCACCCCAAGCCGCGCCTGCCGGATGGTTATTACCATAATCTGGTGAACGCTGGCGTTTACGTACTCTCGCCGGAGATTTTTCCACACATCGCTTGCGGGCCAAGCCTGGACTTTGGCCGTGATATTCTGCCGGCGCTCTTGCAAAGCGGCCAGCGTTTGCGTGCCTATCGCACCACCGAATATCTCGGCGATATGGGCACGCCGGAGCGTTGGCAAAGGGTCACAGATGATTATCTCAGTGGCCGTATCGCACGGCGGAATCGCCGCAACAAACGGCCAGCCATTTTCCTCGACCGCGATGGCGTGCTGCTTCGCCATGTCGATAACCTGTCGTGTGTGGAAGACGCGGAGCTGCTGCCAGGAGTCGGGGCGGCAGTAGCAGCCATCAACGCCAGCGACTACCTGGCCGTGGTTGTCACCAATCAGCCGATGATTGCCAAGGGGTTCCTGACGCCAGCGGGGCTACGCGCTATTCACAAGAAAATGGAGACATTGCTGGGCCGCGAACATGCCTATGTGGATGCGATTTACTATTGTCCGCATCATCCGGACGCAGGCTTCGTCGGTGAAGTGCGACACCTGAAGGGGCCATGCGCTTGCCGCAAGCCCAATCCCGGAATGCTTCTGCAAGCGGCTCAGGACTGGAATATCGATCTGGCGCGTTCGTGGATGATCGGCGATAGCGAGAGCGACCTGATCGCCGGCAAGCGCGCTGGTTGCACAACAGTGCATCTGCGCGGCCACGGAGCCACAAGTGTCTGGGCGGATCATTCGACCTCGAACTTATTGGAAAGCGTTCAAAGCATTTTCAATGGAACATTCACTCCTACACAAAGTGTGTTTATATAACTATCTCTATCTTTGGTGTCTATTCGCCTTGAGGACCGACAGCCATGCTTGTTTTGGGAATTAACGATGGCCACGACTCCGGCGTTTGCCTGATGCAAGATGGCCGGGTGCTGCTTTGCAGCTCAGAAGAACGGCGAACGAATGTGAAAAACATACCCGGGGTGCCGGCCCGGTCCATCACGGCCGTGCTGGAACGAACCGGCATCGATCCCAAGGATATAGATCTTATCACGCTGTCGAGCAAGATTCGGACCATCGTGCCGACCCATAAGCCGCGGCCAGCACTGCGGGCGCTGCAGTTGCTCTGGTCTGCCGGACGGACAGAATGGGGCACGCGCCTGGGCCGCTGGCTGCTCCCGAAACTCCGGCGGCTAAAAGATCTCAAGCAATGCCTGGCTGAGGTCGGCCTGGGCCATGTCCCCCTCTTGCCTTTGGATCATCATCTCTGTCATGCCGCTACGGCCTACTTCCATCGTCCTTGGCCCGAAGCCTCCACCGTGCTGACCCTGGATGGGGCAGGAGACGGTATTTGCGCCACGGTCTGCTCCGGTCAGGGAACGACCATCCTGGTCCACGCCATGACGCCGAAGTTCCACAGTCCGGCAGCCTGGCTCTACTCAGTAATCACCGCCCACCTGGGACTGAAACCCTACGAACACGAGTATAAAGTGATGGGTATGGCCCCGTATGGCCAGGCCGACTACTGTATAGATGTGATGCGGCAGGCCTTCGCCGTTGATGGGCTGAAATTTCAAAACAAGATGAGCCGGATTGGAGAGCGCGCGCAGCGTTGGTTCCACAAGCAACTGTATAAACAGCGCTTTGACAATATCAGTGCCGCTTGTCAGAAACACTTTGAAGAGATGATAATTCAATGGGTCCGCAATGCCATTCAGGCAACAGGACTAAAAAAAGTAACCGCTGCTGGTGGCGCCTTCCTTAATGTTAAGGCCAACAAACTCATCCGCGAGATGCCGGAAGTAGAAGCACTTTACGTGTATCCAGCCAGCGACGACGGCGGTACGCCGGTCGGTGCCGCTATCCTTGGCTACTTATATCTCTGCAAACAAAAAGGTGTCCAAGAAAAGCTCGATCTGCCCAAGAGTATGTACCTTGGATTGCAATTCACGGAGGCGGAGATGGAGAGCGCCGTTCAAGCGAGTGGGTTGCCCTATCGCCGCATGTCCAATGCGGCCGA
>JAJPHU010000356.1 GCA_021325115.1 Planctomycetota bacterium | reverse complement strand
GTGTGGTGCGAAGGGAATTATCAGACGTACGAAGCGCAGCGGCGGCAGCGTTTGGGGCAAGAAGCAGACCAGCCGCATCGCCTTCGGTACAAGAAGCTGCATCCGTAAAAGGAGTCGCACATGAACCGCACTTCGACCTTGGCTCCTCCCGGCGTCCGCACGGATACCGCCGCCGAGAAAGATGTGATCGCAGATATTTTTCAAGAGGTTACTCTGGAGGAAGGCTTGGATGGCGGCGAGATGCTGGCGGGTTTCGTGCTGCCTTGGCAGCGGCTATTCGCCCGCGTCGGCTAGCAGCGCGGCACTTGATACACGGAGCTTTTCCCATGATGGAACTCGTCGAAGTCACGAAGATTTACAACACAGGACGGACGCCGGTACATGCCGTGCGTGGCGTCAATCTGACCATTGCCGCAGGCGAGTTTGTGTCCATTATGGGACCAAGCGGATCTGGAAAGTCCACCTTGATGCACCTTCTCGGCGCGCTTGATACACCGACGAGTGGCCGAGCGCTGTTCCAGGGCCGCGATCTGCAAGCCCTGTCGGATCGGGAGCGCTCGCTTTTCCGGCGCAAGAAGATCGGTTTTGTGTTTCAATTCTTCAATCTGCTGCCGACGCTGACAGCGGCGGAGAACGTGGCGCTGCCGCTATTCCTCGATGGGCAAGCGCGCGGCCGGGCGCTCAAACAAGCGATGACCGCGCTGGAGCGTGTTGGTCTGGAACAGCGGGCCGAACATCATCCCGAGGAGATGTCCGGCGGCGAGATGCAGCGCGTGGCCATCGCCCGCGCCTTGGTGCTGGAACCGGAGGCAGTGCTGTGCGATGAGCCAACGGGCAACCTCGATTCGGCCAACAGCCGCGATATCTTGAATCTGTTGCGCAGCTTGCCGGAAAAGGGACGGCGTAGCGTCGTCATGGTGACGCACGATCCCCAGGCTGCCGCTTACGGCGATCGTCTGGTGCATATCCGCGATGGGTTGATCGCCGGTATTGAGGAACTTCAACGAACCGGAAGCGTAAGTGACGGGGGAACGTCCGTCGCTTATGCTTCCGGCTCGTCCAAGCGTCGCTAAGCGCTACACAGGAAATCTTCATGTTCGCCTTGCACCGGAGTTTGAGTGTTGGTTATCTGCGTCTACATCCGACGCGGGCGGTGCTGATTGTCCTGAGCATCGCTTTGGGGGTAGCGACGCTGGTGGCTACGCGCTTGCTCAATCAGAGTATCAATCAAGAAGCGCCCGAGGCGGTCAACCCGATGGCCAAGATCGCCGACCTCGTGGTTATGAATGCGCAAACCGGCGTGCCGCGGGCACTGGCTGAGGAAATCCGCAAGGCCCAAATCCCTGGAGTACGTGGCGCCGAGCCGATTGTGTTGGGACGCATCACCCTGCCGCAGCTCGATGAGAACGGCCGCTCCGTCTGGCTGTTTGGACTCGACTTACACAACCATGCGGTGGGACGCGACGCAGAGCGGGGGAATGAGGCAGGCATCGAGGTTCGCTGGATGCACGATCCGTCTGCAGCGGCCGGCATTTCCCGCATGATCTGGGACCGGCTGCGTGGATACATCCCCGTCCTCGCCGGGGAGAAACTGGCGCGAGCACTGGCGGAAAAAACGTCTGGCAAGGATGCGACGATTCAAGCCCTCGCTTCCAGCAAGCGGAGCAAGTTGTCGCTGCTCGGCACCCTTCGCTTTGGGGACTTGCGCTCTCTGAGCGACGACAATTTCCTCGTCATGGAGGTCGGCGATGCTGCGAGTCTCATTTTTCCCCAACGCAAGGAAAACGTCAGTCAAATCAACATCCATGTCGAAGCAGGCGCCGATCGGCAGCAGGTGCGACAGCGGCTGCAAGAATATCTCGGCGACCGGGCCGATGTCCGTACCCTGGAGTCGAACTACGAAGCGGTGCGCGACGTGAGCGCCGGTCTGGAATTGGGTTTCGATATCGGTGGGGCGATTGCGCTGGTGGTCGGACTGTTTCTGGTCTACAACGTGTTGTCGGTCAGCGTGGCCGAGCGGCGGCACGACATCGGCATTCTGCGTTCGGTCGGGGCGACGCGCGGCCAAGTGATGGGGCTGTTTCTGGGCGAGGCGGCGCTGTTGGGGCTGGTCGGTTCGGGGCTGGGGTTGCCGCTGGGCTGGGGGCTGGGCTGGCTGACCTTGTGGCCGCTGTTGCGTTTTCTTAGTGAGATCATTGTACCGATGGGCGAGCTATCGCTTCCTGTGTCGCCCTCGCTCTTGGGCGGGGCTTTGCTGGCCGGTGTGAGCACGGCCATGCTGGCAGCGTTGGTTCCCGCATTGCTGGCTGCCGCCGAAGAACCCGCTGCCGCTGTCCGCCGCGTGCCGCCGAGCGGACGGCTCCGCCATCGCCTCCTGCATGTCTGCAGCATCCTTCTCCTGGTCCTGGCGGGAGTTGTTTCTGTTGTCTGGCGCGAGCATTTGCCGCGCCGCGCTGGCGTCTTTGCCGGCGCCGTGTTACTTTTCATCGCGGCCTTAACCCTGATCCCACTAGCCACCGAGTTCATGGGCCGCTTGCTGCGGCCACTGGTGCGCTCCTTGCTTGGTCTGGAAGTCCGACTCGCTGCGGACAATCTCATTCGCAGTCCCGCACGTACCGGCATTGTCATTGCCGCCCTTGCCGCTACGGCCGCCCTTGTTTTTGGTCTGTCTGCCTTCATCCACAGCACCAAAGAGACCGTTTATCACTGGATCAACGACCGGGTCGCCGCCGATGTGTTCCTGACCTGCGGCGCACCCATCGAGAAGGCCAGCCTGGCCCAGCCGATGGAGGCTCATCTGCGTGCTAAACTGCTGTCGCTGCCGGAAGTGGAAGCCGCCGTCGGTGTGCGCTTCCACCTCCTCGATTTCCGCGATCGCATCGTTTTCCTGCTGGCCATCGACACCAATGCCTTTGCCCCCGGCAGCTCGCGCTCTCTGGCACGCAATCTCGACAAATATCCGCGGCTGCGCGAAGGCGGCACCGCTCTCGTCTCGGAGAATTTCGCCACTCTTTACAATGTTCACCCCGGCGAGCATATCGCCATTCGCGGCCGCCACGGCATGTTGACGCTGGAGGTGATCGGTCTGGCCGTGGATTACACCTGGAATCGCGGCACCATTCTCGTCGATCGTGCCTGGTTCAACAAGGTGTTCGGCGACGACCTGGTGGACATCTGGGATATCTACTTGCGTCCCGGTGCAGACGCGGCGGCAGTGTGCCGGCAGATCGAGGCCAAGTGGGGCCGGCAGGAAGCGTTGTATCCGGCGACCCGCAAGCACATGCACGATACCATCCAAAAAGACATTGATCGTGTCTATCTCTTGGGTTACGCCCAGTTTTTCATCGTCGGCCTGGTAACGTTGCTCGGCGTGGTCAGCGCGCTATTCATCTCGGTATTGCAACGCCGCCGCGAGCTAGGGCTGCTACGGGCTGTCGGCGCCTCGCGCAGCCAGGTGCTTGGCACGGTCCTCGCCGAGGCAGCGCTGATGGGACTATTCGGAGCGCTCATCGGCTTTGT
>JAJPHU010000239.1 GCA_021325115.1 Planctomycetota bacterium | reverse complement strand
TAGACCAGCCAGCCGCGCTCCACCGCCAGTTGACCAAGCACGGTCTGAACGCAATCGCAATCCAGCGGGTAGTCGAGCAGTTCGCCAGGTGCCAATTGCGCCAGGCTCCGCACCAGAGCGCGCTGCATCCGGGTAATGTCATCGGGATCGCCTTCGGCCATGTCCAAGGCGGCGTCGAGCGCCTGGTGCAAATACCGCCCGCCCAGGGGGTCCTTCGAGTGCGCCAGGATAGCGGCAGCCAGTGTCACCACTTCTCGTCGATGCGTCGTTGCTCCTTGTGAAAAAAGGGCTAGCTCATCGACAGCCAGTTGGAATGCTGAGTGCGGCAAAGGGCACTGTCCGACCGCAATGCCCGACAAGGCATGCTCACATGCCCAGGCCGTTTCCGTCGCCTTCGTATCATCGTCCATGAATGCTTGGGCAAACAACCGACCTAGAAAGGCCTCGGCATTCTCCCGCTCCGAACCTGTGGCTGAAGCCAGCACGGCAAGGAAAGCGGTCAGCAACTGGCGACGTTTATTCTTATCCTTGGCCGCCTGGATCTTTCTTTCGAGCCATCCCAGGGGTAGCGGCAACGACCGGGTGAGGGCCAAGTTCAGCAAGCCATCGATAACGGCCGGGCTCATCTCCGTCTCGACGCCCAACACCAGTTCCTGGATCTCGCGTCGGTCAACCGCCCCCACTAATGCCTGAGTCGCCGCGAAGCGCAGCTCTGGGCTATACGCCACGGACCGGGCCAGCTCAGCGATCAAGGTTACCCCATCGCGCAACGGGCAGCCTTCCAAAGCAGCCAGGATATGAGCAACCTGCGGCACGTCCGGCGGCAGAGCCGCCAATTGGCGCAGTAGGCGGTCGCGGCCGGGCGGATCGAGTGCTTTCCGACCCGACCCCCTGTGTCGTAAGGCAGCTATGGCAGTCGTGATGGTATCCGCTGAGGCAGAAATGACCCCGATTACGATGTCCGTCAGGGCATCGACCGCCTCTCTCCCGCCAATCGTGCCCAGGCTGTCAATGATATGCTGCTGCAACTCGCTATCATCGGTTCGCTCGCGTAACAAACCAATGAGCCGCGGGACGGAAGGCCCATCCCGCATCGCCCCGGCATGGATCACCGCTTCCAGAAGATCCTCTCGTGGGGTTGCAGAGTTTTCGAGGATAGCACGCACGGCCTGGCGATCCGCGTCGGTTGCCCCGCCGCGCGCATCGAAGCCGGCATAGTCCCGCCAAAGCCCTTCCAATAATTCATCGAGGCGTTCGTGGCGGGCCACTGGCTTGGGCACGGCATCGACGATGCACTGGATCGCAAAGGTTTCCAGTCCGGTGGTGGCGCGTGCCCGCCTTGCCAGGTCCATCGCGTCCAGGTCTGCGAATACTTCCACTGCCGCCTGGGTCAGCGCCATATCGCGGTTGCGGCGAATTTCCGTCCACAGCTCATCACGCAGTACCTGGCCCAGGCGGCGGACAGAACCATCGCGCCAGCGCCCGGCGGCCGCGATGCGCCCCAGCCGTAGCACTACCTGCTGAAATCGATCCCTTCGCTCCAGCCAGCTCAGCGCGCGTTCCTGACTGCGTGTGCCCACCGGGCCGGTTAAGCCCGCCGCGAACTCCAGCACCGGCAAGCGGCTTACAGAAGCAAAAGCTCGATCAAAAAAGTTGTCGAACTGCTCCTGCGTGAGCATCGCCAACTGCTCCGCTGCCCAATACTCCTGAAAGGTCGCATGCAGGAAGGCGAATTCATCGAAGACCGGATCGGTCCGGCTGACGTAGCGGCTTCGGCTGACGGGCTCGACCGCACAGCCCCGCATGCTGCCGGCCAATTCTTCACCCCGGAAGATGTAGCGCGGCGGGTCGCATTCGAACAGCAGAAAATGCGATAACCGCCGCAACGATGCCGTATGCTGCGGCGTCAACGGCGCATCGAACCCAGGCCCCAGATTGTATTGCTCCTCGATCCACGCTAGGACCTGCTGGTACACTTCCGAACGTGTTCGCGGTGCGCTGCCTGACCCCGAGTTGCGCATCAGGGACCGCACCAGCAGGCCGAGCAGAAAAGGATTGCCCGCCATTTCCAGCAGATCGGGCTCGTCCAGAATCCGCGCCCGAATCGTCTCCAGCAATTCGAGCCGGCCCTGTGATTTCAGCAACTTCTGGATCAGGTCCTCGATTCCGGTTTGCGCCAGCCCGGCGATAAAGTAGTAATCGGTTCGTTCGCCTTCACCGAGCTGACGCGGCAGGCCGGACGGCCGCGACGTAATCAACGTCACGAAATAGGGCTGTTCGTCGAGGATACGCTGCCGCACGATTTCCCGCTGCGCGATGGGCACTTCATCCCACCCATCCAGCAAGAGCAAGAAGCGGTGGCTTTCGCCCGCCACCCGCCGCATCCAGAAGGCAGCGGGACGCCAATCCTCGATATGAGCGTCGAACCCCGCGAAGAAATACTCCAGAAGCGTCAGCCACGGGCGCCGGATAACGGCGGCGGCAAAGCCACTTAGTTTGACCACCAGCGCGCCGTCGAAATCAAGACAATCGCCCTGATTAGCGGCCCAGGCCAGCCATTGCACCAAGGTTGATTTGCCGCTGCCAGGCTCGCCCATGACGATGCATTGCCGCAGTGTCCGGCTGACCAGGCTCGGCACACTCACCACCGGGTATTGCGTCGCCAACAGCCGTTGTGATGGACGCCGTGCGCTGGCAAGCTCCGCAGACCATGCTTGCGGACCATCCTCGGCGCTAACCGCATAAAGCTCCACGTACACGGACTCGATTTCTGCTGCGGCTTCACCGGGCACGATGGCCGGCAAGTACCGCCAGCGCCGATCGTTGGCCACCTGCTGAAACCACAGGCCCAGGCCGCGAGCGCACTGCCGCTGGGCCTCGGCGTCGCTGAAGGCTCTTTCCCGGACTGTATCGAAAACGGATTCCGTCGCCTCGTCGCCCGGTGGCATCCTCACAAGAGCCAAGGCTTTTTCAAACTCTGGTCCCGACGCTGTAACGGAGCCCTGCCGTAGCACCGCGAGGGCCGGTGTCCGCAAATCCGTAGCGGCTACTCTTTGGTTGTCCGGAAAGCGTTCTTGCCAACCTTGCAGGATGGATTCAAGCTGTCCGGCCTCCAGGCGCGGCACCACACCCATACACAGGGCCAGTGTCTCGATTCGTGGCCGTAGTTGTTCGGGCGGCGGTGTCCAATTCGGCCAGGCTCCCAGTTCGGCCGAGGCCAGTAATCCGAATGTGTGCTCATGCAAGCCGTTTGCCATCGTCTTTCCTGCATGGATGGTCGATTGATCGCCCTACAGTACCCTTCGCGCCTGACTCATTGCATTAAGAGCAGCGGAGGCCGACGCCACTATTTTATTGCCAATCGAGCTTCAGCCGGCGTACAGTCGCGTCGGACGGACAGGAGCATCGCCCTTGCGGAAGAGGACCATCCCCTATCGGGAAGCCAGTGTCGCCGCCACTTTTTATGAGCCGGCGTATCAGAGACTGCGGCTGTGGCACCAAGGCCGCTTTGTCAATCTCTTGTGCTTTGTCCACGAATCGCAGCCCGCCCTTCGGCACCTTCTGGAGGAACAGGGCGCACAGCCTAGCCGAACGTTTTCTGCCAAGTGCTTTGCCGAGGTGTGGGAGTCGCCGAGCAGCGATGCGGCCGAAGCAGTTTCAGCAATGCAGGAACGGGAATTCGACAAGGAAATCAGCAAGGCACTAGGCTGCTTGGATGGCAAGTTTTCCGCCGCGGCAGGCACACTGCGGTGGAGTAATTTCCACAACCGGTCGGGGCAACATCAGGTCATCTGCCAGCTGCTGCAAGAGAGCCAAGTCAAAGGTGGGCCGTTCCGCTAACCGGGTCTGCAATGACGTTTACACCGGGCGTTGCCAAGCGTGTGCTACCCACTCGATTCAGCGCAAAAACACCGGAGCCTTCTGCCTGAGCCATTCCTTCAGCCTCTCGTGCGACTCGAACTCGGCCAACTCGATTTTGTCGATGGTCGGGCCGCTTTCACCCACTTGGCGAATTTCCTCCGGACTCATTTCCCGTATCCAGAGCACCCGATGCCGTTGCAGCCCGGCGTGCGTCAGGTCGATGGCGCCTTCCTTCAGCGGCCGGTCGAGATTACTGCCCTTGATGAGCACCAGATACACCAGATCGCCGGAGAATTTCAGCAGCAGGCCCTCGGACGGGTTGTATTGCCAGTTGCCCAACCACGAGTACGGGAACCAGATGCTGTTGCCGTCGCGGAAACGGAACTCGACGGCGGCCGAAGCATCTCTGAGGCCCCGCAGATAGCCGAAGGCCCCGCATGATGCTTCGCCGGCATCGGCCTCACCGTCTTTGCCTGGCACCATGCCGGTGAATCCCGCCAAATGCGGATTCCTCTGCAATCGGTCTTTATGTTTTGAATCATCGGTCATGATCCAATCCTCGCTGCGCCGCTGCGTCTTGTGTTCTTGCCGTTTCTATTTGCTGCGCACCGAACCCCGCGTTCCCGCGGGCTAGTGCCTTCATCCGCTGCCTTCGTCCCTTGATTTTTGGCTCTGTCAGCTGCGCCAGCTCGGTTGCCGATACCGGCTCGTCTGGGCGGCTCAGGGCCCTGAGCAATTCCTTGCGGTCATCGGTGTAGATTTCGACCTTTTCCTTGCCGCGGGTGAAGGCTACGTAGCCGGTCCGCTGATGCGTTGCCGGCAAGGATTCACTGGAGATGCCGACGAACACCTTGTCCACCGTCGCTCCCTGGCTGGCGTGGCTGGTCACGACGTAGCCATGCGTCAGATGCCCGAAATCGTGGTCAATGACCCACCCATGATCGACGATGATGTCACCGCGCGAGGTAAACCCCTGCACCGTCATCAGTGAACCGTTGGAAAGCCGGTGCTTGCCATCCTTGGTCTTGCCACCCGCCGTGATGCGCACGCGATCCCCCACCGCCAGGGCCTGTTCGACCGGCCGGTACAGCTCGAAGCGGTTGGCCAGTTCCGTCGGCACTTGCTCGCCATCGCGCACGATCAGCCGCGCTCCTTTGGTGAAGCCCTTGGCATTCTGATGGAACTGGATCAGATCGCCCGGCTCATACTGCGTTCGGTCACCCTTGTCGCTATCGGTGAGATGTCCTGTCACCCATGCCTTGACGACGCGTTCCTTTTTGAGCTTGCTCTTGCCCTTGAGCCCGTCGCGGATGGCCTCCGTGATCTTGTGCCCTTCCGCGTGCGTCGGTGACACGACCAACGCCGTCTTATGTTTGTCGCCCTTCTTCTCCGCAACGGCTGACAGATAGGCATCGGCCAGTTGACGGTAACGGTCGTTGCTGGGTGCCTGCTTGATCCAACCGAGCTTGTCCAGTTCCTCGAATGCCTCGTAGACATGGCCTTCGCTCAGCGCCTGAGCCGCCTTCTTGTAGTCGCCTTTCTGCCGTAAAATCTCCGTGACCGCTGCCACCTTGATGCCGGCATTCTGCTCCAGCAGCTTCAGCGGCTCGCCGGCTGTCACGCTGCGATGCTGACGCCGGTCGCCAACCAGCAGCACGCGGGCGTTCAATCCATCGGCTAACTCAAATAGCTGGTGCATGTCGCGTGTGCCGAGTTGGCTGGCCTCATCGACAAGGATGACGCCATCCCTGGCCGACTCCTGCATCCGCTCGTCTTTGAAGAACATGGCAACGGTGTCAGCAGTGGCGAACCCAGCCTGCTGGCGCAGCACTTCCCGGCTGGCCTTCGCCGACTGGGCAAGGCCGACTACCGGCTTGCCGGCCTCGGCCAATGCTTCGCCGATCTCCTGTTCGAGCGTTGTTTTGCCGGTTCCCGCGACGCCGCGGATAATCATCACGCGATCACGTGATTCGAGCACATGGCGGACGGCGGCTTTCTGACCTTCATTGAAC
>JAJPHU010000253.1 GCA_021325115.1 Planctomycetota bacterium | reverse complement strand
GGAGCCGGAGCCGGAGCCGGAGCCGGAGCTTCTTGCGGTACTGGCGGCGGCAGCGGCACAGCTGGCGGAGCGCCGGGCACAGGGGCCGCCGCCGCCGCTTCCTGCGACGCCAATTCGCGCGGAAGTGGGAAAGGCGGCGACGGCGGAATATACTGGGGAGGATGCTGCAAATAACGCGGCGATGGCAAGGTCATGCCGGCTATCCACGTCTGACAGCCGCACAGCGCCAGCAACGCCAAGCTCAGGCCGCCCCTGCGCAGCCCGCACCCGTAACTTGTCCTCTTCATGGACAATACCCTCTTTTGCGGGCCTGAAGCCCAATTCTCGCTCCCAAGCTCTGCCTGGGAACGCAGATGATTTCTCGCCGAGGAGTCTTGACGATTATATCGGTTGAAAACAAAATCGGAATTTACCGGATTTGCGGAAAAAATCGATCAGGAGGAAGAACGTGGTCAGGAGTTCCTCGCTTCACGAAGAAGCGCCGTTGCCACTAGAGTTGCACTGGAGCGCGGCGGACAATCCGCTGCCGCAGCGAAGCGTGCGTTGGCCGGGGCGGACACGACGGCCAACGACTGGCCTAGAAGTGCCCCCCTGGCTCTCGACTGGTCCCGTACATCAACCCTTCGATTTTCAAGCTCACGTCCGAGCCTTGTGTGCTGACATTGTTCGCCATTGTGCGGACTTGAAGCATATCGATGTGTCGCGTCTGCTCTTCGGCATGACGCAGGCACGCAGCAGCCGGCGGCACGGCCTGCAAGCGCGGGTCACGCCCATGCGTTTCCGCCACGGTCAGCTGACGCGGCAGTACCGAGGCAAGCTCTATCAAGGGCAGCGCTATTTCGTCGAAGGACGCGAGATGCTGTATCTGGTTACATTTTATCTGCCGCGCTTCCTCGATCAGGACTTTGACGAGAAGTTCATCACGTTGTTCCACGAACTATACCACATCAGCCCGGATTTCGATGGCGACCTGCGACGGCATGAAGGCCGCTGCTCTCTGCACACGTACAGCAAACGCCTCTATGATGCCCACATGGCCCATCTGGCCCGCACGTATCTGAACAACGGCGCCACACGCTCGCTGCATGATTTTTTGCGGCTCAACTTTGCCCAGTTGCAGCATCGCCACGGCAGCGTTGTCGGTGTCGTCGTACCACGTCCGCGCTTGCTACCGGTTCTGGCATGAACCGCACCAGCGCCCTATTATGTGTGAGCGGGATCGAAAAGGGCAAGATGCGCGTGTGCTGCCTATCTGCAACGAATTGCAGTTGCCGTTGTGGTACAACTATCCGTGCCTGGTGGTGGAACACGCGTCCTTAACTTCGGCGTTTGCCACGCTGCCGGCACGCATTCCGGATTTCGATGCAGATTTTCGTCTGGAGGTTCAGCAACTAACGAGCGTTTCGCTGTTGACGCTTCCGGTTCGTTGGCCCGTCGCTGACGCTTCCGGCTCGTTATATTTCCTGTCCAGTTTTTTTCCCGCCGTGCGAACCAGCGTGCACAAGGCGGAAATCCAGCTGCCGCCGCTGGACATCGACGCGCACCACGCGGACCTGTACCTTATCGCCGAGCCGATAACGCTTCTTGGTACGGCGGCCAATCAGGCTGTGGTGGGCCTCCTCGAAATAGTAATAATCATCGGTCAGTGTGCTGATATGGACCAATCCCTCGACCGGCCATTGCTCGGCCTGGGCGTAGAAACCGTAGTCCGCCACGCCGGTGATGATCGCCTCCAGCTCCAGTCCCAGTCGCTCTTCAAGATAGGTCAGCAATTTCAACTTGATTAGCTCGCGTTCGGCCATCTCGGCCCGACGCTCCATCTTGCTGCAATGCTCACCCAGGCCAATCAGCTCCACCTCGTCGCTACCGCATTTGCCGCGATGCAGCCACTGATCGAGCAAACGATGTACGGTCAGGTCGGGATAGCGGCGGATCGGCGAGGTGAAGTGACAGTAATTGGCACTGGCCAGGGCGTAATGGCCCTCTTCTTCCGGGCTGTATACAGCTTGCTTGAGAGATCGTAAAAGAGCATAATGTACAGCATGAACTTCGGGCCGCGTCGCTGACTTGGTAAGGATGCGCTGCAGAGCGAAGCGATCGAAGTCGGTCGGCATCTTGTAGCCGAGGCTGCGAGCGAAATCGGCGAAGGCGGACAATTTTTTCGGGTCTGGATCGGGGTGGACGCGGCGCAGAAAAGCGACATTCAGACGAGATAAATGTTCGGCCACCGCTTCGTTGGCGGCCAGCATGAACTCCTCGATGATCTGATGGCTGATATCGTGAGCGCGGAAGTGAGCGCCGGCAACCTGCCCTTGCTCGTCGTATTCCAGCTCCACTTCGGGCATATTCAGCTCTAGCGCCCCGCGGCGGAGACGCCGTTTGCGCAAGATCAGGGCGAGATCGCGCATGTGCAGGAGCATCTCCTGGATTTCCGGTTCGATTTTGCGATTCATCGACTCGCGCGAATCGAGCGATTCGGACACCTGCTCGTAGGTGAACCTGCGGCGAACGCGAATAGCGCCGTTGGCGAAGCGCACGGCAGTTTTTTGGCCCTGCGGCGTGAAGTCAATGACGACGCTTTTGACATAGCGCAGCCGGCCTTGTTGGAGACTGGCCAGACTGTTGGAGATGATCTCCGGGAACATCGGCAGCACGCGCTGCGGCAGATAGACACTGGTGCCGCGGCGACGGGCCTCGCGGTCGAGGGGACCGCCCGGTGGAACGAAATGGCCCACGTCGGCGATGTGGACGCTCAATTGCCAATGGCCGCTCTTTTCGTCGCGCGTCAGTGATACCGCGTCATCAAAGTCGCGTGCCTCGGCCGGATCGATGGTGATAACCACGTCGTTAGTGAAATCTTCGCGGCCGTCGAGGTCGCTCTCGTCGAAGGCGGCGGCGGCCTCTCGCGCTTCTTGCAGGGCGTCTTCTGCGAACACATCCGGCAAGCCGAAGGCGCGAATGATCGACAGCGTGTCAACGCCGGGCTGGCCGCGCGGGCCAAGAATCTCGGTGATGACGCCTTCGCCGCGGTCCTCCGGCGTGGGAAAACGCAGCATCTCGAAGACGACCTTATCATCCGGCCGTACTCCCTTGGCGCCTGGATCGCCGACGTAGACACTGTGGCTGAAAACGGTGCCATCGACGCGCACCAGTCCCTGCCCCTCGCGCTCAAAATAAGTGCCGACAAACTGACGTGTAGCGCGTTCGAGAACGCGGACAATGTGGCCGCTGGCGAGCTGGTCAGGACGAGTGGGTTTGCGGATCAGGCGCACCAATACTGTGTCGCCGGTGGCGGCGTCGAGAGAATGCTCTTCCTTGATGCGGATCTCGGCAGCCGTTTGTCCCTCCAGGAGATGGGGGCGCACGAAGCCCATGCCGCTGCTGGTGCGGCGATAGGTGCCGGTGATGGTGCCATGCGGCGGCATGGGCTTGACCGTGTGGTTTTTACCCATCTCGATGCGGCCATCGCGATGCAGGCTGCGCAGGGCGCGACGGAAGTCGGCGTACTGCGCAGCCGGTACGCCGAGCTTGCGGGCCAATACCTTGGGCTTGAGCGGCTCATAATTGCGACGCGAGATGGCCGCCAAGATTTGCTCTTCAAAATGGGGCATCATACGCTCGATTGACGAGAGAGATCGGTTCCCGGAATGAGCGGGCGCCTGCTAGCACTTCTTACCATCATAGCAAAAAAGGAGAGCAGCCATCAGCAGCACTTCGGTACTTTGACCCTCAACGGCAATAGCAGTGTTTCGGGGCTTGGTTTGGGCGGCGGTGACATGAGACAAGACGCTCAGAGCAATTTTAAGCGTGGTGGGTTTGGTGGGAATTTGCCCATCGGTCTCGGCCCTTTCGCTGGTTTTGTCCTTTGGCCACATTTCCAATCCGGAATCGGATAATAGCATTGCGTCAATCGATCGTCGCCAGGTTGGCGACCGGTACGCCCGGCGGCATCTTGGCCCTGTCCCTGGGCACCGCCGAAGCGATGCAGCTGCTCATCTCGTTGGGCTTGGAGTTTGCCGGTCTTGCGGCTTTTTTCAACAGGTTGCTAAACTCCGTTTGCGCGGATTCCGAAAAGATAACCAAGAAAAGCAGTTTAGCAGCCTGTTGAAAAAGCCGCAAAATGCGGAGGTTCAATTGGGAAATCCTTGGATTTCTCTATTTGAACTTTCGTTTTTGGACGTCTTTTTCAACGGGCTGCTAGATTATTGGCAAAAATATGGGATTTGGTGTGATCCTCAATTCTGCTCCTTTGCCTTGAGGGTCACCGTTAAGGAGAAAGGAACCATGAATGGGTTTTTCCAGCACCCCTGGAGTTTGCTCAAGACTGCCGGTCTGAGGATAGTCGCCACGATGAGCTTGCTTGGCGCCGTGTTCTTGGCGCCCTTGGCCTGGGCCGCTGACAAGGGTGTCGCTTACAACGAAGCTCTGTTCCCCAACGTCATCTGCTCTGGCAATTCCGCCTGCTGCTCTGGCAATCCCACCTGCACAGACAATCCCGCTGCCCCCAGCGTCAACCGCGGCTTTTATGGGGGGTTCCTTGTCGGTGGAGGAGTGTCTACCAACGACCCAATCGTGCAAACCGGTACCGCCTTTATCCCGACTCCGCCTCCATTGCCTGTCTGGGCGATCGGAGAGGCGAAAAACTGGGCCGGAGTTATGGCCGGCATCCATTTTGGTTACGAATGGAGTGGACGGCAGATTGGTTGCGATCCCCGCTGGGCGATCCTGCCGGCCCTCGAGTTCGAAGGCTATTACCTCGGCACGCAACAAGTCGGGTCCCTCAACAATTTCGATTCCACCGACCGCTTACCGGAGCATCTTTTCAATTACCGTGCCCCGCTGAACATCGGCGTGCTCATGCCCAACTTCCTTGTGACACTCCACACCCCGTTGGGGATCCATCCTTACGTCGGCTTCGGCGTAGGGACAGCGATTGTTTCCAATGCTGGAGCTACATCCTTGCAGCTGGCGCCGCCTGAGCCGGGCATCAACCACTTCAATTCCAATCCCAGCGTTACCGACTGGGCCCCTGCGGCCACTTGCCGAGCTGGCTTGCGGTTCGATCTGGGGAATTCCTGGTATCTTTTTACTGAGTACAAGTTTCTTGCGATCGGCGCAACCGATTACACTTTCGGTCCCACAGTCTACCCCGGACACCCGCCAACGACAGCTTGGTCGGTGCATTACGGTACCATGTTTGAACACTTGGGCGTCCTGGGGCTAGGCTGCCGATTCTAACCAGGGACCAGATAATCGACAAGCAACCACCTCAAATCCACCACGTTCGTCTCGCCGACCAGATGAACGAGCGGAGTTGGTGAAATCTTCGCGGCTGTCGAGGCCGCTCTCGTCGAAGGCAGCAGCGGCATGGGCTTGACCGTATGGTTCTTGCCCATGTCGATGCGGCCATCGCGGTGCCAGGCTGCGCAGGGCGCGGCGGAAATCGGCACGCTACTTCGACAGCATTCGTCAGCTCGTTGATCTCCTTATGACGGCCAACCACAGCCATGCTCGATGATTTCTCTCCTGAAACGCGGGCGGGCCTGAGCTATCCGAAAGGGTTGCTCAACCAATAACATAATTGGGCTTGCATTGGCTTGACAACGACAGATCAATCCGATAATCGTGGAGTTGGTCCGAGAATTTAGCCACGAGCCATAGGCGGGCGGTTAAACGAAATCGCTCAAAGATTAATATCCTCGCTCTGCTCGATCTCCGCCAACGTTTCGTCGCGCCAGGATAGACGCATCCGAAACAGGCAGGCTTTGTTCTTCCTCTACGATGATGTGGAAAGGATGCGTCATGCTCTCCATCTCATGGCCGCGATGGGTAACTACACACTTCGAGAAAAAAACTTTCCGTCGCCGGCAGATCCGACGGCCGCATATGCCGCTGGCTTTGGAAGAGCTTGAAAAGCGCGAGCTGCTTGTGGCCGAACCTTTGGCCGGTCTTGGCGTGAGCGGTTATACTCCCAGTCAGATCAGCCATGCCTACGGCTTCGATCAGATCCGCTTTGCCAATGGCACGGTCAAAGGCGACGGCAGCGGCCAGACCATCGCCCTCGTCGCAGCCTATAATGACCCCAATATCGCCAACGATTTGCAAATCTTCAGTCAGCAATTCGGACTGCCCAACGCTTCGCTCAGCGTGCTCAACCAGATGGGCGGGACCTACTTGCCACCAGCGGACCCCACCGGCGAATGGGAAGCGGAAGAAGCGCTGGATGTCGAGTGGGCGCACGCGATGGCCCCGGGGGCCAACCTCGTGCTCGTTGAAGCCAACAGCGACA
This sequence comes from Planctomycetota bacterium, assembly GCA_021325115.1. Lineage (GTDB taxonomy): Bacteria > Planctomycetota > Planctomycetia > Gemmatales > Gemmataceae > JAJPHU01. The sequence goes on along the minus strand of JAJPHU010000253.1, from coordinate 18,592 downwards.
ACATTTCCGATCTGCTAAGCGCTGTCCGCACCGCTGCCGCCTTACCGGGCGTTTCCGTGGTGTCCATCAGTTGGGGCGACGCCGAGTTCGCTACCGAAGCCGATTACGATAGCTATTTCACTACTCCGGTGGGCCACTCCGGAGTCACGTTCGTCGCTGCTTCAGGCGACAACGGAGCGCCGCCGCTCTATCCGGCGGCTTCTCCCAACGTTTTGGCCGTCGGCGGCACGACTCTGACTTTGGATAGTCAGGGCAACTATGTGGGTGAAACGGCCTGGAGCGGCAGCGGCGGCGGCATCAGTGCCTATGAAGCCCAGCCGAGCTACCAGAAAGGCACTGTCAGCCAAAGTACGACTCAGCGGACCAACCCGGACGTGGCCTACGATGCCGATCCCCAGACCGGCTTCGCGGTATACGACAGCTATGGCATTTCCGGAGGGTGGATTGACAAGGGAGGGACCAGCGGCGGCGCGCCGCAGTGGGCCGCCTTGATCGCCATTGCCGATCAAGGCCGCGCCTTGGCAGGAAAAGGTGCTTTGGATGGCGCCAGCCAAACGCTGCCCCTGATCTATCAGATGCCCAATAGCAATTTCCATGATATTGTCGCCGGCGCCAGCATGGGCGATCCTTCGTACTCAGCGGGAGCGGGCTATGACCTGGTCACTGGGCGGGGGACTCCTTACGCCAATCGGGTGGTCAATTACTTGGTGGACGGCTCTTCGCCAGGGCTGCCGACCAGCCCGCCGCCTTCGCCCTCGCCTGGCCCGTCCCCTTCGCCGTCGCCCGGAGGTAACCTCATCAACGACGGGGATTTCGAATATCCTTCTGTGGGCGCCAATCCGATTATACAGCCCAGCGGTTCGCCCTGGACCTTCATAGGCTGGGCGGGTATTGCCGGCAACAACAGCAGCTTGACCAGCGGCAACACTTCAGCCGCAAACGGTCTCCAGTCGGCTTTTCTCTACCTGGACGCCAGTATCCTCCAATCGGTGAACCTTGCTGCTGGCAGCTATACACTCCGCTTCCAGGCCGCTCAAGTGGGCAGCTATCCGGGCAGCCAAGAACAGATCGAGGTATTAGTGAATAGCGCCGTCGTGGCCCTCGTGAAGCCCGGCCTTGCTTTCACTACTTACACAACAACCTTTACAGTCCCTTCCGCGGGCTTTTACACTATTCAGTTCCTGGGGATAGCTCCCAGCGGCACCAACGCTGCCCTCCTCGATAATATCTTCCTCCAAAGCGACGCCTCCGATCCGGTTACTCCGCTGCCCAGCCCATCGCCCTCACCCAGTCCATCGTCCTCACCAACGACCAATCCATCGCCTGCGCCGCCGTCTGACCCGCCGTCGTCGAGCGCGCCCTCGGAGGACCAACCGCCCTCTGCGGCCAGCCCCTCTCTCCAGGATGCCGTCGATACACTCCTTCAATCGGTGCTTGCGGCCTTGAACAATTTCCTGCAAAGTGAATGGCGTTTCCTCGAGATGGAGTGGAACCAAATAATGATGCTTGTCGAGCAGTGGGAAGCGCAAAACCAGCCATTGTCCTGATGAGACCAGGGTTAGCGACAAAATTACCAAAAACGATTCGCACACCCTGTCATAAATAACCGTCTCGGGGCGATGCCGCCGTCGCTGGGGGAAATGCGCAGGGACCCATAGATGCATCGGTCGTTTTCCTGAAGACGTGCTGCCGCCTCAAAGAGACGGCCCGCACGGGAAGTCTGCGGAACTCTTGCCAATGTTTCCCCAGTCGGCCGTTCGCCTGTTGAGAGAACATTGGCAAAAGTTCTGCTCCTGGATCGGCCGATAATGAAGAACGAACCGGAGGCGGAAGCGGCGGTTGTCTTGCCATCGCTTCCACTTCGGGTTCCTTGTGTCACGCCTACAAACGCACCTGGGATGCTGCAAGGAAGGACTCCACGATGACGCGCTCCCTGGCTACTTCTCTGGCCCTCTTGTTGGCTCCTTTTTTCCTGCCCTCCTTTTTGAGCTGCGCTTCGGCGGCCGGGCCTTTGCTCTGCCCCAAGACGGTGTTCTATCGGCCCAAACAGCCGCGTATCCAGTACAAGAAGATCTGTCCTCCACCGGTATGCCCTTGTCGGGAACTGGAGCATTTCGGCTACTACCCGACAAGCTGGCAGCCTTGGCCGTACCCTCCTCGCTGCTCGCATTGCCCTTTCCCGCCGACTCTCCCAATGACACCTTCCCCATCGAGCGGCACATCCACAGACCAAGAGCAACTGCCGCAGCCAGCGCCCATACAGCGCGAAGCGAGTTTACCGTAAAGATAAATGGCCACTTGGAAGGGACACCTTGGGACTACCGGCAAGGCCTGCAAGGCACGCGGACAGTGTATCCTACAGGCCTTGCCGGTAGCTCCTATTTTCCAGTTACAAAGGTGAGAAGCCGCTGCCAACAGGTCTGGCGTTCCTGCTGGAGGGCTGCCAGACGCTGCGATAGCCACAGGTGGACCTCGCTGGAACCATGAGCGGGGGCGGACGGAAGCGTGTCGGCCGCAGGAAGGGCGGCCGTAGGTGATGCGGACGAAGGGAGAGGGAGGGCTGTCTCGGAAGGCGGCGGCAGCGCGGTTTGTCGTTTCTCTTCTGCTTGCAGCGTGTGAAGTTGTCGCGTCAGTTCCTGAATATGTTCCAATTCCTGGCGGACCAGGGTCAACTGTTCTCCATGCAGGTTGCTGAATGTCCGGGCCATCTCCAACAGCGTGTTCTGAAATTGCTCGAACATCTGCTGTTGCATCAGCGAGAACTGCGTAAGCAGCGGCCACAATAGCTCCTCATTGGCATTCCTCGGCAGGACAGGGGCAGAAGGGACGATGGCCTGAGAGACCGAATCCGCCGAAGGGATGCAGGGGCTAACACCGAAAACAGGCTTCCGAAAAGCCACTTTTTCACTCTCATAACGTACATGGATACGGAAGGGGCCGATTTGTAATTCATCTTCCGGCCCCAGCCGCCCCCAGGGCACGGCCTTGCCGTTGACGAGGGTTCCTGTACGGCTCAGCAAATCGACGACCCATAGCCCGGCCGCCGTGTGGAGCAAGGCGCAATGAGTCCGCGAGATCAGCGGACTGTGCAGCCGGAGCTTGCATAAAGAGGCGCTGCCAATGATCATCAAGGGCCGATCTATCTTCCACGTCGTTTGCTGTCCCGCGCCGTTGTCAAAATCGAGAAGCGGGCGCGGCAACAACGGATCATCGGCCTTACGAGTCAGCGGATTGGCCGGGGCTGTCAGGTCCTCTTTCTCCGGCAACCCTTCGCTGGCGGGCCGAATGGCATAAGGGCCGATGCGAATGCCGTGACGAGGAAGCAGCGGCCCACTGGAGGAAAAGCTGCCTGCGGAGGCAAGCGTCGCGCCGCCCGCCTGAGTCCCGGTTCGACTGTTGAGATCAACCCACCACCATTGGCCGGCCACCATTTGCAAAAAGGCATGGCGGCGGCTGACGCTTTCGTCTTCCAGGCAGATCTCGGCGCGCTTATCGCGGCCGATCCGTGTGAAGGGCAAGGCCAATGTCAGCGTCTCGACATCTCCCCAGCCGCAATGCTCGATTTCCAATCGCAGAGGCGGCCGTGCATCGCAAGCGTCAAGAAAATCTTGGGCAGATGGTTGAGTCACGATAAGTAGCTCGCTCAGACATTCGGCTCAAGGACAATTTGCTCTCCATTGTGCCCGATAGCGGTAGGGAAAGCAATGGCCATCATCCGAGGGGGCTCTCTCGATATTTGGCGAGCGGGGTTGTGCCAGTGCCCCGAGTTGGCTTTTTCAATCCCTCCCCCACAAGGGAGGAAGAAAAACCCCCTCGCCTCACACGTAAGCCATCCTACATGCCAAAATCGAAAGAGACACCCATCCGAGGGGACAAATACTATGGGGCAAGCGGCCCTCTTGTTTTGTTCAAGCAAGCAGGCCGCTTGCCCCATAGTATTTGTCCGGTAGCTCTTACGCTTCCAGCGCGAAAGGTTTGGCCAGCACCTCTCGGAGGGTATTCAGATCCACCGGCTTGACCAGATGATGATCGAAGCCGGCGTTTTTCGACTCGCGGCGATCTTCCTCCAAGCCCCAGCCGGTCAGGGCCACCAGCACCATACTCTGGCCCCACGGCTGTGCACGGATGCGGCGGCAAACGTCGTAACCGCTCAACTTCGGCAGGCCAATATCGAGCAACATCACGTCCGGCTGGAATGCCGCCGCGGTTTCGATCGCTTGCAGGCCGTCGTAGGCGATCTGCGTCTCGTTGCCAAGGGTAGTCAACAACAGAGCCAGAGAGGAAGCTGCGTCTTTGTTGTCATCGACAATAAGGATGCGCTGGCTTATCGCCATCGGCTGGGGAACAGACGCCGCAAACAGCTCGGTTTCCAGCTCGCCGAGGAGGAGGGGTAAACGCACCACGAATTCGCTGCCCCGACCCGGTCCTGCACTGTACGCTTCGACAGAGCCGCCATGTATCTCTACCAGCCGCTTTACCAGGTTCAGGCCGATGCCGAGACCGCCCTGGGTTCGCTCCGTCGAGTGATTGATCTGGGAGAACAGCTCAAAGACCTTGGCGAGTTTTTCGGCGGGGATGCCCAGGCCGGTATCCTGGACACGTATCGCTGCCTTGTTCCCCTGACGCTCGGCGCTCAGCCAGATGCGGCCGCCCCGGGGCATGTATTTGCAAGCGTTGGTAAGCAAATTGACAAATACTTGGGTCAGCCGCGCCGCATCGGCGTACAGGTAGATCGGCTCCGACGGCAGGGCGATGTACAACTCATGCCCGGCATCTTCGGCCAGCGGGCGGCAGGCTTCAACCGATTGCTTGAGCACAGCCGCCAACTCCACACGCTCCTTGCGCAGCTCCAGCTTGCCTCGGCTGATGCGATTGATGTCAAGCAAGTCGTCCACCAGGCGTGTCATCTGTCCTAACTGTCTCTCCAACGTGGGGCAGACCTGCTCCATCACTGCGCTGTTGCCGTTGCCACGTTTCAGGATCTCCAACACATTCCGGAGCGAAGCGAGCGGATTACGTAGCTCGTGGGCCAAGATGGCCAGGAACTCGTCTTTGCAGCGGTTGGTTTCTTCCAGCTGGGCCATCAGGCCGTATATTCGCTCTTCTGCTTGTTTGCGATCGGTAATATCTCTGGTGATCTTCGATGCGCCGATGACTCGGCCTGCAGCGTCGTAGATGGGCGAAATGGTCAGCGAGACGTGAACGGGCTGGCCGTCGCTCCGCAGCCGCACTGTGTCGAAGTGACAAAGGCGCTCCCCGGCCCGCAGCTGTGCCAAAATCCGCTCTTCTTCGTCGATCCGGTCGGGAGGGATGATAAAGGAGATATGACGGCCCACGGCTTGCTCCGCCGAGTAGCCGAACAGCCGCTTCGCGGCAGCGTTCCAGCTTTGGACGATACCACTCAAGTCCATGCTAACAATGGCATCATCCGACGATTCAACGATCGCTGCCAGATGCGCACGGGCCAATAGCATACTTCTACGCTCGGTAATATCCACAAGAACGTTCACGGCCCCGATCAACTCGCCTCGGTCATCGAACAAAGGGTTGGCGTAAGCCAAGGCGACGCGGCGGCTGCCGTCCGGGCGTTCGACGATGATTTCTTCATCATTGTAGGGCTTGGCGTTTCTTAGCGCCAGGGCCATCCAGCACTCGCCGTGAGGGATCGACACGCCGTTCGGCGTGAAGAGACGGAACGAGCCGCAGAAGCGGTCCACCGGATCGTTCAGCTTCGGTTCGCGTCCCCACAGCTCGACTGCGCGTTCGTTGAAATACGTGATGAGTCCTTCAGCATCGCAGGTATACGCTGCGGCCGGCAGCTTCGCCAACAATTGGCGAAACTGCCCATCGACCTTGGGCCAGAAGTGGAGAGGCTGCGACTCGAGATCGAGGAGAGGCATAGGAGATCCTCCTTGCATTTGGCGACGTTCCGTCTCACGTTGCGAGAGACGATACCTCGACGAAGCGTCGCTAATTGAAACTCATTTTGAGATGACTCCAGCACGAAATGCCCTCTACCGAGGAGCAGCTGCCAGCCAGTCACGTGCTATGTCTTTCCATTTTACGGATCGGGAAGGGGGATTTCAACTCTGTGAAGAGGCCAACGATAGCTTGATCAATAGATAGAAAAGCGCGGCCACCACTTCCCCCACCTCCACCCTCCCCCACAAGGGGAGGAAGGGTTTTGTCTGCTAGCCCTAAATCATCTTCAGGTGGCGCACAAACCATTCGGCGGCAAGCCGGGCTACCTCTTCCAGCTTGCCCGGTTCCTCGAAGAGATGCGAGGCGCCGGGAATGATCACCAACTGTTTCTCCGGCGCGGCCAGCTGACCCAGTGCCTCCTGGTTCATGCCGATGACTGGCTCATCATCGCCGCCTACGATAAGCAGTGTTGGGGTCTGTACGGCCGGCAAAACGTCTCTGGCCAGATCAGGCCGCCCACCGCGGGAGACGATGGCGCGGACCCGATCCGGACGGCGGGCCGCAGCTGCCAAGGCAGCCCCTGCACCGGTGCTGGCGCCGAAATACCCCAGCGCCAAGTTTGCCGTCCGCCCATCTTGGGCCAGCCAATCGGTGGCGCCGACCAGCCGGTCGGCAAGGAGGCTGATGTCGAAGCGCAGATGAGCTGTGTAGCGGTCCACGGCTTCTTCGTCTTCGGTCAGCAGATCGATGAGCAAGGTTGCCAGGTGTGCCTGGCGGAGTTGCTCAGCGACGAAACGATTGCGCGGACTGTGCCGGCTACTGCCGGAGCCGTGGGCGAACAACACCACACCACGGGCACCTTCCGGAATTCCGAGATCCCCCTCCAGGGTGACGGATCCAGCTGTCACACGAACCGATTCTTCGCTGGATTGGGTTGCGGTCGCTTGGTTCATGATGGAATTCTCCTACTGCAAATGGGCGAAACACGAACTAAATCACTTCATCGCCCAGCGAAACGATTCCCATGATCTCGTTCACGTGCATAGTGGTCTTTTTTTCGTTTTGGATTCTTCCAAAGAGATAATTTTGCAAAAAAGATGCCGTCTCCAATTGTCGCCGTTCCCTTACAGTCGCGGTTCGGATTTAGTCCGCCAGCAGCGGTAACGACAGGCGACTATTCTTGATTTCTTGCCACGGACTGCCGCCGCAACCGACCTGTTCTGCCGGATTGGCGCGTGTGCGATCGAAAATGCCTTGCGTGAGAACGTACCAGCAGAAAAAGCAGTGATTGCTTGTCGCCCCCGGTAGTGCTTGCGGAGCGCGCGCCAAAATTTCATCACGAATGGCCGTCAGTCCCTTGCGAAAGACCGTGCCGACATAGGGATGACGTCGGGCACGCTGGATGATGCGGCGCACGTTGTCGTGGTAGATGTTGCCAATGGTCAGTTGCTCGAGGTCCGAAGCGAAGCCGCAGCACGGTTTCACCTCGCCTCGCGGCGTTACGATCAATGCTTGACCCGGACCTTCGCAATAGTCTTCCTCAAACCATTGGCCATCCCATGCTCCTGAGAAACGTTCAGCACGCTCCACCGGCGCCAGGTGATTCCAGTTCAGCGTGATTGTCCATTCGTCAGACACCAACAAATAGCGATGCAGCAGGTCTGACCAGGCGAGGACCGTTCCCAGTTCGCGGGCCAGATCACGGACCGGTTCCAAGCCGAGGTCGAGCCGGCGGCTGGCGTAAGACAACGACACGATGTTATCGCGTTGGAAAACACGGCGCGCGACGCGGCAAAACTCGGCGGCCTTGGCCGTGTGCCGGCCGTGGAATTTATCGACGCTCAGGCCGAGCTTGCCGCTGTAGCCGGTCGCCGCCAATTCGCTCAGCATGCGCTCCAGCTGGACAGCATCGTCATACCAGACGCCGTTGCTCATAATCTTGTCGAAGCGAAACCCCAGTTCGGCAGCACGGCGGCACAGCGCAAACAGAAATTCCGGATAGAGAAAAGGCTCGCCGCCGGTGAAGCCAAGGACGGCAATGCCCTCTCGGTGTGCGTCTTCCAGGAAGCGCTGGGCCGCAGCGATGTCGAGACGATCTGGCCATTCGATCGGCACGCAGCAATGCGGACAGGCAAGATTGCACTGATACGTCCCCGCGAAAGACAGATAATTGGGACGAAAAGTACGCGTACGGCGGCCGACAGAGCGGATGTCGCCGCGCGTATTGGTCGGAATGGGTGAAAGAGAGCGGGACATGGACAAAAACTCCGAAAAGGACGCTTACAACGATTGTATGCCCAGCAAGCGGGAGTTGGAAACGCCCCGGTAGCATTCACCGGGGCGTATGAACGCCCTGCTCATCTTTACGGGTGTGGCGGGCTGGTAGGATATTGTTAGTCGGATGCAGGCGGAATCGTCTATGATAACAGAGATTGCGCTTGCCATTATTCGGCAAACTTTGAGACAATCGGGGCAGAAGCCATCTCCACGGCGGTGCCCGCCGTGGCTGCAACCCAGGAAGCAGGGAGAATCACGCCAATGTCGTGGAATGCACGTCGCGCCTCCATCGTCCTGCTGCCACTAATCTTTGCCTTCTTCACTGTCTGGCTGGAGCCAGGGCGCGCCCAAGTCAAGAAAGATGGGGTAAAGATCCTTCCCGCCCCTCCTGTGCCGCTTCCCCCAGTGGGGAAAGGGGGGGCGACGCAACCGGCGCCGCCGGGTGGCAACATGGACCCCGATGGCTTCCTCAAAAACGGCATCCATCTCATCAAAGACGAGAAGGGCCGCGGTAAACAAATCGAGGCCGCCATCGATTATATCAACGATGAAAATTGGGCTACCGCTGTTGAGCGTTTGCAGAAGCTCCTGGAAATCGACGAAGACGTTTTCGTGCGTCTCAAGCGCAAGAACGCCGAAGGCAATGAAGTGTATGTCTGGGTTAGCGCCAAGCAGGAGGCCGACCGCCTCATCGGTACGCTGCCGCCAGCAGGGATGGACTTCTACAAAGCGACCTATGGCGCCAAGGCAGCGGACCTGCTCAAGAAGGCCAAGAAAAACGGCGATCCCGGCCTGCTCAACGAGATCATGAAAAAGTACGCGCACACGGATGCCGGGGCCGAGGCCATCAAACTCTTGGGCGACTATAAATTCGATCGCGGCGAATACATGCCTGCCTTGCTGTGCTACAGCAAGCTCATCAACCGGCTCGGCCCGGATAAGGTGCCAGCGCCGCTTTTGGCCAAGGCAGCATGGGCCGCTCATCTGGCGCCGCCTTCTTCTTCGGACAAAAACATCGTCACCGCGGCCAATGTGTTCAGTGAAAAAGAGTTATGGAAGATGCTGCGCGCCCGCACGCGCGAAGTGCCACTTGGCGAGCAGGCCATCTCTGTAGACGATCTGCAAGAACACGTCGCCAAGCTGGATCGTTCCCGCCTGGAGCGCAATGCCACGGATTCGTTGCTGTATCGCGCTACGCCCAGTCGCAGTAATCAATTGATCGGCGGACCTGCCTTCATGACACGCGAATGGGGCATCTCCCTGTTGTATGATAAGGATAGTAGTAGTCTCTCTGCCGCGCGCTCGTATATCCGCAGGGCCAAGGATGTCCTGAAAGGCCAGAATCAGCCGATCATCTTCGCCTTTTCGCCCATCGCCCTGTCGGTCCTTGATCGCAAAGGCGAGAGGACACCTCTGCTCATCTACAAGAATTTCTTTGGCGTCACGGCTGTCGATCTGCGCACCGGCACTCTGTCCTGGGCATCACCCTCTGACTGGAGCTTGCAGCGTATGTTGAGCCAGGGCGATACCAAGAAACAAGCTGTGGCCCAGTGGCTCCAATTTTACGAGAACCAACATCCACAAATTCTCTTCGAAAACTCCACAGTCGGTACGCTCAGCACCGATGGACAGTTTGTCTACGTCGTTGAGGATCTCGCCATCCCGCCGTACCCGCAGCCGAACTTCAACAACGGCATGATTGTTCCCGGCGGAATGCCGATGCAAAGCAACCTCAGCCCGGAACTGGAGAGCGCCGTCTCTCACAATAAGCTGTATGCCTACAGCCTGGCCCAGAATTCCGGCAAGCTAACCTGGTCTCTGGGCACAGAAGAGAAAGATCCGCTGCTCGACCACTACTTCCTGGGGCCGCCTTTGCCCTTGGCCGGTAAACTCTATCTGCTGGCCGACAAACAGCAGGAAATTCGCCTGATCTGCCTGGACCCATCGGTGTTGGCCAAAGACAACCGAAACATCCAGGGCGCTATCGTCTCCATCCAGACCTTGGGCATGACACAGGAGAAGATGCAGAACGATCCGCTGCGTCGCACCTGGGCGGCCCATCTGGCCTACGGCGAAGGTATCCTCGTCTGCCCGACCAACGCCGGCGCTGTCTTCGGCGTCAATCTGCTGGAAAACAGCCTGGTCTGGGCCTATCCCTACCGGGACAAGAACGATGTCCGCGAGCTGTCGCCGCAAGAACAGGCGATGTGGAATCGACGGGCCCGCCTGATTCGCGGCGGTGTTATGATTGAGCAGCCGATGCAAACCGTCGGGAATTCCCACAACCAATGGAAAGTCACCGCTCCCATTATTTCTGATGGCAAGGTCGTCTTCACCGCTCCGGATGCCCGCTCCATCCATTGCATCAACCTACGCGACGGCTCGCCGATCTGGCATTTTCCCAAGCAAGAAGACGACCTTTACCTGGGCAATGTCTATAACGGCAAGGTATTGATTGTCGGCAAGAAGAACGTTCGCGCCCTCAGCCTGTCCAGCGGCGAAACGCTGTGGACGCTGGAGACCGGCACGCCTTCTGGCCAAGGCATCGGCAGCGACCACATCTACTACTTGCCGCTCAAGGACGGCGGCAAGGGTAAGGAGGAGCCGCAAATCATCGGCATCGATATGGATCGCGGCAGGATCGTCTCGCGCAGCAAGTCCCGGCCCAGCGAACCCGATAAAAACGACGCCGATGTGCCCGGCAACTTAATCTTCGCCGAGGGCAAGGTCGTCTCAGTCACTCCTTTCGGCAAAAGCGAACACGAATGGGAGGGCGAGGTAGTCGCTTATCCGCAGCTCAAGGTCAAGATTGCCGAGATGGACGAGCTGATCGCCAAAAATCCCAACGATGCCAATGCCCTGACGGAGCGTGGCGAATTGCGTCTGGACAAGGGCGATTTGGAGGGCGCCATCGACGACTTGACGAGCGCCCTTAAGAATCATCCCGGCAAGGAAACACGCGTCAAGGCCCGCGCCAAACTGTATGATACGCTGACGGTCTATATTGCCGATCACTTCAACGACGCCGAGAAGTACCTCAAGGACTACGAAGAGCTGTGCAAGCTCGATCTCGAGGATGCACCGGAGAAAGAACGGGCCAAGCTCGAAGCTGAGCAGCGGCGGCGGCGAGCTACCTACCTGTGGCTGGTTGGCAAGGGCCGCGAGGAGCAGGGTCGGCTCGTCGAGGCGTTCGAGAAATATCAGCAGTTTGCCCAGGAAGCCGGCAAACAGTCCGAGTTGGTGCCCGCCGTCGACGATCGGCAAGTCAAGGCTGCCCCCGATGTCTGGTCGCGCGGCCGCATCATCGCCATGATGAACAAGGCCACACCGGAAAACCGCCGGCCGCTGGAAAAACTGATTGCTGAGAAGTGGACCAAGCTCCGTGAGACCAACGACCTCCAAGAGCTGCGCGCGTTCGTCCGCATGTTCGGCTCGGTCTCCGATGCCGGCAAAGAGGCTCGCCTGGAGTTGGCCGAGCGACTGATGGAGCGGAAAGACAGCAGCGACGAACATCCGCTTTTGGAGGCTGAACTGGAGTTGAATCAGTTCCGCACAGGAAAGCACCGTCCCGAATTGGCCGCCCGCGCCACCGAGGCCTTGGCCCGGCTGTACACGCGCAAAGGGTTGCTCGAAGATGCTGCCTACTGCTATCGCAAGCTCAGCAAAGAGTATGCTGATGTTCTCATCCGTAAGGGCAAGACGGGCCGGCAGATCTATGAGGATGACGCCGCCACCGATAAGCGCCTGCTCCCCTACCTCGACGATCCGCAGCCGCTTGGCTCGGTGCGAAAGTTCGGCTCCAAAAAAGAGAGCGGCGATTTTCAGCCGCCCTACCGGGGGCAACTCTTCCAGTTCGAACACAGCGGCGAGAAACTGCCGTTTTTCCGCCATCACATTGTCGGCTTGACCCTCACTCATGGTAATGAGCAATTCAAGCTCCTCGATCGCAATCTGGAGGATGGCCATGAATTGCCGAGAGAAGTGTGGTCAGCGCCCTTACCAAATACGGGATTCTCCGAGGTGAACGCGCAGCGACAAAACCCCCAACAACAATTCCCCGGGGGATGGATCGTCCCGATCCAGGACGCTCACCATCCCCTCACCCGTTTTCCCTATGAGACGGTAGGCCATCTCATCGTCCTGCCCGTGGGGCGTCGGATTTTCGGCATCGATCCAGTCAACCATCGTTTGCTCTGGGACCGCGACCTCTTGCAAGACACTCCCGGATCCGCAGCAACGAATGGGAGGCCCATGTCGCTGGTGCCGGATTCGCATGATGGCAGCTTGTTGGTGATCTACTCCAATGAGTGGAAGTTGCGCCTCGGCCAAGTTAGTCCGTTCCAGGGGCAGACCATCTGTATCCAGACTCCCAAGATGCTTAGTGCCCTCGATCCACTGACCGGGCGAACTTTGTGGTCGCGCATGGATGTCCATTCAAGCAACTATCTTTTTTCCGATGAAGATTATGTCTTCGTTGTCGAATTGGACAACCAGAACCATCCCAGCTCCACACGCGTCTTCCGTGCCGCCGACGGCATCAGCGTCAAGGCACCCGACTTCACCGCCCTGTTCGAGAAACGGCTGCAAGTGTTCGACCGTTATCTGCTGCTATCTGAGACCGGACCCACCAACAGCGTGGTGGTTCGGCTCTACGACATTGTTACGGGTCAGGACGTGTGGAAGCAGAACTATCCTGCGCGTTCGATCGTGGCCCGCAGCGAGGATGCTGGACTCACCGGCATTGTTGAACCGAATGGCAAGGTCCACGTCATCGATCTGCGGGCGCGCAAGGAAGTGATGAGCGGAGAGATATACGATCCGTCCGAGCGGTTGAAGAACGTACAGGCGTTTCATCTGTTATCCGACCGCAACTATTATTATTTCGCTTCGCAGATGGCGGCGCCGAACGGCGGCATTCCAATGGCTGCACTCAACGTCATGGTCCATCTAGGGATGCGTACCGTACCGCTGAACGGTTACTTGCATGCCTTCGACCGCAAGAGCGGTAACCTGGTTTGGGACTACTCGTCCCGCGAGATGCCGCAATACATCCTGCTCGAACAGTTTGACGATCTGCCTCTTGTATTTTTGACCGCCCGGTCCCTGGATGGGAACGCGGCTGTACAAGCTGGTGTGCCGGGCATGATTGTACGCGGGCGGGTCATGCCCGGAAACATGGCGCCGGAGGTCAAAATCCTTAGTATCCATAAGGGCACGGGCAAAGTGGTCTGCAACGAGAAACTATCGGCACGATCGGCCACGCCTTTCTTTGGCGTGCGTGTCGATCTGCGGGCCAATACGGTGGAGCTATTGAGCCAACAATGGAAGATCATTCACTATCCACTAACCGAGGACGCCAAAGACGCCAAGCCAGCTGCCAGCGATGGGCTGCGGCGAAGCTCGCAAGTTCCGGCGCCTCGTCCTGCCTTCGATCGCGACCGCATCCGGGAAATTGCTCCGCCCTTGCCGCCGGGATGATGGGCAAGCGTCTTGATTCGGCGAGCGGGGTACATGAACGCTTCGGTTGCTTGCACCGGGGTGTTCACACGCCCCGCTCGCCGATTAGGAATCGTCTGTCAGAAATTTTCGCGGCAATCGTCATAATGAGGAACACCCCGCGAAATGGTTCGACGGGTCTGGTAGACAAGGAGTCGCATTCTCATGCGCATTCGAGATCTGATTTTGTCTGTATTGGCGCTGGCAGCGTTGGCGGCGCCAGGGGGGTGGGCCGACGAAATGTCGCCAGAACAGCGCAAAGCGGTGCGCAAAGGGCTGGAATGGCTGGCCCGAAACCAGCACAAAGACGGCCACTGGAGCGATCAATACCCCGTCACCATGACCGCCATCTCCGGCATGGCGCTGTTGATGGAAGGCAGCACCATCCGTGAAGGCAAGTACAAGGACAATATTCGCCGCGCCGTCGATTGGCTGATGGCTCATTCCCAACCCAACGGCATGATCGGCAATCCCAACATGCCGGGCGAGGCCGGTCGCTACATGTACGGCCACGGCTTTGGCACACTCTTTCTCTCTTGTGTCGTCGGTGAAGAAGAAGAAGGCGACCGCCGCCGCCGCTTGGTGGACATTCTCGAACGCGCCTGCAAATTCTCGCACGCCGCCCAAACCAACCGCGGCGGCTGGGGCTACATCTCGGCCCGCGAGGGCGGCAATTTTGATGAAGGCTCGGTGACAATCACGCAGGTGCAGGCGCTGCGGGCGGCGCGGAACGCTGGCATCGCCGTGCCGCAGGAAGCCATCAAAATGGCCCAGAAATACCTCAGCGATTCGACCGACAGCAGCGGCGGCGTGGTCTACAGTCTGGGTAGCGGCATGGCGGCCGGCGGCGGCCGGCCCGCGCTGACGGCGGCGGCCATCGCCTGTGGCTTCAGTTTCGGCGATTACAATTCGCCGCTCATCAAAAAATGGTTCAAATTCTGCCAGCAAAACCTGCAAGGTCTCGGCGGTGCTCGCATGGGACACGATGAGTATACCCACTATTATTACGCACAAGCGATCTACATACTCGGTGAAGACGGTTATGCTCGGCTTTTCCCCAACTCCAAGCCCAGCGAGCGCCTAACCTGGTCGGGCTACAAAAAAGAGAACTTCCCCGGCATGATTAGCTCTCAATCCAGCGACGGCAGCTGGTCCGGCGGCATGGTCGGGGCCAACTTCATCACGCCGGTGTATCTGACCATCCTGCAACTGGACAACGCGGCTTTGCCGATTTACCAACGCTAACGAACGGATCCGGCGAGCGGGGGCGCGTTCGCACCCCGAGGTCCTTCGCAGGGCGCGAACGCGCCCCCGCTCGCCAAACTCTCCTTTACTGAAAGAGAACCGCATGAACGAGACAATGAACCAAGCGGCCGAGATTAGCCATGATGATCTGGAAGCAGTCCGCCGCCTGCGCGACGCCTTCGATAACATCAAAAAACAACTCAGCCGCATCATCGTCGGCCAGGATCAGGTCATCGAAGAGCTGCTGATTGCACTTTTCAGCAAAGGGCACTGTATTCTCGAAGGCGTGCCCGGACTGGCCAAGACGCTCATGATCTCAACGCTATCACGTTCGCTATCATTGGCCTTCAGCCGCATCCAGTTCACGCCCGACTTAATGCCGGCCGATATCACCGGTACCGAAGTTATTGAAGAGAACCGTTCGACTGGCCAGCGCGAGTTCAAATTCATCCCTGGCCCTCTGTTCGCCAACGTTATCCTCGCCGATGAGATCAACCGTACGCCGCCGAAGACGCAGGCCGCTCTGCTTGAAGCCATGCAGGAACGGCAAGTCACCGTCGGCCGTATTCGTCATCGTCTTGATGCGCCGTTTTTCGTCTTGGCGACGCAGAATCCCATCGAACAAGAAGGCACCTATCCGTTGCCTGAAGCACAGCAGGATCGCTTTATGTTCAAGGTGTTCGTGCGTTATCCCAAGTTCGAGGAAGAGTTCGAGATCGCCCGGCGCACCACGTCGCTGCAAGATGACACCATCGATGCGGTGCTCAGCGGCGAGCAGATTTTGGAACTCCAAAATCTGGTCCGGCGGGTGCCAGTCAGCGATCACGTCATCCGCTATACGTTGGCGTTGGTGCGGCAAACGCGCGTCGGCGAGCCGGGCGTGCCCAAGTTCATCCGTGAATGGCTGTCCTGGGGGGCTGGCCCACGTGCCGTACAGTATCTCATTCTCGGCGGCAAGGCCCGCGCTTTGCTGCATGGTCGCGTCCACGTGCAGACCGACGATATTCAAGCGCTGGCTTACCCGGTGCTACGGCATCGCATCCTCACCAACTTCACCGCTGCTTCGGAAGGCATCACCGCTGATACGGTCATCAAGAAGCTGATCGAGGAAACGCCGTCCAAGGACAATGAGCTGACCCGCGATGAGCGGTTCAAAAAGATTTTTGCATCCTAGGAACAACCCCGACGAGCGGGAGGTGTTAACTTACTGGTAAGTATACCGGGGCGTTAACACCCCTGCTCATCCGAATTATGCGTGATACCCATGCCCGTAAAAGAAGACGATCCGCGTCGCTTTCTGCATCCAGAGACCATCGCCAAGATCTCGCGGCTCGACGTGCGCGCCCGCCAGGTGGTCGAGGGGTTCCTTGCGGGCATGCACAAAAGCCCGCTGTTTGGGCACTCCATCGAGTTCGTGCAGCACCGCGAGTACACTCCCGGCGACGACATTCGCCATCTCGATTGGAAAGTTTGGTCCAAAACAGACCGCTATTATATTAAACAATATGAAGCAGAGACCAATCTGCGCTGCACGCTGGTTATTGATGTCAGCGAATCGATGCATTACGGTCGCGGTGCCCTCAACAAATACAATTACGGCTGCACCATCGCAGCTTGCCTGGCATATTTGCTGTTGCGTCAACAGGACGCCGTCGGCGTCATCACCTTCGATGCGGACGTGCGGCAGATTGTGCCGTCGCGCAGTCAGCAGACGCATCTCGATGCCATCTGCAATTCCATGCACGTCAGCAAGCCGCGCGACAAAACCGACATCGAACGCATCCTCCGCCGCGTCACCGAAACCATTCCGCAGCGTGGCATGATTGTCCTCGTCTCTGATTTCCTGGTCGATCGCGGGCCGCTCCTCAAGGGACTGGAAATGCTATGCCAGCGGCGGCATGACATCCTTGCCTTCCACGTTCTCGATGACGACGAAGTAACATTCCCTTTCGCTGGCACGACACGTTTCGAGGGCATGGAGGAATTACCGCATTTGTTATGCGATCCGCGCGCCCTGCGCGACGGTTACCTGGAAGCGCTGGAGGAATATCTGGTCGAAGTACGGCGCGGCTGCACGCGGCTGGGCATCGATTATCAACTGGTGCGCACTGGCGATTATCTCGATGCGGTATTGTCGAAATTCCTCAGCCACCGTCTGGCCGACCGCACCACCACTGTGCGCAGCCGCGGGCCAGTATAATAACATTAACCACGGATTACACAGATAACACAGATAAAAGAAAAACAGAACAAACATGATATATTATTTGACTTTTTGTTTTTATCTGTGTTATTCGTGTAATCCGTGGTCGGTTTGAGGTCATATATGGAGCTTTTTCTGCATCCTTGGTTCATGGTTGCCGGCGGGCTGCTCGTCAGTGCGCCGATTATCATTCATCTCATCAATCGCATGCGCTTCAAGCGCATTCGCTGGGCAGCGATGGAGTTTTTGCTCAAATCGCAGAAGCGCAATCGTCGCCGGCTCATTATTGAACAGATGATCCTGTTGGCGCTACGCTGTCTGCTGGTGCTTCTGGCAGGTTTTCTCGTGGCGCGCTTTATCGGTGCCCGGCCGACCGGACAGGGGGCCACGCACATCGTCATCCTCGACGACACCCCCAGCATGGCCGATCAGTTTACGGAAAAGGGATCGAAAACCCATTCGCTTGAAGTGGCCCGCGAACAGATCAAGCTGCTGGCCCGCAGCGCCGCCCAGGCGCCCACCCATCAGCAGATGCGTATTTATCGTTTATCCGATCTCGATACGGTATTATTTGACCAGCGCCTGGGCGACCGCGCCAGCGATGCCATCGATGAAAAGCTGCGCGATCTCAAACCGTCGGCCCTGCACGTCGATCCCATTGAAGGTATCCATAAGGGACAAATGCTCTTCAACGATATTGCCCAGGGGCAGAAGATTCTGCACCTCGTCAGCGATTTCCGCGATGGGGACTGGAGCGGCCCCGGTGCGGAGGAGCTGAACAAGGCTATCGAGAAACTGGTTGAATCCGGCATTCACCTGAGTCTGATCGACACAGCCCATCCCTATCGCGGTCCATCGCGGCAGGTGGCGTTGCATCACGATAACCTGGCTATCACCGACCTGCATGCGGAATCGCGTGTCGTCGCTGAAGGTGTTGAGACAGAGTTCAGTGTCACCATCCGCAATTTCAGCTCCAGCGACAAAAAGACGTTCCTGCACATCAAGGTGGATGGCGATGTGCGCAAGGGTTTTTCCGGTTCGCGGCCCATCGACCGCGTTCCTGCCGATGACAGCGTGACCGAGAAGTTCACGCTCATCTTCGCCAAGAAAAAGCCATCGCTGCCAGTCAATCCCGGTGATTTACCGGAGGACCGCGAACGCAAACGGCGGCTCGATCAGGAATTCGTGCAGGTGACGGCGGAGCTAGACCCGGAAGAGGCTGGCCTGCAAGCAGACAACGTCCGCGATATGGTGGTAGAGGTGCGTAAGCGTGTGCCGACCTTGGTGGTAGACGGCACTGGCCAAGATCCCGACCTCGACGGTGGCGATTTGAAGCACCTGCGTGCCGCCTACGAGGCGGCACGCTCCTATGAAATTGAGCGCTGCAAGGTAGATGATCTCGACAAAATCGGTCTCGAATTGTATCCGACAGTCATTTTTCTCAACGTT
>JAJPHU010000377.1 GCA_021325115.1 Planctomycetota bacterium | reverse complement strand
TCCGCTACCCCGGATTCCGTGGGTCGATGGCGAGATCTTTCATCATTGGTCCAGCAAACCTCCGAATATCATTGGTTGCGCAAAGCTGCTTCAATCTCGACGTAGAACTGCTTCAGAGCATCTCGCTCATCGGGCGGCAAATCTATACACGATGCGTAGGTGTGCTTCAATGCATCGTGCAGATCTATCCATCCATCCGTAAGTCCATTATTGCCGATCCAAGCAGGTAAGATCAGCGCAAGGGGCTTATAATTCCGCCGCTCGCACCAAACGTCAATGAGAAGCCGGATTCGATCGTTTAGATTGCTTGTCATGAGATGTGTTCTCCAAACAACATTCTAGGCTGCTCCACATCTCTTCCTTTTCACACTCGCCGGAACTGGCGTTCGAGATCATGGCGGCTAAATAATAACGCCGTCGGCCGGCCGTGGGGACAATGGTGGGTGTCGTCGGCCAAGTGGCGTTGTTCGACAAGCGCGGCCATTTGTTCGGGTGTCAGACGGTCGCCGGCGCGGACGGCAGCGTGGCAGGCCATCAGGCTCATCAGGTCGTTGAACAGTACTTCGCGGCTCGGCGGGCGTTCCTGCGAGATGAGATGATCGACGACAGCACGCAGAATTTCTTGGGGCGAACAGCGGCCGAGCAAAGCGGGGTAGCTGGTCAAGAGAATGGTGCCACCGCCGAAGTCTTCAATGCCCAGCCCCAATTCAGCCAGGGCGTCGCGGTGTTCCAGTGTCCGCGCTGCTTGTTCGGCGGTCAGTTCGACCGGCTCCGGGATCAACAGCGGTTGCGTTGCCAGCGGTCCCGATTGGATGCGGCGTTTGATCTGCTCGAATAAGATGCGCTCGTGCAGGGCGTGCTGATCGATGACCAGCATTCCTTCTTCGGTTTCGACGACGAGATAGGCATCGTACAATTGGATGATTTTCGTCGGCGGAGGCGTAGCGGTCGGCAGATGAGGCGTTGGCTCTGGAGCCATTGTCACCGGCGCGGGGAGGCTGGGCGCTTGGGGGGAAGGGAACGGCAGTGCGGGGCCATGTTCACTTGTCGGCGGCGAAGCGAGCGACCACGGCGCCGGATCAAGAGGCGCGGCGACGGGCGAGGGCGTACCGAGTGTTTCCGACGGTCTCATCGTCGAGGGCAGTTGCAAACGTGCCGTGAGGTTCTCGGATCGCAGGCGCTGGCGGATCGTCGAGAAAACGAGATGGTGCAGCGCCTGGCTATCGCGGAAACGCACTTCGGCCTTGGTGGGATGGACATTGACATCGACCTGATCGGGCGGCAGATCGAGGAACAGAAACGCCACGGCATAGCGGCCGGTCATCAACAGGCCGCGATACGCTTCCTGGATGGCGTGGCCGAGGGTGCGATCGCGGACCCAGCGGCCGTTGATGAACAGATATTGCATACGGGCCGTGCCGCGCTCACAGGCCGGGTCAGCGATATAGCCCGTCAACGTTGCCGGCCCCTGATGGGCTTGCACGGCATAGAGCTGATTGCTCACGTCCAGGCCGAACAATACGGCAATGCGATCGAGCAACCCCATCGAGGCGGGGAGGTCGTAGATCATCTTGTTGTTGTGCCGCAGGGTCAGGTGCAGCCCGGTCGCGCGAAGGCTGCGTGCCACGTCAGCCTCGAAGATCGAGCGGGCCTGGGCCAGGGCAAGACGAGTAAAAGCCTCGCTAATGTGGCCCATCTCTGTGGCAGGCGTGCGCAGGAACTTGCGGCGAACGGGTGTGTTGTAGAACAGGTGTCGTACTTCGATGCGCGTGCCCGGCGAGCCGTTCCATGGCCGTACTTCCGACAGTTCGCCGCCGTTGCACGTGATTTGCGCGCCGCAGGTTTCTTCCGGCGGCCGTGATTGTAGCGTCACCTGGGCGACGCCGCCGATAGAGGCCAGCGCTTCGCCGCGAAACCCCAGAGTCTCGATGTGAAAGAGATCCTCTGCCGTGGACAGCTTGCTTGTGGCGTGGCTGGCGAAAGCGAGCGGCAGATCCTCGGCACTGATGCCGCCGCCGTCATCGACCACGCGAATGAGATCGACGCCGCCTTGCTCAATCTCGACATCGATGCGACGGCTGCCGGCATCGACAGCGTTTTCCAACAGTTCTTTGACAACGCTGGCCGGCCGCTCAATGACCTCGCCGGCAGCGATTTTGTTGACGACCAGTGCCGGTAATTGCTGAATTCGCGCCATGGGGTCCCTCAAACGAGGCGAGCCGGAAGCGTAAGCGAGGGCAAAACATCCATCGCTTGCGCTTCCGGCTCGTTCGATTTCGTCGCGGTCTTACTTCAATTTGATCGTGACCGTCTTGATTTCGGTGTAGTGCTCCAGGGCCGCCTCGCCGTTTTCGCGGCCCTGGCCGGACATCTTGAAGCCACCGAACGGCGTCGTCGCATCGACGACGTGATAGCAGTTGACCCAGACGGTACCAGCCTTCACCTCCCGGGCGAACAGGTGAGCCTTGTCAATGTCGCGCGTCCATACTGCCGCCGCCAAACCGTAATAGGTCCGGTTGGCCCGATCAATCACTTCCTCGACTTTCTTGAAGGGCAAGACGCTGACAACCGGTCCAAAGATTTCGTCCTTGGCAATGGCCATATCGTCTTTGACATTGTCGAAGATGGTTGGTTCGACGAAGAAGCCCTTGTCGCCGAAGCGATGACCGCCGGTCATAAGCGTGGCCCCCTCCTTTTGGCCCAGATCGCAGTAGTGGAGGATCTTGTCCATCTGTTCTTTCGAGACCTGCGGACCTTGTTCAGTCTGGGGATCGAGCGGATCGCCGATCTTGCGCTCCTTGGCCCTCTCGGCCAGGCGCTCGACGAATTCTTGATGGATCTTGTCTTCGACAAAAAGCCGACTGCCGGCGGTGCAGCACTGTCCGCCGTGGAAATAGATGGCATGGAAGGCGCCGGCCACAGCTTGTTCCATGTCGGCGTCGGCGAAGATAACATTCGGCGATTTGCCGCCCAACTCGAACGTGACACGCTTGAGCGTATCCGCTGCCGCCTTCTGGATGATCTTGGCCGTATCGACGTGGCCGGTGAAGGCGATTTTGTCCACGTCAGGATGGGCAACAAGAGCGGCGCCAGTGGTTTCGCCCATGCCGTTGAGAATGTTGACGACACCGGGCGGGAAGCCGGCCTCGATCGCCAATTCGCCCAGGCGCAGGGCAGTTAACGGCGTCTGCTCGGCCGGCTTGAGGACCACAGTGTTGCCGCAGGCCAGGGCCGGTCCCCACTTCCAGGCCAGCATCAAGAGCGGGAAATTCCAGGGGATGATTTGACCGACGACGCCGACCGGCTGCCGCAGCGTGTACGACAGGAAGTTGCCGCGCACCGGCACGGTTCGGCCCTCGATCTTGTCGGCCCAGCCCGCGTAGTAACGCAGAGTGTTGACGACGCCCTGCATGTCGGCGAGGGAATCGTTGATGGTCTTGCCGGCATTGAGCGATTCCATACGGGCCAGCTCGTCAGCCTCTTTTTCGACGAGGTCGGCGAGTTTGTACAGAAGCCGGCCGCGGTCGGCGGCATCCATCGTCTTCCACGGACTGGATTCCAGCGCCTTCCGCGCTGCTTGGACGGCTTTGTCCACGTCCTTGGCCGAGGCTGCCGCCACCTTGGCGATCACCTGCCCGGTCGCCGGATTGTAGGTGTCAAAGGAGCCGCCTTCGACCGGATCGACCCATTGATTGTTGATGAGCAGTTTGGTCTGGCGAATGGCTGGAGGAGCCGGTCGCTTCATCGTCGCTTGCGCCATGGCATCACACCTCACAGAACGAGAAAAGGGAATCGGACACGCCCGCTGCCGTCCCGGCCAGCCGGGCGTCACGCGGAGAGATTCGACCGAGGGCATGATATGCTGTTGACCGCCGTGGTCAAGTCTGCGGCGGAGGCCTAGCGCTCGGAAGTGGACAACAAGAAGGCAGACTTTGCGGATTCGGCGGCCAACATAAGCCATAAGCTCGCAGTCTCAACGACGGGTACACACGGTAGTATGCACATGGTAGTAAAAGGAGAGATAGAGTTAACGGCAAAGCCCGGCAAGGCACGCAAGCAGCGGACCCTGCAACGCTATCCGTCGCCCTTACTATAATAAGGCCCTGCATGAGGCTCGGCGGGTTCACTTTTTTCCGTTTCTTTTCCTGACGTCCGCCGAAGGGTGCCAGCAGATGCCGAAAAAAAATCGCCCTCGATAGAGACGATCGACTCGCGTTGGCACTTAATACTCCAGGAGCGCTCTAATGATCGATGAGCCTGACGAGGACTCCGACCTGGTTGTACGCGCCGCTGGGGGCGATGAGGAGGCATTGCGTCAGTTGTTTTCGCGCTATCGGGATCGCCTCAAACGGATGGTCCATCTGCGTCTGAACCGCCGGCTGTCGGGACGGGTCGACGATTCGGATGTGGTGCAGGAAGCCTTTCTGGAGATCAGCCAAAAGCTGCCGGAATATGCGCGGGCGCCGCAGCTGCCCTTGTTTTTGTGGCTACGGCATATGACCGGGTTGAAACTGGCCGAGGTGCATCGCCGTCATCTGGGTACGCAGCTGCGCGATGCGGATCGCGAAGTCTCGCTGCACCGTGGTGGACTGCCCGAGGCCGACTCGGCCTCCCTGGCGGCGCAGCTCTTGGGCAAACTCACCACGCCGTCGCAGGCCGCCATCAAGGCGGAACAACGCATCTACGTGCAGGAAGCGCTCAACAGCATGGACCCGATTGACCGCGAAGTGCTGGCGCTGAAGCACTTCGAGCAGCTTAGTACCAGTGAAATCGCCCAGGTACTGGGGCTATCCAAGGCAGGCGCCGGCAGCCGCTATCTACGGGCTATCAAACGCTTACGGGACATTCTCGAACGCATTCCCGGTTTTCGGGACCTGTGACCATCGAAATGAGCCGAAAGCGTGAGCAATGGTCATCTTGCCTGGCGCTTACGCTTCTGGCTTGTGAAGCCCCATCAATAGGGAGGGGAACCGTATGTCCGCATCCGAATCGCGTTCTGCTGTTGTGCTGGCGTTGGCCGAGGAGTTTCTGGAGCGGTATCGCCAGGGGCAACGGCCGTCGCTCAAGGAATACATCGACCGCCATCCGGAACTGGCCGCCGAGATCAAGGAAGTGTTTCCGGCCATGGCTCTGATGGAAAACGTTGCCCTGACCGACGAATCCCTGACCGGCGACGCTACCGGGCCAACCACGCTGCCAGAGTCGACACCGCCGCAACAACTGGGCGATTATCGCATCCTCCGCGAGGTTGGCCGCGGCGGCATGGGCATCGTCTACGAGGCCGAGCAAGTCTCGCTGGGCCGCCATGTCGCCCTTAAAGTGTTGCCGCGGCAAATGTTCATCGATGATGGCCAGCGGCGGCGTTTCGAGCGTGAGGCCAAGGCGGCAGCCAAGCTGCACCACACGAACATCGTGCCGGTCTTCGGCGTCGGCGAACACGATGGCCTGCCCTACTATGTCATGCAGTTCATCCAGGGGTTGGGATTGGATGACGTGCTCGCCGAATTGAAACGCCTGACAGGCAGCAGTCCAGCAGTGGCAACGGGGGGCGAGCTGCGGGTGTCCCGCAAGGACGTGTCAGCGGCGGACGTGGCCCGCTCGCTGCTGACCGGCATGTTTCCAGAAGGCGAGCGAGGTTGCGTTAGCGCCCCGAATGAGCCAGTTCTCGGGGCGCTAACGCA
The DNA here is from genome assembly GCA_021325115.1 of Planctomycetota bacterium. Lineage (GTDB taxonomy): Bacteria > Planctomycetota > Planctomycetia > Gemmatales > Gemmataceae > JAJPHU01. The sequence goes on along the minus strand of JAJPHU010000377.1, from coordinate 104 downwards.
ACCCCGCTCGCCGGAGAGCAAAGCAATGCAACCCCGCTCGCCGGAGAGCAAAGCAATGCAACCCCGCTCGCCGGAGAGCAAAGCAATGCAACCCCGCTCGCCGG
>JAJPHU010000094.1 GCA_021325115.1 Planctomycetota bacterium | reverse complement strand
CCCACAAGGGAGGAGGGAAAAGACCTCCGGTACGTACTCCCCCTCCACGCCAAAATTGAGAGGGAAACCCGAATTATGGCCCCATGGCCCTATGACTGACCAAGATCTTGACGGTACGTTGAGAACATGATGGGCATGCATGGCACGAACATGGTAGGCGGCATTGGGGATATTAGGAGGCTTCGCAGGCAAGGAGTTCGCAGCTTTGACGGTAAAAAAGCCCTCTGAACCGTTGACTTGCGCAACAGCAAGGAGTAGTGTGAAGAAGGGAAGTCCCCTTCCGAGATCATCTCCATGAATGCTACAGGGAGGTCTCCTCATGTCGGTCCCTCAGTGGTTGCAACGTTTGCTGGCTTATTATGGCGTGCCATACCGTGAGCACGTTCATCCGCCGGTCTTTTCGGCGTCGCATTTGGCGCATGTCGAGCACGTGACAGGACGACGCGTGGCCAAAGTTGTGTTTTTGAATGCACGAGAGCATCCGGTTATGGTCGTGCTGCCGGCCGTGGCGCGTCTGGATGTCGAGCGTGTGCGTTCGGTGCTAGGCGAGCCGGAGCTGCGCCTGGCGACGGAAGCGGAAATCGCCAGCTGGTTCAAGGGCTGTAAGCCCGGCTGCGTGCCCCCATTCCGACTTCGCAGCGACATGCGCATTCTCCTGGATCGCGGTTTGGCGCATTTGGGCGAGATCATTTTGCCGGCCGGAACGCCGGAAGTTTCCATCGCTGTGCGTTTCCGCGACTGGTATCGCGTCGTCCGGCCCGGGGTAGGACGCTTTGCGGTCCATCAGCCCGCAGCGCCAGCAAGGGGTGCCCCCGAGGCACCGGTCCTCATCGTTGAGGATGAGGCCGAGACAAATCATTTGCTGTGTGAGCTACTCCAGCGTGAAGGCGTCGTTTGTCAGGGCGTTGAGGAAGGGCGCCAGGCGCTGGAGACGGCGAAACACGAGCGTCCAGCGGCCATCCTTCTCGATCTGATGCTGCCGGATATGTCGGGACTGGAAATGGTGCAGCAATTGCGCCGTCAGGGATCGCTTAAGCGCATTCCCTGGATTGTGCTGACGGCGCTGGATGACGAAGCCGCACGTCAACGTTCGCGTGAGCTAGGTGCCGATGCTTACTTGACCAAGCCGCTGCAACCGCAGGCGCTGGTCGCCGAGGTCCGCGAGTTACTGGCTGATGCACGGGCATAAGCTCTCGGTTAGCCGCGACGCAGAGCGGAGTGCAGGAATAATCCTCACGCTCTGTTCCGCGTCGCGGCTAATCATTCACCCCTTGATGACACCGATCGGCCGCAGCCGTGCCACGCGTTTTGACAGCCCGGCCCGATCGACAACCTCGACGACGTCATCGACGTTCTTGTACGCTTTGGATTGCTCCTCGGCGAGTCCTTTGCGGCTCTGCGCGCGTGCGATGATGCCAAGCGCTTCCAGTTCTTTATCGATGCGACGACCGGCGGCGTCTTTGACCGAGGCGGTACGGCTCATGGCACGGCCAGCGCCATGGCAAGTGGTGCCGAATGTCTTGTCCATGCTGCCCTCCTGGCCAACCAGCACCCAGCTGGCCCGACCCATGTCGCCGGGAATGATAACCGGTTGGCCGATGTGCCGATACATTGGCGGCACCTCCGGATGCTCCGGGGGGAAGGCGCGCGTTGCGCCCTTGCGATGCACCCATACCTTCTTGCGCTTGCCGTTGACGGTATGCTCCTCAAACTTGGCGATATTATGGCAGACATCGTAGACCAGGTTCATCTGTAATTCCTGCCACGATCGGCCGAACACCGCAGCGAACACCTCGCGGGCCTGCTGCATGAGCAGCTGCCGATTGCACCAGGCGAAGTTCGCCGCCGCCCGCATGGCTCCGATATAGTGTCGCCCTTCGGGACTATCGACGGGAGCGCAGGCCAGTTGCCGGTCGGGCAGTTCGATGCCGTATTTCTCGGGCGCCTTACGCAGCATGGCCAGGGCATCATCGCACACCTGATAGCCCAGGCCGCGCGAACCACTGTGGATCAAAACGCAAATCATGTCCTTTTCCAGTCCCATAACCCGCGCCGCTTCCTCATCGAAAATGTGATCGACCACCTCTACTTCCAGGAAGTGATTGCCGGAACCAAGCGTACCGCACTGTTCGGCACCGCGCTCCAGGGCCCGCTCGCTAACGTTATCCGGCTCGGCGCCGTCGAGCCGGCCTTGGGCTTCGGTATGATCGATGTCGCCTTGGGTCGCCAAACCGCGGCCGATGAGATAGCGCGAGCCTTCAGCAAGAAGATTATGTAACTCTTTTTTGTCGAATTTATAGCGTCCTGAGCGCCCGACGCCGGTAGGGATGTTGCGGAACAACTCGTCCACCAACGTACGCAAGTGCGGTTTCACCTCACGGTAAAACAGATTCGAGCGCACCAAACGGACGCCGCAGTTTATATCGAAACCGATTCCGCCAGGTGTAATTACTCCGCCTTCCTCGGGATCGGTAGCGGCGACGCCGCCGATGCAGAAACCGTAGCCCCAGTGAATATCCGGCATGGCCAGGCTGGCGTGTTGAATGCCCGGCAGGAAGGCAACATTGGCGACCTGATCCGGTGCCTGGTCTTGCTTGATCTTTTCCAGCAAGCGCTCGCTGGCGAAGATCAAGCCATCGACGCGCATGCCTTGCTTATAGCTTTTGGGAATGCGCCAGCAGTAAGCGTTCACTTGTTCTAGTGGCCCGCGATAGATGTCCTTGTTCATGTCCGCTCCTCCGCCGAATGTCCGAAGATCTATCTTCCTGGATGCTATCGCGCTGGCCAGGAAGGTGGTAGTACCACGGACACGGCAGGGTCTGAGCAGGTTCGCGGACAAGAGCCCGCGCTCAGGCCACGCTCGAGAATGGCAAGGTGGGAGGGGGCGGCGAGTCGTAGCGGTGATGCACCGTCTGATGGGGATAGGGAATCTCGATGCCCAACTCATCGAAGCGCTTTTTGATGCGCCGCAGCATCTCACGCTTGACCGTCCATTGCTGGAGCGGCCGTGTTTTCAGGAAAAATTTGAGAATTACCGACGAATCGGCGAACTGATCGACGCCGAGCATTTCCGGATCGTCGAGAATTAGCGGGCCGAACACCGGATCACGGCGCAGCTCGCGGCCAATCTCCAACAGCACTTCCATGACACGATCGGGATCTTCTTTGTAGTCGATGTTGATGTCGAATAGTGCCCGCGACCAACCATGCGTTTGATTGCTGACGGTGGTGATGGTGCCGTGCGGGATAAAGTGGACGGTGCCTTCCAGATCGCGCAGTACGGTGGTGCGCAGCGAGATGTGTTCGACCAGGCCGGAAATCTCGCCAATTTTCACCACGTCGTTGATGCCGTATTGATCTTCCAGAAGCACCATGAAGCCGGAGAAATAGTCCTTGATGAGATTCTGGGCGCCGAAGGCGACGGCCAGGCCGACCACGGCGGCGCCGCCCATCAAGGGCACAATGGGAATGCCGATCTCATCGAGCATCATCAAACTGCCGCCACCCAGGATAAGCAGTGACAGGGCGCTGTTGAAGACACCGGCCAGTGTTTGCGCCCGGTTCTCGCGATCTTGGTGGGTGCCGCGCTTGCTTGTGCCCTGGGACATGATCTGAACGAGTTGTCGACTGAAGACCCGTGATAGACGATAAAAGACGAATGTTCCCAGGGCAATAAACAACAGACGCGGGCCATGGCTGAACAGCCAATGCACGATATTGCGCGGACGGAAGGGATTTTGCAGCTGGGCAATCCGTTCCTCGGCAGCTTCAGCAGCCTGCTTTTTGGCGTCGGCGTCGTGCAGGGCGCGAATTTGCGCCGCTTGCAGGCGGCTCAATTGGTCCTGCAAATCGTGGAGATGATCGGTCGTCGAGCGAACGTCATCGAGAGCCTGCTGAAAACGCTGTCCAGCAGACTTGATGCGGCGCTCCATCTCTTGCAACTCGGCTTCATCTGCCTTTGCGGATATTTTTTGTTTCAATTCGTTTTCCAGCTGCGTTTTCTTTTGTTGCTCGAGGTCGGCACGACGGCGGGCATCTTCAAGGAGTTTTTTGGTCTGGGCGATGTTATCATTGGCAATCTCGATGCGTTCGCTGATGGATTGGGCCTTGCTCTCAGCCTGCCTGGCAGCTTCTTCTTTGAGCTTGGCTTCTTCACGAGCGCGTTCGACTTCGCGGGAGACATGGGTGGCCGGTTGGGCCGCAGAAGCGCTGGGCGTAGAAGGAGCCGACGACGATGGCGATTCTGAAGAAGCCGTAATAGGTGCCCGCGACAAGGACGGCGTAGGCAGAAGAGAGCGCGGAGAAGAGGAAGGCGGCGCATTTTTCTCCTTGGTCTTTGCCGATGGTGCGGCGGAAGCAAGCGCTGCATCGGATGCTGGAGCGGAAGAGGAAGAGGAAGAAGCCGTGCCGGAAAAGCGTGCCAGCGCTTGCTCATCCTCGTGGAGTTGTTTCGTCGCCGTATCAATGCTCCGTTGCAGATCTTTGTGTTCTTGGATGGCCAAGTTGAAACGATCACGCTGTCGCTGCCAACGCGTCTCGATGTCTTTGAGGGCAGCTTCGCGTGCGGCGGCTTCCGCTGTCTTGCCTGCTTCTTTTAAGTCCCGAATTTCCCGGCGGACCTTTTCGCGTTCGGCATCGACATCCTGAAAACGTTTCTCCGCCTTGTAATACTCGCTGTTGGGATCGTTAAGCTGTGCCTTTAATCTTTCCAGGTATTTGCGCTGCTCCTCGATGGAGCGTTGCAAACGGGCAATGCGCTCGGCGTCGGAGGGGGGAGGGGAATTGTATTCCGCAGGCAGCGCCGGCGCAGGCTGTTCCGCTTCCGTGGTATTGCCGACAGGAAAGGCGTCCGGATCGATCAGCCACAATCCGCCCAGCAACAACAGCAGTACGCCGCTCAAACCCAGAACAAGGTTCCGCGCCGTTAGCTTTTGTCCGTTTGCCTCCGCCATGTCTATCGCCCTCCCCAACAGACGTCGGCCAGGACTTTCGGCCCCAGCGGGGCGTTATCCTACCGAAAGGCGTCTGGTGCTTGCCAGTGCAGTTTTGTTCGTGGATAATGAGGCAGCCAGGAGAAATGAGGCATGAATGTATGGATCGGCACATCGGGTTATTCGTACCCGGATTGGGTCGGCGTTTTTTATCCTCCGGGCACGCGCCCCGACCGGATGTTGCCGTATTACTGCTGCGTCTTTCCCTTGGTGGAGCTGAACTTCACGTTCTATCGCCCGCCCACACCTGCCATGCTCGCCCGCCTCGCCGACAACACACCGGATGAGTTTCAGTTCATTGTCAAATTGCCACGCTCCCTCAGCCATGAACAGAGAACAGACGATTTGGCTGCATTCCGCGACGCCGTAGCGGAGTTGCAACGGCGCAAACAGCTCCTGGGCTTGCTCTGCCAGCTGCCGCAGTCAGCTCATTACGAGAAAAAATCTCTGCAATGGCTACAAAAATTAAGTACCGAGCTGTCCGACATGCGGTTGGCAATCGAGTTGCGTCATCGGTCATGGCAGCGTGAAGATCTGCCCAGGTGGATGGCGGATCATCGTCTCGACCTGGTCTCGGTAGACGTTCCCGATGTGCCGGCTTTGTTCCCGCGCGGCTGGGTGCAGTCTGGCCGTCGTGTTTATGTGCGCCTGCATTCGCGCCGCGCTGAAAGTTGGTACGGCGGTGACAAAAAACGCTATGATTATAACTACAGCGACAACGAGTTGACGGAATGGATCGACCGAATGCATGCAGAACAGGAACAGACGGAGGAAACACTGTTTCTGTTCAACAATTGTTATCGCGGACAGGCAGTTGCCAATGCCCGACGTCTGCGTGCGTTGATCGAGGAGCGGACGGCCTTGCCGGTGGTGCCGCCGTTTGCAACACCGCCGCCGCAGCAACGCTCGTTGTTCGATTGCTAATCAAGGGAGAAAGCCGTGTTCGACCGCATTACATTCAATCCCCAAATCCTGGGCGGCCGGACCTGCATCTGCGGCATGAAGATTCCTGGGTCCGTGTCCGTTGGGCAGATTGCACACAAGGCGACAGCTTTCCTTTTGATGCTGGTGAGCTGTACCGGCTTGGCATTCCCATGCTCCGCCGCAGAGGATGCAGGGACGTTATCGTTATCCTTACGCAAGCGCGTCGAGACCAAGCCGGGCAGCGGTCGGTTTCACACGATCGTCCAGTCCGCCAGGTGGGACGCCAAGAAGACAGCGATCATCGTTTGCGATATGTGGGACTCGCACCATTGCCTCAACGCTGCCCGCCGTGTCGGTGAGATGGCGCCGCGCATGAACCAACTGCTGAGCGCGGCCCGCAACCGTGGCGTCCTCATTATTCATGCACCAAGCGAATGCATGAACGCTTACAAAGATCATCCCGCTCGCCAAAACGCGCTCCAGACGTCGCGCGCCAAAAACATGCCCAAAGACATCGGTAGCTGGTGCTCGCGCATTCCCGCCGAAGAGAAGGGGGTTTATCCCCTTGATCAGAGCGACGGTGGTGAGGACGATGACCCTGCCGAGCATCGCGCCTGGGCTGAAAAGCTCCACAAGATGGGTCGCAATCCCCGCGCCCCGTGGAAAGCGCAGATCGATGTGTTGACCATCGACAATCGGGATATTATTAGCGATAAAGGCGAGGAAATTTGGAGTGTAATGGAGCAGCGCGGCATCGACAATGTTATCCTGATCGGCGTACACACGAACATGTGCGTCCTGGGCCGGCCCTTCGGCCTGCGGCAGATGGCCAAGAACGGCAAAAACGTTGTGCTGATGCGCGACCTGACCGATGCCATGTACAATCCTGCCCGCGCTCCGTTCGTCAGCCATTTCACCGGCACGGATTTGATCGTCGAGCATATCGAGAAATGGGT
>JAJPHU010000084.1 GCA_021325115.1 Planctomycetota bacterium | reverse complement strand
CTGGGCCCAATATACCCGATTATGAAGAGCATTTTTGTCTTTTTTCCTTTTGACCTGTTCGGCAGCGCCGGCACAGCTGCCGGGGCTGCGCTCTTGGCTGATGAGCTGCGCGAAATCCTTGCTGACAATCGCCGTGAACGAGTGCCGACGCGTGCCCGCTGCTACACCGATCAGGTCCGTCTGCGTGAGTTCCGCTTCGAGACGCTCGACGCCTACGCCGATTGGCGGCGGCAAGGGCGGCAAGCGGTGCGGCAAGTGCTGCGTCAGGGCGACTTCTTGTTCTGGATCACGGGCAACCACCTGGGCGCCTTGCCGGTCTACGACGAACTGGCCGGCAGCAGCGAGGACACGCTTATCGTGCAATTCGACGCCCATCTGGACATTCATCACTTCCGCGATTGCACGACGGAGCTATCACACGGCAATTTCCTTTTACACTGCGAGGGCACACTGCCGCCGTTGATAAACGTAGGCCATCGCGATCTGTTGCTGATGCCTGATTACATCGGCCGCTATTATCGCCAGACTTTCAGCGCGGCGGAGCTGGCGACCGATCCGCAGCCAGCCCTCGATGCGCTGCGTCAAGCGAGCCGCGCTGCCCAGCGTGTGTTTCTTGACCTGGATTGCGACGTGCTCGATCCGCTGGGCTTTCCGGCAGTGGCGCAGCCAGTGCCTTTCGGCTTGGCCCCGTCTCTGTTGCTACGTCTGGTGGATGCAGTCTGGTCGCCAAACATGGCAGGACTGCTGCTCTCCGAATTCGATCCTGGCCGCGACCGCAACGATCAAAGCCTGGCGATATTGGTCTGGCTGCTTGAATACCTGCTGCTGCGGCGGCACGAACCGGAAGCGTAAGCGACGGATAATATGCCATCGCTCGCTTACGCTTCCCGCTCGTGCAGAAAACTGAAAACCACTTTACGGTTTCTCAAACACGTGGTCGTCGAGTCTTTCCGCATATTTCACCTCAGTGACCTCGCTTTCGATGTAGGTCTTGCCATCGTACTTGATGGCAATCTTGTGTGCGGTCATCACGCCATCGACGTTTCGGTAGTCGCTGTACAGCGTCTCTGCAGCAACTTCTTCGCCGCCGCGCAACGGATCTTTGATGCGCGTTTCCATCTTGAGCAATAAATTGCTTTCCTTGTCAAAGTACAGGTTGATGTCGCGGTATCCTTTGTGCTCAACATGCACGCCGATAGCCGAGCGATCGTCGATTTTTTCCTCTCCCAAGGGCGACAGTTTGTATTCTCGACCGTTCAGCACTGCCAAATGGGAGATCAGGTTGGCGTTGAGCTGCTCGCGCATCTCGTCCAACTCTTCCTTGACACATTCCCGCCCCAGATCGCCGAACTTGACCCATCCCTTGTCGCCGTTAAGGACCTGAACGAACTTGCCCAATTTGGACTCGGCGGTGATGCGCGAGCGATCGGGCACCTGAAGCGCGGTTTCTGTGGTGTATTCCAGATCAAGGAGTTTGCCCTTGGATTTGGTAATGCTGCCTTTGAATTTCTCCAAGTTCTCGCCGCCGTGCGCTTTGATGGCACGTGCAACGATTTCACGCATCTTGGTGTCTTCGTCCTTATTGCCGCGGACGGAGAAAATGATGATCCCCGAGACGCAAATAACGCCCACGACTCCTGCGATTTTCCGCATGATCGGCCTCCACTCCCGAGTGAAAGAAGCAACGCTTCCTCCGAAGAGGAAGAGCCATGTTATGGCGAGAATCGCTCAGAAATGCTAGACCGATTTTTTGAAGGGTTTTAGGGTTCCGAGTTCAGAGCTACTGGACAAAACCTCCTCCCCCACAAGGGGGGAGGGAGGAAGACCTATAGCCGCTACACCTACTTGCAAGGCGCTCTGGCCCCGAAGGATTATAGGGAGACCGTTCTCCCTATAATCCTAAACCTTAAACCTTTTGCAAAGCAGCCAGCACAGCATCGGCCACTTCGACCGTGCTGGCGCTGCCGCCGAGGTCGGGAGTGCGCGGGACACCAGCCTTGAGTACATCGGCCACGGCTTTGCGCAAGGCAACGGCACTTTTGTCGAGTCCGAGATGTTCCAACAACAGCCCCGCTGACAGGATCGCTGCCAACGGATTGGCGATGCCTTTGCCAGCGATGTCGGGCGCCGAGCCGTGGACTGGTTCGAACATACTGGGATAGGTGCGCTCCGGGTTGATGTTGCCGCTGGCCGCCAACCCCATGCTGCCAGTGACGATGGCGCTGAGATCTGTCAAGATGTCGCCGAAGAGATTGCTGGCCACCACCACATCGAATGTTTCTGGCTTGCGCACGAAATCCATGGCTGCCGCGTCGACTAAGAGCGAGTTGGCTTGTATGTCGGGATAGTCGCGCTGGACATCCTTAAACACCTCGTCCCACAACACCATACCGAACGTCTGAGCGTTCGATTTGGTGATGGAGGTGACTTTTTTGCGGCGTTTGCGGGCGCCTTCGAAGGCGGCGCGCATGATGCGTTCGCAGCCGCGGCGGGTGAAGGTATTGGTTTGGATGGCGATTTCATGCGGTGTGCCCTGATAAAGCCGGCCACCGATAGGCGCGTATTCCCCCTCGGTGTTTTCACGATAAACCACCATGTCAATCGAACCAGGCACTTTGTCGCGCAGCGGCGACTGCACGCCGTCGAACAGATAAGCGGGGCGAAGATTGACGTATTGATCGAAACGGCGGCGCATGGGCAGCAACAGGCCGTGCAGCGTGATGTGATCGGGCACATCGGGATGGCCGATAGCGCCTAAAAGAATCGCGTCGTGCCGGCGAAGGATATCCCAGCCGTCGGGCGGCATCATTTGTCCCGTCTTTTGATAATGATGAGAGCTCCAGGGCAGCCGATTCCATTCAAGGACGGCTTGGTCGCGGCGGCGAGCGGCGTCGGCAACACGGATGGCTTGATCGATCACTTCCGGCCCGATGCCGTCGCCGCCAATTACAGCGATGCGAAAAGCTGCCATTGTCTAGTTCCTCAAAGTAGGTTATGACCTTGCTGCCGCTTCGGTCGAGCGCGCGGCGGCAGGTTGCGACAATCTAGCCGGCGCGGCAAGCGAGTCAAGGGGCGGGAGATATCAACAATGCCAAAGAGGAGAAAAGGACAAAAGGAGAAAAGGAAAAAGAACGTCCGCTTTCCGTCTCCTTTTCTCCTTTTCTCCTCTTCTGCTCTTCTCCTTTTGTGCCTGGCAGCCGGTTGCGAGAGCAATTTCGGCAACCGATTACAAGGCGATCCACTTTTGGGTATTCATGCCCCAGCGAAATCGATGGAAACGCCGAGCGCTCCAAGCAACGCGACAGTCCAGGCGACTTCCGGCCCCATCCCGGCACTGCCGTCGTCGTACACAGCAGCGGGTACGGCGCCGGTAGCTGGCGGGGAGACGGCGACGCCCGAAAACCCACGCAGCTTGCGTATGGCCGGAGACCCGGTTACGCCAGCCCCGCCTTCTCCTTCCCTCAATGGAATGGATAGAGGAGGAACAGGCGCGGCGCGCGGCGCCGCGCCGGCCGTCCATGTCGGCAATCCGGAGCCAGCCCAGACAGTTGGGACCCCCGCCAGTTTGACAACCTCCCCCGTATCCGGTGGGTCCGCCGCTACGATTCGAACCTATGAAGACGCCCAGCAATTCCTCAAACAACACCGCGTCACCTGGCAGCGCATGAGCCAGGATGATGGCGAGTGGAAATTCGCCTGTGGCATTCCTAATCCCAGCAATCCCCATGTGAATAAAACCTACCAAACCACGAAACCGTTTCCGGATCTTCTGTCGGCAATGCGCGCCGTCATCGCTCAGATCGAGCAGACGCCGCAATGACTCATTCCACAACGCCGTTACCGGCTGTCATGGTGCTTGGCTGCTGACGGCGTTTGCGGAGGAATGTACGCAGACCACGGACCCCCAGAAAAATGCGGCTGCACGCAGCGATAAGCAACAATCCCAGCACGAGCACGGTTGGCCCCGCCAGGTGCCAACCGATCGCACCAAGCAGAGCAATCTGCTCTGGCCAGAACAAGTGCAGGCGTGCCGATAAGAATGGCCAAGTAGATAAGATCCATAGGATTGCCAGAGCGCCGAGCCACTGTCCGGAAGCGGCAAGAGCTTGGCGTATCTGTTGCCTCTCCCGCGAAATGAGCTGGAAAGTCGGCGGTTCCGCGCCCGGCAGCACTTGTCCCGACGTGGGAATGCCCGCCGATTTCTCGAAATCCGAAATGCGAAGACTGCAATCGGGACCTCCCTTGTCCAATTCTGATTTGGCATTCCGTATTTCGGGTTTTAAGAGGCGATTGTTGGCTTGCAGCTCTGCCAACCAATCGGTCAGGCTGTGGTTTTGTGGTCCTGCCGCACCGCCAGCACCCAGGTCAAGCGCCTGCTGGGCGTGACGGCAGTACAGGGTGAAGCGTTGCTGGGCGGCAGCCAGGGCCGATGAGGCGACATTGTCCCGCCGCTCTTTGGCCAGATCCTGGCTGATGTGGAGTTGAACGTCGGCACGCCAAAGTGCCAGGGCAGCCTCGCGCGTTGCGCCTTGCCAGTTCGCAGCGCCGGTAAGGACAGCCTGCCAACCCGGCGGGACCGTTACGGTCCACACAGTCGGCCCCTTCACCGCACCGACCAACTGCGGCGGAGTCAGATTGGGACGATCCAGCGGCTCCGGCGGATCGTACAGCCAGCGAAAGTGGATGCAGCGCACGCCAGCTTGGCTCGGCAAGGGTAGCCATAGCCGTGTGGGACTGGGCTGGAGCGGCGTCCCTTCGACACCATCGATGGCAACGGCGAAGACACGGACCGGCGCGGCAAAATCGATAGCAAGATCGGCATGCGCCTCATGATGTAGCCAGCAGCGCGCCTCATGCAGCCAGCGCCGACCATCCTTTGCCGCCGCCCATTGCTCCAGCAAATAGAGGCGAGCGGGAGTCGGTTGCAGCACGCGCAGCTGCGGCAGCAAACGTACTTGCCACTCCGCATCACCAACGCGCCAGGCTTGTCCGTTATTGCGTTCCAAGCGTTGCGCTGCATCGGGCCAAATTGCTTGCAGTGCCTGGTGCGGCAATTTTAGAGTCTGAAAGGTTCCTTTTGCCTGTCCGGTCAGCCCGCCGCCGGCCACCGCTACGAAATATTCGGCCCGTTCCACGCCCTGCACAAGCACTTCCGGCATCGGCACGCCTCCAGCCGCCTTGGCAAGTGGCATACGGCCGTGCAGCACCACTTGATAATGTCCGCGAACGCCCGCTTGCAGCGGCAGCAGCCAGGAACGACCTCCTATGGACCGCCGCGGTTCCGACCAGAGCGCCACGCGCTCCGCCTGTATCTCAACTTTCTCTTCCTCCCAGTTGCGTAGCCGCAGCTGGACCTGCCGCAGTTCGCCGTGTGTCACGGTGTAATCCACCGTGGTCGTGAAACACAGTTCGCGGTCGGCCGCCTCGGCGAGCGTCAATACTTTTGCAACCGCATTGGCGGCAGCCTGTACTTGACATTCCAGATTATAATATGAATGAAACGTCTCAAATATAGTCGATCGGCCGACGTTAGCCGGCTGACGTCGACTCCTTGCCGGTTGAAGGTTTCGCGTCCGCACGGCTGCCAAGATGAGATCATCGGCGGTGGTGAGATGAAGGCGTGTATACTGCTTATCCGCGTAGAGCAGGCGCGGGCCGTTCAGCTCGAGATGAGGCCGGCCGTCGTGGAGAGACAACGGCAACCAACCACTCAGATGAATTCGTGTCTTCGCCGTCGTGCGATTCAGCCATATCAGTAAACGCGAGCCGTTTTGCTTCCAGCTCCGCACCTCCTCACCGGCTGCCGCAGCGAGGACACAGTGTGGCGGCAGCTCCCACTCAAGAGCAGCGCGATCTTTATTAGGCGTCGTGACATCGGCGACAGCCTCAATCTCGGCCTGCTGCGTACCGACTCGGACGGTGACATCGACCTCGCCCTGAATCACAGGCGGCCTGTGTTCCAGGCGCAGGATCAGCTGTGGCAGCCGATCGGGTGGGATGCGGTAGGCGATGCCTTGGAAATGCGCTTCCAGGCTCGGTCCTCCCAGCCAGTCTGGGGCGAACTCTTTGTTGCTGATGCGCGTGAGATTCTGCGACGTCTCGCGCTGAGCGTTCAAACCTGGTTGGGTGCGATAGGCCAGATAGTGCGGTCCTCCAGGGCGGATGCCGCGTGGCGACGGCAACGGCAGGGCTACAGGCGAAGTCAGCGGCGTGCGCGGCAGCAATTCCAGTATTACCTGGAAATCGCCGCTGATGGGATACGGAAGACGCAGATGCAGCACGCGTTGATTGCCGACGCGCGTGACATGCCAGTCGCGCAGCTGGAAGCGCGCCCGCCAGGGCTGCCGTGAGAGCGACAGGGTGCGCTGCGCATTGGCCGAGCTGACCTCCAGTTCGGCGGGCAGCTCCACCTCCAGCATTTGGACTGCTCCTTGTTCAACGCGGTAGCGCAGCCAAGTGGTCAAGCGGTTGACTTCAGGACCGAGGTCCCACAAGTAGGCAGCCTGATAACTCGCGCGTGTCGGACGATTGGGCTGATACCAGTGCAGATGCACCGGTAGCGGCAGCGCACCGAGGTCCGCTTCCAGGCGTTGGCCGCTGCTGTCGCGCGTTATCCACTGGGCGCCGTTTTTGACCAGCACTTGCGGCTCGACGGCCCCGTCCGGAACACGCCAAGACAACCGGCTTCGTAGTAAAGGCGGAGCCGTGAACAGCACATTACGATCTTCAATCGTCCCGACTACAGGGACACGGAAACGTAACTCGATCTTGTGTCGGCCGCGGCCGCGTATCGGAAGAGAATAACCTGCTTGCGGCGCGGCCAGAGGAGCAACCCGCGCGCCGTCCAGCAACACCTCGCCGACCAACCCAACGCCATCCAGTGGCACTGTTAGTGTAGATGGTTCATCGCTCAAGCTATGCACGGAAAAGGTCGCAGTGAACTCCGCCTGTTTGCCCTCGTCCACGAGCTGACCTTCGTAGGAAGCATCCAGAAGCACCGTCTGCGGCCCACCGGGCGCCAGCAGCGCAGGCCGCGCCAGTACCTGGAGACGATCGAGGAGATCCGCAGGCACCAACACGGTTTGTCTGTCCGGCGCGTCGGCCGATGGCGGAATGAGATAGACTGTGGCCGGCGCTGGCGTAGCGGCGCGGCCATGCCAGCCCAGAAAGCCCAGGATCAGTATTCCGATGATTGCCGCAGAGGACGTGGCATTTCTCGATTGGCGGGAGGAAGATTGCGGACTCATCGGTTGGCGGACAATAGTACACAAATAACTCCACCCAGCGACGGCGCCGCTTGTCAGCAACGGCCACCAGGCCAAATCGTGCAGCGCCGCCGGCAACCACAGCACGCCCAAACCGAACAAGGCCAGAGCCAACAGCAGGAGCGTCAAACGGTGTTCTATCCGCCGCCACAGTAGCCAGAACAATAGAGGAACCAACAGCCCCAGTGCCCATCCCAGGGCCGCCACCCCACCGCGATGCACCACAATCATCCGCTCTTCTGCCACACCGGCGATTGGCTCCCATTCACTCCATTCACGACTTTTATAGTCGAAATCAAGTGGCCGCGGTCCGGCGCCAACTGAGGTAGCGATGCTTTCGGGATGCAGCCAGTTCAGGGCAGAACGAAAGCGCCCGGAAATGTCTTGCCCGTACTGTGCTGCCTCAGCCAGAGCATTCTCCACCTCTTCGGAGAACGGCTCGCGCAGCACCGCACCGCGTCCGCAGTTCGTCGTCAGCAGGATGGCCGAACGCCCCGGCACAGCAATTATCGTGCATGTTATCGATGAGGTCGGCGTTTCGCCGGTCGTCGCCAGGGGAACCGGCATCTCACCGATCGAAGATGACCGCTGGATAGTTAAGCGCGTCTCCGCTCTTACTCCTGCTTCGCGCAAAGCCAGGTCGTCAAGAACGAGGGAGTAGCGATGCGTTTCCACGCGGAGCATGGGAATGAGAGAAGACAATTCGCTCACCAATTCACGCAGAGACATCTTCTGATCGACATGCCGATCGCGCAGCTCCTGACTAATCTGTTTCAGGGCTGCGCGTGCACTCGCCTGTGGTTTTTCCCGCAGTAGATCGAGAGGCGCCCACCAACCGGGGGGACGGAACAGTTCTGTTGGGCGGTGTGGCAGTGCTGCTAGCTCCCTCACATTGTCCGTGCCCGGTAGGGATTGGTAACGTCCTGGACGCAGCGGTGTCAACTGTGGCGGCAGACGCCAGAGGCGACAAAAAGCAAGCGGAGCGATCGGCAATTGCGGGGCAGGAGCATCCAGAGACTGCCAGAGCACCCCGGATGGTACTATGCGCGTATAAACGATCTCAAATCGGTGCATATTATCTCCGGAGGGAGCATCGGCGCGGACCGGCACCGGCAAAGCCAATTCAATCGCCTCTTCGTCGTTCCCAGGCTTCATCAGAGAACTCGGAAGAAGTTGCGGCAGCCAACGGCCATCCATCTGAACAGCCAAGGGCCGCGAACCGGGAGGCAAACGCAACGGCAGACGGCGCTCCCCCCAATTAGCGATCTGAAATAGAAAATGATGGCGCAAGGTGCCGTTCACGCCAGCATAGGTAATCAGATACGCTCTCTCGATCGTCCCCCTGACAGGTGAAATGCCCGTTTCACCGGAACGGCCAAAGGCTCGCACTTCGCCGGCAAGGATGAGATGGACTTCCTCTTGGCCATAGCGGAAAGTGCGCCAGGGTGCCGCGTCTCCTTCGGTTGGGAAAGCAGCTTCATGCAGTCCAATACTATGCACGCGTACAGGACCGGCGCCCGTCAGATGCAGCACCACTTCGCCTTCCATGTGCTCAGCGCCAAGAACAACCGGCAGCGGCACGTCCCAGCGGTTGTCGTGCGCTTGCAAACGACGTCGTGCCTGAAGGCGGAGTGGCTCGCGCAGGCGCAGCGGCCGGGCCAACGTCAGACGCCAGCGTTCGTCGGTCGGTCGGGCCGCTTCAATGGCGGCAGCTTGCAGCGGATGAGACGCCGCCAGCAGATGGAGGATGTGGGATGTTTCGGTGCGGTAGACGCGCTCGACTCGGCGGACACGATTGCCCGCCGACTCATCACTGCGCGGCAGCGTTTCGGTGTGCCATGGCCAGCCCACGCCGTTGCCGGCTGATAGCGATAGCTCGATCGTGTTGGGACTGCCGGACTCTGCTTCCAATAGCAATTGTGTTTCGATAATCGCTTCGCCGCGGGTAATAAAAACCTCGCTGTGGCACTGGGCTCGCAAGCGCGGCGGACGTGCCTGGACTCGGATTTCGCCAGTTACATTTTGTCCACGATATCGATAGTAATACTCCGGTAGTCTTTGCCCCCACGGTCCTTCGTTCTCCGGCTCTGTACGCTCCGCCCTGGTATGCACCTGAAGATGGAACAGCTGTTCATCGCAATCCAGCGCCAGTGCCCCTTCGCGGAAGCGCGCCCCGAGCGGTACTGCATCGGGAAAGGGGAGCCGTTTTTCCGTGAATGGACCAGGATTGGCCGGCCGCAAATGCACAGTCAACGCCGGCAGTCTGCGCAGCGAAGGCTCAATCGGGTTGGCGAGATTGACGAACAGGGTGGCATTCCCCCCAGCCTTGCGGACATACCAGTCGCGCAACAGAGCCGCAGGAGCCATCTCGACCTTCTCGACGTTCCAGCCAGCGGGCAGCAACACCGGCAGCTGAAAAAGCTGGCCCTGACTTACCTCCCAGCCGATTTGCACGGTCAGGGCCATACCGCTGGCATCGCAGCGCCACCAGGTCAGTTGATGCGTGGCAAACTCGACCCCGTATGCTTGCAGGCGAGCGGTCGGCCGGCGCGTCGGTTCGATCGATCCACCGCCTAACAGGGTCAAGACCTGCCCTCCCGTAGCACGATCGAGGTCTAACGAGCTGAGCCGAAAGCTGCCGGGATCCCAGCTCTCGACGCGCAGATCGGGATGAAGCCAAAGCGTGAGCGTCTCGCCGCGCGGCACGGCGTTGACCAACCGCAGGCCGGGACTTCGCCAGGCAATCGGCCGTGATCCACTGGGCCATGGCGAATGGCTCAGCGGCGCCAGACAAAGGATTTGCCACGTCCCCGCATGCACCGGCTCACGCAGGCGGACCGTCAGCCGCGCTGGTTTATTCTCATCGCCCGCCTGGAACGCGTAGCGATCTACTCCGGGGCCGATGACATCGCGGAGACGCAGCTGGGCATCGCATTCGCAAATCAACTCGCGGATGCCCTGCGGCGAGCTATCCAGCGTCAGCTCGAATGTGGCATCCAGTCCTTCTGGACGCAGCTTCTGCGTGATCTTCTGATGGATGAAAGGAGCCGGCGGCGAGTCTCCACTGGCATCGGGTCGATTAGCGGGGTAGATGCGAATATCGATGCGCTGGCGCTCGGTGCGCTGGCGCCCGCCGCAAACGATTTTCCAGCGACGGAGGTTGGCGGCCTCCGCCTCGTGTGGACCGGACAGCAAGGCACTATCATTAAGGACCGCCACGGCACGGCCGGCAGGCACATCCAATTCCAGAAGCACGACGGGGCAAGACGGCACCTCCAGATGAAACTGCAAGCCTTCTGGGCCAGACTCGGCTCGCGCCGACCAGTCCAGCGATACCATCCGTTCACCGGGCGTTTCAACAAGCAGTGCAGGAGTCTTGCCATCGAAGGCAGCAATCCGGGCGTCTCCATTCTCGAAGCGGGCCTGCCGCAAGGCGAGATTAAATGGCTGCAAATTTAGCAGTCCCGGTCCTGGCCCGGTGTAGATCAGTTTCCACTGCCCTTCGCCGATAAGGCTTTCCTCCTGGAGCATGGCGTGATAGCGCGCTTCCAAGAGCCGCGGCGGAAACTTGCGTTTGACTGCTTGGGCCGCACGCTCAACCAGCGCATCAAATTCAGGAGCCGGCAGACGCACCAACACGCCATCCTGAACACGCTTCAGTTCCTCCGGCAAACGCTCCGGCGGCAAGAGGAGCCGGCGGAACGTCGGCATCCCATCCTCTTCTTCGCCATGGCATGACAAAGGAACAAGGAGACACAGAGACAAGGGGATAAGGAGTCCCAAGACCAGGATGGCAGGTAGAAGGGCGAGAAAGCATAAGGAGCCGCCCGCGCCGAAAAACCAGGGTCGTTCGCTGTTCGATAGTGTTGCGCATGCTTTCGCCATCAACGGTCTCCCTGTCACTCGGCCACCTTGTCATCCTACGCTGGGCGGCGGCGCATCGACGGTGGACGGTTCACCGCTTGGTGGACGAATAGATGAGTTTTTGCGATTCAGCGAAGAACCGGCCCGGCTCCGGCTGAAACTCGGCAAGAAAACAATCTGTCGGCGATAGCGTTGGTGCCTCAGCCATTGCACCCCTATGACAGCTGCCAGCACCACCACACCTGGCTCACAGCCGTAGACGATGGCGCCCAGTGTCGTGGGCCAAAACAGCGCGGCAACGGCGCTTGCCAACATTAGCAATGCAAGCAGTGGCCAGAACCAGACAGCCAGGCGGCCTCCCTCATTGCCTTGCGGCCGCGCCAACCCGTACAGTCCCCAACCGATGATCAACAAGCCCAGCGAGCAAACCAACAGCCACGCCAGCTGCGGGGCATGAGTCAGGACAATCGGCGCGTTCTGGTCCTGCCAACACACGAGGGCAACCGGCTCATGATCAGAGCGCAGCTCCGGCGGCACGGCGAGAGCGGCAGTCAATAACCAGCCGCGCCGCATCCAGATGCGCTCCACTTCCGGCGCGCTTTCCGGCGCCAATAACACACGATGGGGAGGAATGCTCACATACCAGCAAGCCGGCACTGCCGCAGCTCGAAGTATCTGCGGCGGCTGCAAGGTGGTGTGCAAGGCACTGCTGTCGCTGCCGGGCGGCAGCGCCTGAAATAAGACTTCCAACAATCCGGAAGCGTAAGCGACGGCTGCCTTACCGTCGCTTACGCTTCCCGATCGTTCCCGGTCCTCCAGGCGCGGCAAGTGCAAGCGAGCGATGTTGCCGCCGCCATTGCTCTCGCCCTTACTGTTGACGAGGATGGGCGTGACCTTGTGGCCATTGAAAAAGAACCGAGCGTTCAGCGCGGCGACGGGAGCAGGCATGAGAAGGTCGAGACTTTTATTGGCGATTTGGCGGATCTGGAAACGCGCTTGCCAGCGCTGAGCACCGTCTTCCTCCAGATGCACGCGCATCAGCGCCCGCTCGATAAGGGCCGAAAAACCCACTGCCTGCTCACTCAGAACAAGCCGCAAGGGAGTATCGTACTTGGCCGCGCGCAATACCAGCACCGGCAAAGGGCGATCTTTGATTTCCTCAATGTTCTGTTCTTCCCAGCGCGGGCTGGCCGCTTGCGGCAGATAACCCGGCTCACTCCAGATGCGCACCTTGAGATCGCCGGATGTCGCCTGCTCGAGCACCGCCAATGGCACAGCGAACGGCTCTCCCGCGCGCGGCGCTCGTTTTTTTTCTCCCAGGTACGTCGTATAGCGCAGCACCAAGTGCCACTCCTTCCCGCCCTCCTTGGCTGGCACCGAGATGCGAAACCTCGCCGCAGGCGAACGGCCGAAGTCTGGCGGCGAATCGGCTTCGCCACCCGGCAGACGCTGGCCGCTCGCCAAAGAATCGGATTTTACCGCACGTATCTCTTGCCCCTGGCCGTCTTGGATTTGCAGACTATCGCCGATAGCTGCTGGCACACGCACCGTCACAAAAGACGGAGGCGTCGGCGGCAATTGCAGCCGCAGCTCATGATGCACCTCACCGCGATTGCCGTTCAACGTCAGATCCACCACCGACATGACACGCAGCTCCGGCCGATAGGGCCGCCAGCTCACGTCGATCCCCAACTCTTCCGCTGGCGTGCCGCGGCTGCGCCACGTCTGCTCATTGGGCCGCGACTGCCGGCTTAATTCCAAGTTGATTTGCTCGGCGTTATTCAGGACCACCTCAACATCGGCAGGCGCCTCGAGTTTCACTTCACACGATTCGATGGTTCCCTGGGGTTGCGGCAGTTTCAGGATGGCATGCTCTTCGGCTTTGTAATGGACCTTATAACGCCCTCCTAACCGCTGCGATTGGGTAGGAGCTTCACGGAGAAATGCGGAAGGGATCGTTACATACCGCGGATTACTGTTCCGGACCACCGAAACGTTTTCGTCGGCAGACTCCCACTCGGGCGGCACGAGGATCTTGATTTGCTCCACATCCGTCCATTTCGTTGCCGGAGTGAGGGTCGTGACAATCTGCCAGTAGAGCGCCCGGTTTGCCGAGGACGAGCGATCCCCCGCCATGTCTGGCGCTCTCTGGAGTGTTAAGGTATGCGCTACGCGCATCCGTACCTGGGCAGGCATCTTGACCGCTTCCAGATCCAGCCAGGACCGCGATTTCGGGCCGGTTGCCCCCAGCGGCTCCTCCACTACGGGGACGTTGTTGTACACCAGGGTCGTCACCGTGGCCGGTGCTTCTCCCTTCGTATCTTCTGTTTCCTGGCGGCGCAGCTGCATGTCGCCATGTGCGTGATAGTCGAGATGCAGGTTGCGTACCTGATTACGCACCACGACAGTCCCTATTTGCCGGGCGGCATCGAAGACGAAGAAAGGACCAATGGACATCGCTGCGCCGCGCTGCGGCAGCGGCAATGTCGGGAGCTTGACCTGAACATGAAGCGGCTCGCTCCTCGCTTCCTTCAAATGGATAATCCGCAGCGAAGCAAAGGCATATTTCTTGTCGTCTGTTTCGATACGATATTCAATGGGAGGTTCCTCATCGGACGGAAGCACTTTGATCTCCGCATTGCGTGGCACAAGCAGGCGCCAGACTTTCGTCGGTGCTCCTTCGACCGTTAAGCTCAAATCGGCCTGGGTCGTCAACCCCGCTGCATCGAGTCGTGCCTGAATACGTCCTTCCGCCATCCGCACCGGTTCACCCGTGGAAGGATGCACTTCCTTCCAGGACAGATCAAGCTTGTCCACCGGCCCCTGACCAGGACTGCCGCGGAGACGATTGTTCTTCAGCTCCAGACCGGGAAGTTGCAGATCTTTGAGAAGTTGACCGCCGAGACGAACGTCCGTGCAATTGACTGGCAGATCCAATTCCAGCTGGGTAATGACCGCACGCGGTAGGGCCAGCTCAAATCCCCGACCGTTGCCCTCGCGCCCGGCCAATGGCACAAGCAAATCGAGTTTGACGTGATATTCGCCTGGCTTGTCGATTCGTACCAGAAAGCTACCCGTGTTGGAGCGGCGGATCTGCGCCATATGGCCATCGGTCTCCGCAGAAGATACGCCCGCTTGCGAGCACGCCAGCGACACCAAGGTATCGGCATGCTCTGCTGTGCCAGCGAACTCGGCCTCCAGATGAACGATGCCGGCCTCCACTTTGCCGCGGAGAAGACAGCGTGTGGGCGGCATCGCATTTTCATTCTTGATATTTTCGATCTGCTTTTTGAGTTTTGCGATCTGCTCGAGCAACTCCTGATATTTATCCGGCCTTAGAATGACTGCCTTGGGACGAAGCTCGAGTGCTTCATTGGCTTGTTCACCAATGACGATCACGGCGTCGGCGGGCAGCTTTTCCATTTTCGCTTTTCTGTTTTCGGTTTTCGGTGCGGGTTCACGCTCGGATCGAGGAGAGTCTGAAAACGGAAAACCAAAAACCGAAAACGGTATTCGCAGCAGGACAAGCGCCGTACACAGAAGCAGCAAGCCGAAATATCTGCCTGGCGAGGATGACATGAATGCTTCCTCCTGCTTCTATTATGTCACATAGCCCCGGATTGCGCTCGATTGATATACCAATCGATTGCTTCTTCGGCGTTCAGCGTTCGGCACTCGGCACTCAGCCAGCCGAGGCAGCTTGCATGGGAACGAAGCATCTCCATCAGACGTGTCTCGTCCGTGTCTTCCCCTAGTTGGCCGAGCACAAGAAAACCAAACCGATCCGCTTGTTCCCACACAGTAAGGCTGTCCGTCGCCACCGGAACGATGAGTACATTGTACCCCGTCTGATGCAACAATGTCGCCTCCTCGTCCAAACAATGGGCGATTCTTCGACCGCGCAGCGTCAATGGCCGGCCATTGATGTACAAGCCGCGCTCCTTGCATTGTAAGGAGCGCAAACCGTGGCTGAGGAGGATCCGATCGCAGCATTGGCCATCCTGCCATAGCTCAATCGGCCCGTAATAGAGAAAAGGACATTGTGGCTCCCATAAATTCGCTTCAGGGATGACGGCGCGGACAGTCAAATCGGCCCGGTCCGCTGACTTCTGGTGGGGCGGCAGAGGACGCAACGGATAAGCTACCTCGACGGTGCTGGAATAAAGACAGCGTGGTCCCATGAGCCGGCCGCGCACTTCGGTCGTCGCTGTGTGGTATTCGGACCATACCGAGATCCAGACTTCTGCCAAGACGGGATCTAACGAATGATTGTATATCTCGATGCGGCGGATGCGATTCGTCATGCCAGGGATGCTCCGGGGAGTCACGATGAATCTTTCCCAGCAGTAGCCCAATGATCCAATCAGGCGTTAAGCACTTCGCCGGCCAGGCGTGCTACTTCGTCCGGCAGCGGCATGTTGCGAAAACGATGGATCTCGGCCGGCAGACCCTCCAGTTCGGTTTCCTCGATGTGCAATTGATCGGACACTGCCAGTAAGAACGGCTCGGCCACATGCTGCCGGAGACGGGCCAAGTGCTGCTCGGCACTGCAGCGGCGCCAGAAGCCGAGCACCTCGAACAACACGCGGCGGCCTGTGGCCTTGTGGACCAGACGAAAGTCCGGCACCCAGAAGCCGGCGCTGCCCAGCGGAAATAGTTCCGTCTCTTCGAGGATGTCCCAGTCGCTCACGCGTTTGCGGAACAGCTCGACGAACAGTCCCAATTCCGGCGGCACGTAAGTACCGGCGTCGGTATAGTGCGAAACCAACCCGTCCCTGGGTGTCGCTTCGAAGATCTTCGGCTTACGCTGCGGTCCCCAGCTTAGCTCGGCGCGGATCTCGAAATCACGACACAGCAGCACGGCCGGGAAAAATAGAGCCAATTGCAAACCATATTTCTGCGTCGCAGAGAACAGGCTGAGCGGTCCATCGACATGCAGACGCCAGCTGTTCTCGCCGATGCGCTCCATCGCACAGATGAGCCGATGAAACTTGAGGCGGCGCAGCAGTTGTCGATAGCGCTGCGGCGGTTCATTGCGAATGGTGACGTGCAAGCGTGTGCAGCGATACAACACCGCCTGCGCCAACGCCACATTGTAGCGCTGCAACAGGTGCTCGGCGCTGATGTCCTTGAAATGGACGAGACGTTGTTCGCTTTTGAGATCGGCAAAGAGACCTTGCTCGATTGCCTCCGGCGTCAGGCGTAACGCGTTGGCCGCCTCATGCAGCACGGCGGCACGGTCGAAGCGCGTTTCGATCATGGCCTCCGGATCGGCTGGCTTCTGGCGCTGACGCGCCGCTGCTCGGAACACCGCAGCGCGAAGTTCTTCCGGCGGATGGCCGGAGACAATCTCGAATTCGCAGCGATCTTCGAGCAATTTCGCCAATCCCTGATGGATGATCTGGCCCGGCCCCTCGCCGAGCAATTCGTTCCATTCTTCTTCCAGCTCGCCGCGCGTTCGCCCCTCCTGACCGCGAAACAGCATCAACAAGCGCTCGGCAGCTTCGCGCCATCCCGGATCGTTTACGTCGATGTAACGTGGGATGATACGATCACGGGCATAGCGAACGGCAACCATTTTTCCAGTGAGCATGGCTGGATTTTCTCACTCGTTCCCTTCAAGACTGCTTCCAGAAAAGAACGTAAGCTTCATGGCATAAATGATTCGCCGCGCGGCATCGACTGCATAAGAAACATGTAAGGGGAGCAGGTCCGATGATCGATCCGATGATAGACCTGCCAATCTCGCTGGGCTTCTTCAAATGCACGACGCCGTTCAGCCACCTTCGCGCGAAGCCGGTTCGTTTCTTTGCGTAGCTGGTCCTGTTGGGTTGTCAACTTCTGGACAGCTTTTGGAGCCAGGACAATGCTCACCGTATCCCCGTAGCATAGCGTATTTCCACTCTCTGATTGAGATCGATTGGGTTCGATAGGGTGCGTCTCCTTGCACGAGCTATTGATACGCATGATGCTGTCGCCGCCTTTCGCTGGTAAACTCCTCGACGGTGCCGCGCGTCACCACTTCGTACAACAGCGCTTGCTTGTCGCCGTGCTTACGCAAAAGACGGCCCAATCGTTGGACGTGCTCGCGGACCGTGCCGCTGCCGGACAGAATGATGCCGATATTGGCCGCTGGCACATCGACGCCTTCGTTGAGGACACGGCTGGTGACAACCACATTATACTCCCCTCGGTGGAACGCCTGCAAAATGTGGCGGCGCTCTTTGGCCCTGGTCTGATGGGTGATGGCCGGCACCAGGAAGCGCCGGGCGATTTGATAGACTGTGGCATTGTCATAAGTAAATATAAGCACACGATCCTGGCGATGACGATCGAGCAGTTTTTCCAGGCACAGCATCTTGGCCGGCGCCGCCAGGACCAGGCGGCGCTGTTCACGGTACGCCTCAAAAGCGGCACGGCCAGCACGCGAACGGCACGTTTCCTGAATGAAACGCTGCCAACCGTTGGGACTGCTGAGGTTAATGCCGTGCTCGGAGCAGAAGCGGCGATAATGCTCGCGCGCCTGTTGATAGCGCTGCTGTTCCTGGGGCGTCAACTCGACGTAGAGCCGTTCGGTGCGATATTCGGCGAGGAAATCGCCGGCCAATTCCCTGATCTCGCGGCGATAGACGATGGGACCGATCAGGGATGCCAGCAGGTGCTCCTGCCCATCCTGGCGCTCGGGAGTGGCGGTCAGTCCCAGACGAAAGGGAGCGAGGCTGCCGCGCGCCGCTTCCAAATATGATGGGCCGGGCAGATGATGGCACTCGTCAAAGACGACCAGGCCGAAACGGCTGCCCCAGCGATCGAGGTGAATGTGCGCCGAATCGTAAGTAGTGACCGTCAGCGGCTGAATCTCATAATGACCGCCGCCGATGAGACCGACAGGAACATCGAAAGCGACGAGCAACTCGGCGTACCATTGATGGAGCAGGTCGATGGTCGGCGTGATGACGAGGGCTGGCCGGGCCGCCTTGTGAATGGCGAGGATGGCCAAGAACGTCTTGCCGGTACCGGTCGGCAGCACCACGATGCCGCGCGCGCCGCTTTTCCACCAGACTTCGAGTGCTTCGGTTTGATGGGGAAATGGATCACGGCTGGCACGCAGTGGCCATGGCGTCGGCTGATAAGCGCGAGCCTTGTCTTCATAGGCGATGCCCTGGCGGCGCAGATGTTCGACCAGAGCGCGATAGTGGTACGCCTCGGTGCGAAAGACACCAGTACGCGGATCAGGGCGACAGCACGGCAGCTCTGCCAAACGTTCCGGGGTGGCGCCGGTGATAACCAGAGTGCCGCCCTCGAAGGTGAGTTGAAGCGGTGTTGCGTCCATGCCCGGATTATACGCAGAACCCCACGACTCGGAAGCGTGAGCGACGCAAGGGTTGTTGCTCACGCTTCCGGGTCGTGGGATGGATCAGCAAGTGCCTGCCAGGTCAATCCGGCTGCGGCTAACTCTTCGGCGCTGTGTTGTTGGAAGTGCTGCAACACGTAATCGCGGCCCCAATCTTCGTTCTCGATTGCTTCCAACGGCGGCAACGAATGGCCGAAATGCTCCGTCGCCAAGCGATAGGCTTCTTCTGTGGTTAACTCGTAGATGCTGCGCATGGGAAGATGTTCCTTGATGTCTCAGTATAAGGACGAACGAGCCAGCGGCGTGAGCGGCGGCGTGGCATTAGTGCGGAACAACCTCGACGATGCGGCGGCGGGCAGGACGGGCGATGGGTCCGCCGACGCGAAAATCGAGGGTACAGCGAGCGATGCGCCACTCTGGTACCTGCTGGGCGCCCGACGGCACATCTGTCCAATCTTCGACGGTGATGCGCAATGTATACAGGCCGGCAGGACAGCTCAGCGGCACCTGAAAGCGGAAGTTGATGTAGTAATCCTGACGCGGCGAGGCGCTGACGTCCTCGCGCGGCAAGGAGTTCCAAGAGATCGGCGGGGCATCGCGGCTGTTCTCGTCGTAAATCTCCAGCCGAGCTTTCAACACGGTCACGTATTTCTCCCCTTGGCGGCGGCTGGAGAGATTACGCGCTTGCACGTAAACATGGGCCAACTCACCGGGATGGAAAAAGGTATGCTCCGCCGGCAACGGCGCGAAGTCGCCGAAATTGTTGATGTAACTGCAAAAACACATGCGCTCCAGGATCAGCTGCGATCGGCTGCGCAAAGAAGCGGTCAAGGTGTTGAGCCGATCCGTCCAGGCTGCCAGATGACGAGGCGAAATCCGGGTGATGCCGCCATTTTGCTCCAGTTGAACGACATTGGTTAGCAAAAGTAGCATAACCTCGCGTGTGGTCGGATCATAGGGCTTGAGCTGTTCGTTGATTTCCTCTTCGGGACGGTGATCCAGCAAGCCGCGGAGGATCTGTACGGAAGGAGCATCGGGGCGCGTTAAGGGCACAGGGTGAGTTTCCACGTGCGACGGTCCCTCCCGCTCTCCTGGAGAGGGAGGCGAGGGTGGGGGGGTCGGCGAGGACGACTCCTCCGAGTGGATGCGCATTTCCACCGGTTCGACAGGTTTCTCTGCGGCTTTCTCCTCCGGGCTTTCCACCATCTTTACCGTGGCCGTAGGCGGCTGCCTGGTCGGCGGAAGCACCGGCGTCGGTGAAACCAGGTAATCCGATGGCGGCGGGGATGATTTCCCTTCTTCTGATGAAATCGTAGCAGCGGGAATCGAAGCATTGGGATGGGGCCGCTGTGCTTGCGGCGGCAGGGTGGCGCGCAGACAGCCGGCCAGGAGGCAGCTTCCCAAACCGAGGTTCCCGATCAGCAACCAGCGACGCCCTCGCATTCCGCTCCCTCAGCGGCCTTCGGTTCTGCGTTTGCAGCTATTTTACGAGCCGGAAGCGTAAGTAATGGAAGGGCCATCGCTTACGCTTCCGGCTCGTGAGATCGCGCAGCGCGGCATAGTAGTATTGAATGGAAAGCAGGTCAAGAGGAAGACAGAAGCGGGGGTGTTTCTCTCTCGATTTGGGCATGTCAGAGGGCTTACGTGCCAGGGGACTTTTCCCTCCCCCACCAGGGGGAGGATCAGCGATCTTTTCCCTCCCCCACAAGGGGGGAGGGAGTGGAAAAACTTCCTCGAGGGCTGACGCAGCGCCGCTCGCCCAAATCGAGAGGAACACCCAAAAGCGGAAAATAGCTCATCCGAAGAGCAGCAAATCATTCCACTGGGGCGGTTTGAGAAAACAGCAACCGACTACCCACGTGTTGCCTTCGGGACGGCACGAACGGATCTCGATAGCCAGCCACGGCGCCGTCTGGGGTGCCTTGCGAGGACGGACATTCAGGATCGTTCCTTCGCAGAGAGGCTCCTCGACATTCAGGCACAGGCCACCCATCGAGCGATCAACAACCCAGCCCAACAGAGGCGTCTCCCTCGTATCGTCGGTGAGGTAGACCTCAACGCGATTGCCGGCCTTGCGGCGGGGAGCGGAACGGCGCTCTGTCCAGGTCGGTTTTGTCAGCGTCGAAGTCACGGTCAAGAGAGGCGTCGCTGGCTCTTCGGCTGATTTTTCTGCTGTCGGGGCCGGATTGGCCACAAGCCAGCGCCGGCCTACCAGAAATGCCAAACTCGCCACCAATACGCCAATGGCAGGGATAGTCCACGGCTGATCGATAAAGAACGTAGGCAACGAGGGCAAAAAATTCATGATCGCGCAACGTTTCTTTGGCCCACCGCCAAGAAAGTAGGGAGACCCTATCTTTCTCCTCACTTCTCACCTTCTTGGCGGCGGGTTGGTAGAGGTTTTTCCGCTTGTGAAACTTTAGCATACTGTTGCTCGCCGAGCAAAAGACTTATAGCCACAGACGAATGCGCGAACGCAGGGATGGGGGCAATTTCGATTCCACGACGCGCTTGACCTCCTGCGGATGATAACGAGTGCTCAAATGAGCACAGATAATTATCTCGTTGTGAAAACGATCGGCCCGCTCGATGAAATCGTCCAGATGCATATGGCCAAACTTGTGGATCTTCTCGCGGCGGTGGCTGGGCCGAATGAAGCTCAACTCGGTGATGAGGATCTTGGCCTCGTAGACCGGCGGATAGGCATCCAGACCGGCGGGATTGGTATCACCGGTGTAGGCCAAGAGCGGCGTCCGCACTTCGCGCGTCACCGCCACGCCGGATAGACGCAAGTCACGGATCTGCTCGCCCGGCAGGCCGTGATATTCCTCTTTGAGCTTGAAGCGCCGCTCCCAGACAACGTAGCCGAGCGAGGGGATGGTATGTGTGGTGGCGAAAGCTGTGACGACATGCTCGCGCGCCAGTGCGATCTCATCGCCGGGGTTGACGCCGCGCATGTCGCAGAGCATCCGGCCGCGATCGAGACGCTGATAGATGAGCAACAAACGGCGCAGGTCTTCAATGGCCGCAGCCGGCACGTACAGCGTCGGTGGTTCCATGCGCATCATGCGCCGCCGCGCCACGTACACCGGCAGAGCGGCAACATGATCGAGGTGGGTGTGTGATAATAGCCAGGTCGGCGTGCCCATGAAGTCCCACGGTTGCGCACCGAGATCAAAACCGATCTTCAATTCCGGAATGCGCCAATATGTCTGCACGGCTGCGCGCGAATAGCCTTCGATCGTCAGACCCGCGTGTTGACAGGAAAGAATCGGTGCATTTTCTACCATTACACCTCCCAATTGGTAACAATATCTGCTTCCGTGACCATGACGCGGCGGATGGCCGAGCTTTGTCCGGTCGCCGGGTCGATATCCACGATAACCCCCGCCAGGCGCGGATCGTTTGTTGCTACTTCAAAGGCGCTGGGGACAAACGTGAGAGTCGTCGGCAGCACACGATCGATGCGGCGGCCCAAAATACTGTCATACGGACCGGTCATGCCCACGTCGCTGATAAAGGCGGTGCCACCGGCCAGGATTTGCTCATCGGCCGTCGGTACATGGGTATGCGTGCCGAGCACGGCGCTGACGCGGCCCTTGAGATAATGGCCGAGTAGATACTTGTCCGCCGTCGCCTCGGCATGGATATCGACCACGATACAGCGTGTTTGCTCCGTCAGCGCTGCCAGCACGCGGTCAGCGGCGCGAAAGGGACAATCTACAGGCCGCATAAAAGTGCGGCCGAGCAAGCACATCACAGCCGCCGCAGTGCCGTCGCGCGCCGTGGCCACGGCAAACGTACGGCCAGGCGCATCGGGTGGGAAATTAGCAGGCTTGCAAATATGTTCATCTTTTTCAAGCGTGGCGATGATCTCGGCTTTCTTGTAGACGTGATCGCCGAGCGTCACCAGATCGACGCCAGCTTCCCGGAGGCGGCGATAGAGGTTCGGCGTTAGCCCGGAGCCGTTGGCGGCGTTCTCGGCATTGGCGATCACCAGGTCGAGGCCTTCGCGCACTCTCAGCACCGGCAACGCCCGACGCACGAACGTCACCCCCGGTAACCCCACAATGTCTCCGATGAACAGCACACGCATACTACCCCCAAGGACAAATGAACCACAGAGGTCTAGAGAAAAACAGATAGAAAGAGATGGATTGTCTTTTATACCTCTTTTGCTTGTTTTTCTCTGTGTCTCTTTTTCTTCTCTGTGTCTCTGTGGTTCAGTTTCTTCTAGCGGGCAAATTCGACGGCGCGGGTTTCGCGGACGACCGTGACTTTGATCTCACCGGGATAGTGCAGCTGTTCCTCGATCGCCTTGGCGATGTCGTGACAGACCTTGATGGCATCGCTGTCTGATGTCTGGGAAGCATTAGCGATGACGCGCACTTCTCGGCCGGCCTGGATGGCGTAAGCGTGCTCGACGCCGGGAAAGCCCGACGCCACCGCTTCTAACTCTTCCAGACGCTTGACATATTTCTCCAGCGTCTCCCGCCGTGCTCCGGGACGTGAGGCACTGATGGCATCGGCGGCAGCGACCAGGACCGTGTAAATGTGGTCGATGGTCACATCGTCGTGATGGCCGGCGATGGCATGCAACACTTCTCTGCTGGTCTCGCCGTAGCGGCTGGCCAGCTGCGCGCCGATCTTTGGATGGCCGCCCTCCATCTCGTGGTCTGCTGCCTTGCCAATATCGTGCAATAAGCCGCAGCGGCGCGCCAGCCGGCCGTCCAATCCCAGTTCGTCGGCCATCATACCGGTCAGATGGCATACTTCCAGACTGTGCTGCAAGACATTCTGACTATAGCTGGTGCGGAATTTCAATCGGCCTAACAGCTGCACCAGTTTGTCATGCAAGGGAGCGATGTTGGCTTCCTGCACCGCTTGCCGGCCGACATCCCAAATGTGCTTCTCCATCTCCGCCTGCGTTTCCGCCACCACTTCTTCGATGCGCGAGGGGTGAATGCGGCCATCCTGAATCAGCTTGGTGAGGGCCAGACGGGCGATTTCGCGGCGGACGTTGTCGAAGGCGCTGACGATGACAACGCCGGGCGTGTCATCGACGATGACATCGACGCCGGTGCATTTCTCGAAGGTACGGATGTTGCGTCCTTCGCGGCCGATGATTCGACCTTTCATGTCATCGCTGGGAATGTCCACGGAGCTGACGGTGGTGTCGCAGGTGTGTTCTGCGGCATAGCGATGGATGGCAGCCGCCAAAATGCGGCGGCTGCGCTCCTCGACGGTTTGCCGCAGCTGCTCCTCGAACTTCTGTATGCGGGCCGCGATAGTCGTGGATAACTCACGCTCCAGACGCTCCATCAAGATCTTCTCGGCCTGATCGCGGTTGAGTCCAGTGATCTCGTGCAGCTTCCGTGTCTGCTGTTCGATGAGTTTTTCCATCTCCAAAGCGCGCTTTTCAACTTCGTTTTTGCGCTCGTTCAGCTTGCTCTTGAGATTATCCAGGTTGCGTTCGCGTCTTTGCAGATCGCGGCTTTTCTCCTCCAATCCGTCTTCGCGGCGCGCCAAGCGGCGTTCCTGCTCGCGCAGCTCACAGCGTACTTGTTCCGTTTCACGTTTGAACTCTTCGCGTTGCTGATAGAGGTCATCCTTGGCCTTTAGCTCGGCTTCTTTTTTTATTTTATCGGCTTCTTCGCGGGCGCTCTTGGCGATCTGTTCTGCTTGAATGCGGACGCTTTTCAGACGGAACCGATCCAGCAAACGGGCGCCAGCGTGACCTAGCGCCAATCCAATCAGGGCCGCGAGACAGCTGATGAGGACCACGTACAGCGGATCCATTCAGCCCTCTCCTTCTAGGGACCGCGGCGTCAAGAACCTTCAATCGCACGAAGAAAAGGAAAGGAGCCTACGGACGGGCAACCTCAACCGATCCCGCAGAACCTCCCGAGCTGGCGGTGCATGATTCATCGTTGCACATGAAACGACGAATTCGGTTTCCGGCTCGCGGACTACCCCGGCCCCGCCCGCGTGATGACACGAGGCGGAGGCCAGCAATGGTGTGGAGGACTGCGGGGAGGGACCGGAAGAACAGGCCGGCACGGCCAGTGCCGCACCAGTTGACGGACCCCAAACCAGTGGAGCCACAGCTCGTCCGCGTGCGCACGCACTTGGGGACAGGCGGCCAGTCCAACCAGAAGCAGACACACACACAACAAGCAGAACAGAGTCATGCGGTTTGTTGGTTTCAATTTTCGCCCAGCTTATGGGCCAGGCGCTACCCCGGCAAGCATCTCCGTTCTACCTTACCGGGGACCGTCATTCCCATGGCGCATTGAAATCGGTAAAGGCGCCCGCGGCGTTTCCTTATCCCACTGCAACGACGTATCGGGGTTAGGACGCTGCGGACCTCGTAAGTTAACAGTTTGTTTCAATCCACTCCCGACTTGGGGCCGAGAGAAGAACATTCATCAATGCTTCTGTCATTATGGCGGGAAACAGGGGGCAGCGTCAACTACGTTTGCCTGGCGGGGGGCCCTCTGGATTTTGGCGAGCGGGGTTACGTTAGCGCCGAGGAAGTTTTCTTATTTCCTTCCCTACAAAGGGAGGAAAAAAACCGCTCGCACGGAAGCCCTCCTCCACGCCCAAATCCAGCGGCAGACTCTGCCTGGCGGCCAGCCGACCGACTGGCCGACGCCGGCTGGCCGGCCTGTATTGGGACTGCGGATTATCCGTCACGGTCGGACATTTGTAAATCATCGAGCAGGCTTTGACGCACCTCGTCGCCCAGGGGTGCGCTCTCGTGAGTATAGTTGGCCCGGCGGACGGCGAAATGAGCAGGCCAATCGAAATCGCCCAGCAGCTGCCGGCCACGTTCGTCGAGGACGAATTGCACCCAATGTGCTGTGCCGATGCAGCGGTCCTCCGGACGGCAGGTCAGCAGGTTGGCGGGATAACGTGCTTCGCCTAGATGCAGACATAATTCCTCGCCGCGCAGATCCTGCCAGGCCGCCAGCTCTTCGCTCATCCGGGCCTCATCTACCTTAATCAGCAGGGCGGCCTGCAAGCGATTGCGCTGCGGCAGCAGGCGATTGTACAGATCTAATTCTTGTTGCACCTGTCGCGGTTCCGTCAGGCGCGCCACGCGCAAAATTTCTTGCAAGCGGAACCATAAGGTTTGTCGATTCTCGAATAGCAGTGTCAGACTGGAGCCGAGGCGAACACGGCGATAGCGATCGAGATAGCGACGGTGCGCCTCAAAGAACTCCAGGCGGCGTGTGGCAAATTCCTCTAAAGGCAGCAGATCGTCGAAGGTCAGCGCCTTCATGGCGAGGACTCCTTCCGAAAGAAGAGTCACCACGAATCCCACGAATAAAAAGCCGATTGGTTAACCAATCCAAATTGCTCTTGAGTTTTGCTTTTATCCGTGTGCGTCGTGTTGGCTCCTCATTTCTTAGCACTGGCGGCGCGTTGCTCGATAGCAAGTTCAGCGAGCATCTTGGCGACGGCGTTGAGACGTTCCTGGTTCTTGGCCACGTAATCCGGCGGGCCGCCCTTGTTGGCGACATGTTCGGCCACGTCTACTGTGTCCACCATATCGATGGCGTCCCACGGACACCAGCGCTCGCACAGCGCGCAGCCGATGCAGCGCTCCAGGTCGATGTCCACGAACGATTGCAAGGTCGGCTGGTCCTCGCCGGGGACTTTGTAAATGCAATCGACCGGGCAGACTTCGATGCAAGCTTCGCAGCCAGTGCAGTTGTCCGCCCTTACGACCGCCAATTCCTTGGGCAGCTTCTTGCGTGCCTTGCCCGCGCCTTTTGCCATGATGACCCTCGATTCCCAAGTGTTCGGAGCGATGGAATGGCCTTATTTTAGCATTCCGCCCCCGAAATGCTAGCGCTGCCTGGAGGGATCCGTACATTTCCCTTGCCGGCGCTGCGGGTTGGCGCCTCGTTGATACAATGATGCGCGTAAAGACCAAACTCCTGGAGGCAGCCACGCACTTATGCTGGATCTGCAAGCGGAACTGCACGATCACGGTCAATCCTGTGCCGATTTGTACGAGGCGGTGGCGCAGTTGAAGCGCCAACACGATCTGCACCCCTGCGCGGTTCGACCACGGGATGGATTGACCTTGCGCCGCGATAGCGAACGAGAAATAGTGCAGGATCTCGTCAAGCGCTTCCGCGAGCTACCGATCGAGCAGCAACGGCGTCTGCCGGCCCTGCTCAACAGCCTGGCCCAGTTAGAAGTCGTCATTGGCGATCTCGAAGCGAGCCAACACGATTTTCAAGAAGTGGCTCGCCTCGTCGCCGATCCCATCTCGCAGGCCGAGGCCCATCACAACGTTTATCGCGCTGCCCTGGAACGCCGCGATTGGGGCGAAGCGCTGGCTGCTCTGCGTCGCGCCGTTGTCCTTGATCCGGACACTTTCGAGCCGTTTCCGTTCGCGCGCTATGAACCGGAGCGCATCCTTGGCGCCGGCGGCTTTGGCGTCTCGTTTCTGTGCCGCGAGCGGGAGAAAAATCGGCATGTCGTCATCAAGACGCTGCGGGCCGACAGTCTCGAACGCTCTCTCGGCACGCTGTTCCGTGAAATTCGCTCCTTGCAGGATCTCGATCATCCTGCCTTGATCCGCATTCACGATTGTGCCTGTGCCGACGGCGACGAAGCACGGCCGTATCTGGTGCTGGAATACGCCGAGGGGCTGACGTTGGCTGAATATGTCGCTCAACACGGACCGCTGACGCCGGAAGATTGGCTGCCCATCGCCTGGCCTTTGGCGCGGGCGCTGCAAGCAGCACATGGCCGCGGCATTCTGCACCGCAGCTTGCGTCCGGTGGCTGTATTATTGGCGGCGCGCAGGGAAGGTCAACTTCCCGGTGACGAAGACCGGGGCGTTGGCCCCCCCCGCGCGCCACGCTGGCGCGTCAAACTGTTGGATACCGGTCTCTCACTCAAGCGGACTCTCATTCACGCCTGTGCTAGCAATCCCGATGCCTGCGCGCAGACAGCCCTGGGCCGCAGTGTTGCCCGTACGATCCCCTTTGCTCCTGTCGAAGGGATCGCTCGGCCCAAGGGCCAAGTGTGGGTCGGCCCGCACTCCGATATCTATAGCTTCGGCAAGTTGTGCGTTTTCGCCCTGACCGGCCGCGCCGATCCAGACAGCAGCGATTGGCAGCGCTTGCCCGAGGCTTGGCGGCAACTGCTCGCCGATTGCACGGCCTGGACCATCGGTGCCCGTCCGCAACATCTGGGGCTCGTGCTCGATCGCCTGGCGCAGTTGCCCGATGTCGGCGAACGCATTCGTCACCTCGAGCACGACCTGCACGAGATCACCATCGCCGAACACACCGCAACCCTGGAGATCGATCCCCATCAAGTCGCCGCGCTTATCAACCGTGGCAATGCCTACGCTCGTCAGGACGACCTGGAGAAAGCAATCGCCGACTATACCAAGGCGCTATCGCTGCAACCCGACGATGCGGCGCTGTATCGCCGCCGCGCCCTGGCCTATCTACGCAACCGCGCCCTGGATGCTGCCATCGCCGACTACACCGAAGCGTTGCGCCTGGAGCCGCGCAACAGCGAAGACTACGCTAATCGTGGTCTGGCTTATGCTCAAAAAAAAGACTACGATCATGCCCTCGCCGATTACAACGAAGCACTGCGTCTGAAGCCGCGCGATCCGATGCTGCTGTTCAATCGAGGCAACAACCACGTGGCCAAGGGCAATCTCGACCTCGCCCTGGCTGATTTCACCGAGGTGATTCGTCTCGATCCGGACAACCTATGGGTATACCTGGCTCGCGGCGGTCTCTACTTCCTGCGCCGCAACTATTCGCGCGCCCTCGCCGATTTCACACGCGCGCTCCAGCTCGATGCCAACAATATTGATGCCTGGAGCGACCGCGCCGCCGCCTATAGCGCCATGGGCCAGCACGAGCGCGCCATCGCCGATTATAGCGCCGCCCTCAAGATCGAACCGAGCGTCCCTCTGTATGACGACCGCGGGCTGGAATACCTCGCCGTAGGCGATTTCGATGCGGCCATAGCTGACTTTACCGAAGTCCTGGCTCTGGACCCGGAGTTTGAAATCGCTTATCTGCATCGCGCCGAGGCCTATGCTGCCAAGGGTGAGTTCGACAAGGCGTTGGCGGATTACAACGAGGCGATCCGCCGCGATCCGGAGTTCTCCCCCAGTTGGTTCGATCGCGGCAACCTGCACGTCCGTCGCGGCGCGCTCGAGGAGGCGCTGGCCGACTACAACCATGCTCTGACTCTCGACCCCGATTTCATCGCTGCCTATTTCCAGCGCGGCAATGTCTATATTCAGTGCGGCCAATGGGATGCTGCTATCGCCGACTACAGCACGGTGCTGCGCCTCGATCCAGATGATACGGCCGCGCGCACCAACCGTGGCAATGCTTATGCCCATCTCGGCGATCACCAACGCGCCTTGGCCGACTACAGCGAAGTCTTGAAACGCCGCCCTGCCGACGTGCTGACCTTGTGCAATCGCGGCAACATCCATGCGCGGCTGGGAGAGTTCGACCGCGCCTTGGCCGATTATACCGAGGCACTGCGCTACGATCCTGCCGACGCTCGCGTCCTCACCAGTCGTGGCAACGTTTATGCCAGTTGCGGCCGATTTGCCGAGGCCATCGCCGATTTCACCGCCGCTATCCGCCTGGAACCGTCCCATGTGCCAGCCTACTACAACCGCGGCAATGCCCACGCCGAGCGCGGCGAATTGGACCAGGCCATCGCCGACTTCACCGAAACGCTGCGTCTCCATCCGGGCCACGCCGCCGCTCTGAACAATCGCGGCAACGCCTATCGTCAAAAGGGCGACCTGGAGGCGGCCTTGGCCGATTTCACTGCCGCCCTCGCTGCCGCTCCCGATTTTGCTCTGCCGCTCTACAACCGCGCCAATACTTTCGCTGACCGCGGCGACTATGCCGCTGCCTTGGCCGACTACACCGCCGCTCTGCATCTGGAACCGAACAATTTGCTGCTCTATCACAACCGCGGCCGCATCCATGCCCTGCTGGGCAACTACGAACAGGCCATAGCCGACAATTTGGAGGCATTACGTCTTTATCCCGACGACGCCCGCACGTGCAACAACCTTGCCTGGCTGTGGGCGACGCATCCACAGCCCGAACAACGCGATCCGGCGCGAGCTATCGAATATGCCCGCCGAGCCTGTGCACAGACACAGGGGCAGGTCGCTGGCTTTCTTGACACATTGGCCGCAGCCTATGCCGCTGCGGGCCAATTCGCCGAAGCTGTCGA
This sequence comes from Planctomycetota bacterium, assembly GCA_021325115.1. Lineage (GTDB taxonomy): Bacteria > Planctomycetota > Planctomycetia > Gemmatales > Gemmataceae > JAJPHU01. Next base: position 7,462 of record JAJPHU010000084.1, on the reverse strand, counting down.
GCACCAGCGACAGGCTCTCGAACTGGCAAGCGCGGAAGAAAAGGCAGAGTATCGAGCGCGGCTGGATGCATATGAGGCGAGACGGACTTCCTGACGGGTGATGGTTGTCTGGGGTACGCTGCCAACGTGCCAACGCAGGACGAAATCGGCACCTCAATTGCTCATTTCAATATATGGTTTCCCATTCCGGATCGGGCTGCGTTATGGGGACGTAGTTGGCCGGACGGAGACTCAGCAAAAAGGAGTGAGCGCATGGCTTTGTTTACCAGCAGTGCGGCGTTGAATACGTTCGACGACCTGTTCGTTGAACAGTTGCAGGATCTGTATGATGCCGAGCAGCGGATCACTAAAGCGCTGCCCAAGATGGCAGCGGCGGCGCACGATCCCGCTCTCCGGTCCGCCTTTGAGGAGCATCTTCGTCAAACAGAGAACCAGGTGACACGCTTGGAGAAGGTCTTCCAGAGCATCGGCCAAAGCACCAAGAACAAAACCTGCGAAGGGGTGAAAGGGATAATCGAAGAAGGCGAAGAGATTGTCTCCGGCAAGGGCGATCCAGACGTCAAGGACGCGGGGTTAATTGCAGCGGCGCAGCGCGTCGAGCATTATGAGATTGCTGCCTATGGTACGGCACGTGCTTTCGCGCAGCGACTCGGCAAGTCAGAGGCCGCGCGCCTTCTCGAAGAAACGCTTGCCGAGGAAAAGGAGACCGATAAAAAGCTGAACATGTTGGCCGAGAGGGCTATCAATCCCAAGGCTGCCGCGATGACATAGACATAGCTAAGAGCTAGCGGACCAAACCTCCTCCCCCCTTGTGGGGGAGGGAAAAGTCCGTTAGCCCTAAGAGTCGTCATGTCACTGCGCGGCACCCATAACCATGAAAATGGGTTGTTGTCTACCCGGTGGTTGTGCCCGCTAGCTCTAACAAAACCGCCAAGTCGCCAAGAACGCTACGGAAAAACCCAGAGAGATTGAATCAAAACGAAAGAAGTAAAGCTCTCCCTTCGATTTGTTTCGTCTTTTCTGGGCTTCTCGGCTTCTTTGGCGTCTTGGCGGTTCCTTGCAGTAGTATTCAAAAAGAGCCGATCGAATGCGCATCGCCATTCTTACCAATGAGTATCCGCCGCACGTCTATGGCGGCGCCGGCGTTCACGTTGAATATCTCACGCGCGAGCTGGCGCGTCTGGATAATGGCCAACATGACGTGACTGTCCTTTGCTTCGGCGAACAATCGATCCACGAAAGTAATCTGACGATTCGTGGCGTGCGGCCGAACTTCACCTTACCCTGCCAAGATCCGCGCCATGAGAAATTCATGGACACGCTGGCTCGTGATCTTCTCATGGCCGGCAGCCTGCGTAACATCGATGTGATCCATTGCCACACCTGGTACACGCACCTGGCTGGTTGCCTGGCCCGGCAATTGACTGGCGCGCCCTTGATACTGACGACGCATTCGCTGGAGCCGCACCGCCCCTGGAAGGTTGAGCAGCTAGGCACCGCTTATCAGGCCAGTACATGGATCGAACACACCGCCTATCGCAACGCCGATGGCGTTATCGCTGTTTCTGAGGCGATGCGCGAGGACGTACATGCGCTCTACGGGGTGCCGCGCCAGCGGATTCGTGTTATTCCCAATGGCATTGACCTCGACCAGTACAAGCCCACACCCGATCGCACCGTCCTCACTCGCCACGGTATCAATCCAGACCAACCCTACATTCTGTTCGTCGGCCGTATCACGCGCCAAAAGGGGATCATCCACCTCGTCCACGCCATCCCGCACATTCATCCGGGAACGCAAATCGTCCTGTGTGCCGGCGCTCCCGATACGCCAGAGATTGACCGCGAGATGACAGCAGCGGTCGAGGAAGCCCGGCGGCGCACGGTCAATGCTGTGATCTGGATCGCCCGCATGTTGCCCAAGGATGACATCATTCCCCTGTATTCGCAGGCTGCCCTGTTTGTATGTCCCTCCGTCTACGAACCGTTCGGCATCATCAATCTGGAAGCGATGGCCTGCGGCACGCCGGTCGTGGCCTCGGCGGTCGGCGGCATCAAGGAAGTGGTGCTCGCAGAAGAAACCGGCTTGTTGGTACCATTCGAGCCGCGCGGCCCCGGCGATTTCGAGCCGCGCGATCCGGAACGCTTCGCTCTCGACTTGGCCACCGCTATCAATCGCCTTCTCGATGACCCGGAGCGCCGTCGGCACATGGGGCAGAGCGCGCGCGAGCGCGTCGAGCGCTCCTTCGGTTGGCCCAACATCGCGCGGCGAACGTGTGATTTCTATAGAGAACTAGCTGTGGATGAACGCAAATTGGATGTTGAAGGCGCCCGACGAGAGCGGTAGATTAGCGTGGGCATCTGATAGTTCCCCTCGTTCCCACGCGGAGCGTGGAAATGAGAGGGTGACTTTAAGCTGCTGGGGGAGAGAACAACTTATGGAAGCGGCCGCATTCGAAGATCAACCGTCTGAGGCGTCCCTTACGTGTGCTCATTGCGGGAATACGGAGAGGGAAAAAAGATTTGAATTGTCCCTGTGCGCCCAATGCCGCGATCTCCTTTGTCGGCGTCCGTTCCCTGTGTGGATCAAGATAAGCTGCACGATCATCCTGGCCGTTTGTGTTTTTGGCCGAACAGCGGGGACGGTTCGCCGAAGCCGCAGATCACTACGAACAAGTTGCCGAGCGCTTCCCCGACTCCACTCTTGCACTGGGCCAGCTGGCGATTACTCGCTTGCGCGCCGGACAGGTGACGGAAGCCGTCCCTATCCTCGATCGGCTGGAGGGACATAAAACATCGTCTGAAGTAGCTACGGAAGTGAACCAGGCGATCCAGACGCTCAAGAGCAAGCGACCCCCTAAAATCAACGAGTAAAGACCATTCATCCCCGGCGAACTCATCGCGCTCTTGACGTTTCCCGGCGTGATCGTTCACGAGGCGGCCCATCAGCTCTTTTGCCGTTTGTTCCGAGTCGCCATGCTCGAGGTTTGTTATTTCCGCTTCGGCAAGCCTGCTGGTTATGTCCTGCATGAACTGCCGGCGCTTCCTTATCAGCAAATCTGGATCGGAATAGGTCCATTTCTTGTGAACACAGTGGTCGGTGCCTTGATCGCCGCGCCGGCGGCCATCCCGGTGATTCAATTTGATGCGGGCGATCCGCTCGATTACGTCCTCATCTGGCTGGGCGTGTCGATCGCCATGCACGCCTTCCCCAGTACCGGCGATGCGCGCTCGATCTGGCAAACGTTGAAGACGAGAAAAACGTCGCTCCTGACCAAACTGATCGCTGTTCCGTTGGTATCACTGATTTATCTGGGCGCGATTAGTTCGTTTGTGTGGCTGGATCTTGCCTACGGTATGATGGTAGCCATGTTGCTGCCGAACGGACTGATTTGGCTCATGGTGGAACACTGGGCTCGTTAGCCCTGATAGATACCTAAGTATTCCGATGAACAACGCGCTCCGTTAGCGCTTCGAGAATCGAGCGACAGGGAGAGGGCGGCAAGCACACTAGCTCGGCGCGGGCTTCGGCAGCGAGTTCTTCGGCCCGGCGCTGGGCATAGGCCAAGCCGCCGCCTTCGATCAGATACGGTCGCAGTGATTCGCGCTTATGGTTGTCCGGACTGCTCAGGATTTGTCGGACGCGCGCAGACGACGCCTTGTCGCCTTGGTTGAGAAGATAAATCAACGGCAGGGTCAGTTTTTGTTGCTCCACATCGGTGCCGAGTGATTTGCCGGTCATTTTCTCTTCGCCGACCAGATCGAGCAAATCGTCGGCGATCTGAAACGCCAGGCCGACGCGGCGGCCATAGCGCACCAGCGCCTGCACCACTTCCGGCGGGGCTCCACTGTACAGCGCTCCGAGATGACAGCAGCACGCCGTCAATTCTGCCGTTTTACCATCGATAATATCAAAATACTCTGCTTCGCTCAAATCGAGGTTGCCACGCTGAAGCACCTGACAAAGCTCGCCTTCGCAAACGCGGTCGGTGGCTTCGCCGATCATTCGACAGGCGTGGGCATCGTCAAGCGTGCTGGCCAGGTGAAACGCATGAGTGAATAGATAATCGCCGAGTAATACGCTGGTTTGCACGCCCCAGACGGCGTTGACCGTGGCCAGACGGCGGCGGATGCGGGCGCCGTCGAGCACGCCATCATGCACCAGCGTGGCCGTGTGGATCATCTCAACGACAGCGCCCAGGACGTGATGTGCCGGAGTCATGCGGCCGCAGGCGCGGGCGGTCAACAACAACAGCATCGGCCGCAGTCGTTTGCCACGGTAGTGCTGGACGTGAGCGACGACCTCGGCGACACGCGGGTGCTTATTTTTCAGGACGCGGGCCAAGATACGCTCGACTTCCTCCAGGTCGGCGGCGATGGGAGCATACAGGTCCAGCCCTGGGGCGATCAATGGCGGAGGAGCCAGTGTGACGGAATTCATAAGGGGTCCACCACCGAACCTCTTACGAGCCGGAAGCGTAAGTGACGGATTGCCTGCCGTCGCTTACACTTCCGGCTCGTAAGAGGTTCGGCATGAGGTTGCCGAAACTTCAATTCTCGTTGCATCCTATGGAGCTGCGGCGGCAGCGTCAATCTTCGCGCCGAAAGACGCCGCTACGGCCGCCACTCTTTTCCTCTAACCGTATGCGCTCAATGGTCATAACACGATCAACGGCCTTGCACATGTCGTAGACGGTCAGGGCGGCGACGCTGACAGCGGTCAGCGCCTCCATCTCAACGCCGGTGCGACCAAAGACGCGCACAGTCGCTTCGATGCGGAGTACATCATCGCCAGCGAACGTGAAATCGACGGCGGCACTGGTGATGGGCAGAGGATGACAGAGGGGGATCAACTCACCAGTGCGTTTGGCGGCCATGATGCCGGCCAGACGCGCGACTTCCAATACGTCACCCTTGGCCAGGCCGCGCGCGCGGATGAGGGCGAGAGTGGACGGCGCCATGCGCACCAGACCGCTGGCCTTGGCCTCGCGCAGCGTCTCGGCCTTGGTGCTGGTGTCTACCATACGTGCGGCGCCGTGTTCGTCGAAATGCGATAATTCTGTCATGGTTGAGCCGTTCGCTTCTCGGTTTCCTTCAGCAACAGCTGCACGTCCTCACGCACCCAGCGCGGCCGAAAGAATTGCAGATCGTAAATCTCCCGCAAACGTCCACGTCTATCGAGTAAGAACACCCGCGAAGGATGGTCTCGTTGCCCATTCGCCGCCGGACGCACCCACATGCCCCAATCCGATAACACCTTATCAATCTGTTCGGGCGAGCCAGTCAAAAACGTCCAGTGTTTCGCCTCGATATCATACAGACGCATGTAATCGCGCAGTACGGCTGGCTTATCGCGTGCCGGGTCGAGGGTGATCGATAAAAGATGCACTTTATCGAGCAAGCCCGCCTTGGCGAGCGCTTCGGCGGCAAGGACCATGCGATGTGTCGTGGCCGGGCACGTGCCGTTGCAAGTAGTGAATACGAAACTCACCAGCACGACCTTACCGCGTAACGAGGACAGCCGGAAGGGGTTGCCGTCTTGTGTCGTCAGGGTGAAGTCCGCTGGCGTGCGAATTACCGCCAGGCGCGAATTATCTGTTTCAGCAGCAGAAACCAGCAATGCCGCTAACAACGGCCCCACAAACATCTCTTGGTCCTCAATATAGCCGTTTGTTGGCTAGAAAAATTGGCGTCGGTTCAAAATGGGCGTCGGTTTCTTACAGACTCGCCAAGGCCCATGCTTCGAGAGGCTCTAGCGTAGATGCTCCGCCTCGTTCGATTCTACACCTTGCAAAACGTCGCCGCCCCCGCCCTCGTGTCTGTTGTCTGAGAAATCTTCGCCCGCTGGTTGGCAGCGAGGTGTTCAAGCACCAGGTATACCGTCTCCGCCGAATCGGCGGCGCCGATATCCCGGGCAATCTGTTCGGCGGTTCGCGGCGTCGCAGACAGGGCCTTGACAATTTTCGTTTGCAGCTCCAACACGGCGGCAGCTGCCTTTTTGCCGGCCTCGACGCCCGGTTGATGGTAGGCGTTGATGTTCACCAGGCTGCCGTAGAAACCGACGGCGCGCTCGAACAGGGCGATCAAAATGCCAATGTTGCGGGCGTCGACACGGCGTACGGTGATCGTTAGCGATTGGCGCTCGTTGTCAAATAAGGCCGCACGCGTGCCGAGTAGAAAGCCATGCAGATAATCGCCGGCACCAATGCCCGGCTGAACTTCCACGGGCGCGCCACCCGATTCCAGCACACGGATGAACGTGACGAAGAAATTGTTCACGCCGTCGCGCAATTGCTGCACATACGCATGTTGGTCCGTCGATCCCTTATTGCCGTAGACACTGATGCCCTGATCGACGCGCTTGCCGTCCAGGTCGAGGCGCTTACCCAACGATTCCATGACCAGCTGTTGCAAATAGCGACTAAAGAGAATTAATCGATCTTTATAGGGAAGAACCACCATGTCTTTCTGCCCTTTACCGCCGGTGGCGGCATACCACATGAGCGCCAAGAGGGCGGCTGGATTGCGGCGCGTGTCGTGGCAGCGTGTCACCTCATCACAGGCGGCGGCGCCGGCGAGCATGGCATCCATGTCGATTCCTTGCAGTGCTCCCGGCACCAAACCGACGGCGGACATTTCGCTGGTGCGGCCGCCCACCCAATCGAACAGGGCGAAGCGATGCAGCCATTTCTCGGCGACGGCTTGTTTATCCAGGTGCGAACCGGGCATGGTGACAGCAACCGTATGCGGCGCGAAATCCAGTCCTGCTGACTTGAAGGCGGCAGCGGCGACGACCATGCCGTTGTGCGGTTCCGGCGTGCCGCCACTCTTGGACATGACCAGTACCAACGTCTCTTTCAGCTTGCTCTCCAGTGTAGAGAGTGTGCGGGCCATGCCGTCTGGGTCCGTATTGTCGATAAAGTGCATCTGCATACGGTCTTGCCCTGGTTGGCTCAGCGCATCGGCCACGAACTGCGGCCCTAGCGCCGAGCCGCCGATACCAATGGACAACACCTGCGTGAACTTCGCCGCGTTCGGCGGTTTGATCTTGCCGGTATGAACATCAGCGGCGAACGCTTTGATGCTCGCCACGCTGTCGCGAATCGCTTTGGTGATTTCCGGATTCGGTGCCCGTTCCGGAGCACGCAGCCAGTAATGACCGACCATGCGGTTCTCATCGGGATTGGCAATAGCTCCTTTCTCCAGTGCATCCATCGCCTGGTAGGCGCGCTGTATCGCGGGCTCCATGCGCTCCAGGAACGCATCATCGAAGTGCATACGGCTGATGTCCAGCGACAGATCGATCGATGGGCAGCTGCAAAGATATTGCTGATAGCGCTTCCACAAGTCGGCGGCGTTCATGCGTACTGCTCCTCTGGCAAGAACTTATACAATCAAGGGCGTGTGACTGTTACTATCTTATTCTTCTCGGTACTTGTCGATTACCCCGGAGGAGAACGAG
>JAJPHU010000299.1 GCA_021325115.1 Planctomycetota bacterium | reverse complement strand
TTCAGTGCGTTGGTCCTGTCGTTCGATGGCCGGGCTGGGGTGGGCATGTCTTCTGGCGACGGCGTTCGGGCTGGTGATTGCAGGTCTGACGATCCTCGTGATTGGTATGACGTGCGTGTTCGTGCCGCAGGATCTGGCGTACATGGACGTGCGCGTCGAGGAGCTGCACGCGCTCAACCCGCGGCTGGTGCCGCTGATCGCCCACGATCGTGCCGGATTCGGCGGAGCTGTATGCAGCTGCGGCGCAGCTCTGTTTTTGTGTTTATGGTGCGGGAGACCATCGCGGGGGCTGTGGTGTGTGCTGGCCCTGGTTGGGATAATCGGCTTCGGGGCGGCCATTGGCGTCCATCCGGCAGTCGGCTATAACGATGCCGTCCATCTTGCTCCGGCCGTGATCGGGGCCCTCGTTTATCTGGCGGGTTTGCTCCTCACCTTCCGGTCATACGTGCGCGCAGAGGCGCCGATTGTAGCGAGTACGCCGTCTGCCCTCAGCTGCCTTCACCTTTCGTCGAGGCAAATCCCGTTGCGATCCCATCTCCGGCAATTGCACAATTGAAGTGTCCAGCGCCGGCATGTCTTTGCGGATCGTATATGGGGGTTGATGTGAACACCATTGCTGAATGCACCGTACCCGAAAAAATACTCCTGGCCGCTTTCCAGTTGGAAGAACAGGGTCAGTCGCCTTTCTCTGCCGAGGCGCTCATCGTCGCCGCCTGGCAGAAGTATCCGCGCACCTTTGGACTCAAGGGCTACGATGAGCTATATCCCGACTCCAATAAGGTGTTGGCCAGCATCATGGGCGAAAAAGGCTTGGCCCGCCGCGGCTGGCTCGTCAAGATGGGACAAAAGCTCTACGCGCTCAGTCCGGAAGGCCGGCGAGCCGTGCGGCGACTAATGCAGGGCGAAGATCAGCCGGAAACCGTCAAGAGCGATCGGCCCATCAAACTGAGCAAGGATCACGATAAGCTACTGCAAGGACTATTCCTCACCTCGGCTTACGAGAAGTTCCGCGAAAAACGGCAGCAAGAGCTGACCTTCGCCGACGCCTGCCGTTTCTGGAACATCACAGAACACATGTCCGGTGAAGCGCTCGACGCGCGGCTCGATCACCTGCGGGCAGCACTGGCCGAGATCGAACGCCAGGTTGGATTGGGCAGTGCCAACCTCAGTGACGGCCATAACATTACGCTCGACGACATCGCTCAGCTGTGCGACATTCACAGCCAGCTGTTGCAGCGGTTTGGCCGGCACCTCACCCTGCTGCGTAACCGGGCACTGAAATAGTCTGTAGTCCGTATCCACAGCAAAGACAGAAGAATTCTTTAGTCTGATAGCCCTTTGCTACAGACTACAGACTATGGACTACCGGAGAATCGAAGCGCAACTGCGAACCGGCCACGTAATCGGGATTGATCTCGATGCTCAGCCAGCGTCGCCCTAGCTGCTCGGCGACGTGGCCGGTCACGTTGCTGCCGGCGAACGGATCGAGCACCAGCTGACCCGGCTCGGTCAGAAAACGGATGAAGAATTCCGGCACCGGAGCCGGAAAACGCGCCGGGTGGATGGGCAGGCCGGCGGCGCGGCAGCGGCGGAAATATTCATCACTAGAACGAGTGTTCGGCACTTGCAGCAGGTTGGGGGGGATGGCGCCGCCGTTATCGCGGCGGAAGTGCGGGCCGATGTCGTGCTGCGATGGACGCCGGGCCGTTTGATAGCCATCGCGTAACAGACGCCGCATCGATCGGCTATAGGGCCGCAGCACCCGGCGATTGTCGGCGTTCGGCGAATCGGTCTTCGCCAGCCACCAGATTGGATTGACAGCGTCCTTGACGCGGGTGCGGCGGATCGTCACCCACTCAGCTGGCGTTGGCATCTTGCTCGGATTGTACCAGTAAAACTCCTGGGCCAGATGAAAGATTTTGCAGAGGCGTAATATCAGCTCATACTGATAGAGCGAACGCGTACCGCGGCCGCGCTCCCAGGCGCCGCCCAGCTCAAAGACGAAACTACCGTCGTCGGTTAAGAGACGATGGATCTCGACGGCAAACGGCCAAAACCACTCGACGTATTCCGATGCCTCAACATTGCCGTAAGCCTTGCGCCGCCGCAGCGCGAATGGCGGCGAGGTCAGCACCAGCGCTACCGACGCGCTGGGTAGTTGGCGCAGCACTTCCAGGGCGTCGCCCTCGAAGCACTGGCCCAGGGGGGTAGTGTAACTTGGCTCCATTCCTGCCGTGATCACGGCGTTCCTCCTTGAACCAGGGCAAAGGGCTATTGATGCGCAAGAAACGCCTCGGCGCGAAGAGGAAGTTGAGATAACACGGAAAGGCATGCGAAAGTACAATGCGGCTTTACGGCAGTCGGAGTGTGTTTGCAGCGAGGCGAATCTATGAAATCACCGCGCTATCAACTACAGCAAGCCGTTGAAGCCGCCATTACGCGGAGCCGAAGCAACCTGGGTGAAAGCCCTCTTGCGCGAAGGGCGAAAATCGAAGGGATTGGCTCAGGCCAGAGCGGCATCGTTATCTTCGATGGACCGAAAGTCAGCGGCGTAGCGAAGCAGACGAAAACGGGGGTGATCCAAAGCGATCCGCTCTGTGCGCGTTGCGGCCACGATTTCGTAATACAACGCCTCAACAGCCTCCAGAGCGAAGGCTTCGTCGCCGTCGAAGGCCAGCAGCAAGGGCGGCTCGCCCCATAACCGCGCATACAACAATAAGCCATCCAACACGCACCGAAGCATCATCCTCACGTCCTTTTCCATCAAGGGATTTTTAGAGCTAGCGGACCAAACCTCCTCTCCCCTCGTGGGGGAGGGCTGAGGTAGGAGATGCCAAGGCAATGGAGCCTAGGCGTTGTGTCCCCCCACCCCAACCCTCCCCCCTTGTGGAGGAGGGAAAAGCCCGCCAGCCCTTAGGATGAGCAGACACTTCCCTCCCCCTTGGTGAGGGGGGGAGTGAGGGCCGGTAGCCCTTAACCTCGCCGTGCCCAGCGTATCTTAAAAGCATTTCGACTCCAAGCTCGGTAGACGCAGGCGCTTCTCAAAGCAGCTGGGAATGCATAGGATAACTCGGTGCCTTATCAGCCCGTGCAGGCATTGCTGGCTAGTAGGAGGCTCTCTCCATGAGCAACGTCCCCGAATCATCCGGCGCACCTCCGGCTGCATTGCCGGGCCGGACCCCCTTGCTTGGCTGCGCCTTCGCTCTTTCCCTCGCGCTCAACCTCATCGGCATATTGGTCATCCTGCTGCTGTGCATGGGCTTCTTGTTGCTGCATAAGCCGACCACCGTTCCGCTCGCCGAGAAACATTACGCCGGCAAAAGCACCGCCACAGATAAAATAGCCATCATCACGCTGGATGGCATTCTTCTGGAAGGACTACTTGCCTATCCGCACAAGCAGATCGAACAAGCGGCCGAGGACCGCCACGTCAAAGCGATCGTCGTTCGCATCAACAGCCCCGGCGGCAGCATCACGGCCAGCGACGATCTCTATCACAAGCTCTTGGAGCTGCGGGACGGCAATCCTAAGAAGGACCGCGGGCCGCGCCCACTGATTGTTTCCATGGGTGGCATGGCCGCCTCCGGCGGATACTACGTCGCCATGCCCGGACAGACCCTCTTCGCCGAACGCACCACGCTCACCGGCTCCATCGGCGTTTATGCCTCGTTTCCTAACATCAAGAAGCTCGCCGATGATCACGGCGTTAAGCTCGTCACGATCAAGCAAGGCGAGATCAAGGATAGCGGCTCCCCGTTCGCCGACATGACGGAGAAAGAGCGACAAGTCTGGCAAGACATGGTCAACAACGCCTATCAACGCTTTGTGCAGGTTGTCGAGAAGGGCCGGCCGATGCTGACCGGTGGCAAGCTCCTCAAGTCCTTGACCCTAACCCCTCTCCAGGTCGGACCCGGTTCCCTCCACAAGGTCGAGGAGCACAAATCTTATGAGCGCTATCTCGCCGACGGCGGCGTGTGGACGGCCGAGAATGCGCTGAAGTTCAAACTGATCGATAAGATTGGCACTCTCGACGATGCCGTAGAAGCGGCCCGCGAGGCCGCCAAGCTCAGCGAGGATTATCAGGCCATCAAGTATGAGCGTCCCAGCACGCTCGCCGATCTACTGGGGCTGGGCGTCCAATCTCCTACGCTGCCGTCCGGCTCGGTGCTCGATCCGGCCCGCTTGGAGGCTGGCTTTGCCCCGCGGCTGTGGTACCTGGCTCCGGGGGCGGAATTGTCGGGGTGGTTCGCCGCCATGCGCGAATAATGTGGACAGAACCTTACCGTCCGCAGCGCAAAAGCAAGGATGAGTTCCTTGCCCTGCTTACGCTGCGGACGGTAAGCAAACATTTTGTCCGGCTCATTCGCAGTTTTACTGCCCAAGTGTCGCTACAAAATGCAAAAGCCTCGCTAGCCGGGAAAAACGAAAAAGGGTTGCCGCTGCTTTTTCCCGACGAATAATCTCATCATCTCAGCGAAAAAACTCAAGATGACAAACGAAAAGGCCGCTCGCCCGTTTCTTTGTCGGGTATACTTACATCGCTCTCGCCTTTGGATAGGCGCGAAAAAAGCCCTGTTGACTGTAAATCCGGCAGCGATCTGTTCAAAAATGAACCAGTTGCGCTGCTGACCGGGGATACAGGGGAACCAGATATGCTGGAAATGCCGAGGAATCCGAGAGTTATGAAGATTTCGTCCAAACAATGCTCCGAGGAGTATGCGGCATAGGAATTGCTGTTAAAATGGAGAAGGTTTTTATCTGTTCGTCTTTCTGGGCACGAGTGGAGGCACAAACTCAGGGTTGCGATTGGTTGGCGGGCAGAAGCCCGAATATCCGGCGCGGTCTCTGAGAGGGAGGAGCCAACGGCTCGACCCAATAAGCGAGTCTATCATCCTTTGACGTGAGGTGGTCAGTCATGGCACGACGTGACGCATTACTGCGACTGCATAAATCCTTGTTGAGCCGCCGTTCGGACATCCGCAAGAAGCTAGCGGAAGAATTGGATGGCTTACGAAACCTTAAGGGAACGGTTGCCGGAGGCGATTCGGCGGATGTGGCCTTTGAATCCGGCAGCGAAGAGATGGCCTCTCAGCTCGCCGAGCTGGATGCACGTGAGCTGCACCAGATCGAGCGGGCCTTGCAGCGCCTCAAACAGGGCACTTACGGCATTTGCGAGGGGTGCGGCTGCAAGATCCCGGTGGGCCGACTCAATGCCTTGCCCTACACGACGCTGTGCATCGCCTGCCAGCGTGAGATGGAGAAATATCCCGAATGGTCCGACCGCCGTTCGGCTGGCAGTTGGGAGCATGTCTACGACGCGGCTTCCCTGGAGGAACAAGCCGAAGTAGACCTCTCTGAGATCGAAATTGATCTGTCGAACAACCGTTAACAAACGGATAAACAAGCGGCCGAGCCGGAGCGTAAGCGACAGATTCTCAGCCGTCGCTTACGCTTCCGGCTCGTTTTCGTATGCTACCCTGTGTTTTCTGTATCTCTGCTGTTACAATTCTTCCCGGTCGTGAGAGACGAGCAGACGCTATCTCATCTGCAGGTATTCTCTTGCCCTGAAAAACGCCTGGGAGAGCGAGATATGGAAACAGAACAAGGTCCCATCCGCGGCCGCGGCGCCTCAGGTAACCCGGCCAATCGCTTCGAACTGATCCACTACGAACGCGACGAAACCGTCGCTGAGGACGAGTCGCCCTCTCCCGCTACCCACTTTTACCGCGATCATGCTCGCTCTATCCTCACGTACAATGACAGTCCCGATGTCGGCTTTGAAGTAAGCATCAATCCTTATCGGGGATGCGAGCATGGTTGCATCTACTGCTACGCCCGTCCGACTCACGAATATCTCGGCTTCTCAGCCGGCCTGGATTTCGAGACCAAGATACTCGTTAAAGAAGATGCTCCGACCTTGCTGCGCAAGGAACTGGCCTCGGCGAAATGGCAACCGAAGGTCGTTTCCCTCAGCGGTGTGACCGATCCGTACCAGCCAATCGAGCGCCGTCTGCAATTGACGCGACGTTGTCTGGAAGTGTTTGTCGAGTTCCGCAATCCGGTGGGTATTGTCACCAAGAATCACCTTATTTGCCGCGACATCGATTTGCTGTCCGAGTTGGCCCAACACCGGGCAGTGGCGGCGTTTTTGTCGATTACCACGCTCGACGGCGAGTTGGCGCGCCGGATGGAACCGCGCGCCACCCAGCCCGCCGGGCGCTTGACCGCTCTCTCGGAGCTAGCACGCGCCGGTGTGCCAGTCGGCGTCCTGGTAGCGCCGGTGATTCCGGGACTGAACGATCACGAGATTCCGGCCATTCTCGAAGCGGCGGCAAAAGCTGGAGCACGCTGCGCAGGCTATGTACTGCTGCGGCTGCCGCATGGCCTGGGACCGCTGTTCGAGCAGTGGTTGCGGCAACATTATCCGGAGCGTTGCGATAAGGTATTGGCCCGTTTGCGCGACATGCGCGGTGGCGCCATGTACGACCCGCGTTTCGGCTCCCGCATGAAGGGAACAGGTGTGTTGGCCGAGCAGATCGCTTCGCTGTTTGCGCTGGGATGTCGCCGGGCCGGAATCGGATCGCATTTTCCAGCATTATCCACGGCAGCGTTCCGACGGCCGGGGGGGACGCAACGGCTGCTTTTTGAAGACGAATGACTGGCGTAAGCTAACTGACTGACAGGCTCAGTCCAAGCCGTGTGGAGGGCGTTGGGCGTCGAGAAAGTGCATCACGAAAACAGTAGCACAGGGTTGTTGCTATTCTTCTTTATGCCAACTGCGGAACCATCGCGCCAGTCCTCTGATGAGAATATAGGAGATAGCGTTCGGGATCCATATTACACTCCTGTTCGAGCTATTGTAGAGGCCATTTCAAAATCAGCCCGCAGCGCCAGCAAGGACCGCCCTTGCTGGCGCTGCGGGCTGGTGAAAAGAGGGTTGAAATCGTCTCCAGGAATTTTAGCGCTAGCGGACCAAACCTCCTCCCCCTT
>JAJPHU010000001.1 GCA_021325115.1 Planctomycetota bacterium | reverse complement strand
GTGGAGGAAGAGGAGGGCCGAGCCAGCGAAAGGCAGTGAACTGATCTCGTTTGGAGACTTCTCCTTCTCTCTGAACTGGATGCGCGACGAGTTCGAGTCTGTTCGACTGCCGAGAAGGCGGCTAAGCGGGTCTACGGAGTCAGGGCCGTGGCCAACGAGCTGGACATCAAGCTCCCCGGCAGCGCCAAGCGCACCGACGAGGACATCGCCAAGGCGTGCGTCAGCGCCCTCAAGTCCAACTACTCGGTGCCGGACGAGAAGATCAAGGTCACGGTCAGCAACGGCTGGGTCACGCTCGAAGGCGAGGTCGAGTGGCAGTACCAGCGGGAGGCTGCTCACGATGCCGTCCGCTACCTGACCGGAGTCCGGGGCGTCTCCAATAACATCACGATTAAGGCGCGCGTCTCGCCGAGCCATGTCAAGGAGAAGATCGAGGAGGCGTTCAAGCGCAGCGCCGAGATCGATGCCCGGCGGATCAGCGTCGAGGCGCACGACGGCAAGGTGATCTTGTACGGGAGCGTGCGGTCGTGGGCGGAGCGAGAAGAGGCGCAGCAGGCGGCCTGGGCGGCGCCGGGTGTCACGACGGTTGAGAACAACATCACCATCACGCCGTAGCACCATGCCAACTGCTCGCCAGACAGAGAAGCAGGATGAGGAGAGACCTTCGCTTGCCGGGGCCTTTCTCCCCTAGTAAACAAAGGTTCTCCCCGAATCATCTACTCGCTACGAGCGCAGAGGAGTGTTGACCAATGGAACAGCGACACCGGGAGGTGCCTCCCAAACACCAGGAGTTACGCCAAAAGCGACTCGAACTGCATGGCCACCGCCGTAAGCTGCACGACCGGCTCACGGAGGTCTGTGAGGATTTCATCCTGGAAGACCTAAGCCGGACGTACAAGCAGAATACGCTGATCCGGGAGCTGGAGTACCTCCTCGACTACTACCGGGACGAGGAGAACTGGCAAGGAATCGACTGATTGCTTCCAGTGATTGGTATCGTGCGACCGCCCAAAAGGGATTGTGCATCGACACCAGCCTGCCGGCTGAAGGAGACAGGAAATATGACACCGGAGCAACAAGGCCAACCAACGTCTGAAGAGCAACAGGCGGTCAGTGTGGAAGAAGAAGCAGGTGTTACCGTGTCCGCCGTTCCACCGGCGCTGCTGCATCAGCCAAGGGATTCTCCGGGTTCCGTGGACATCACCGGGATCATTCCGGAAGGTATTCGCATCGATCCCGACATCACCGAGGGACACCCGGGCTATGAGGAGAGCGGCGATTCGGAGATCATCCCCCCCGAGCGGCTGGGCAGTGGAGGGGCTACCAAGTAAGAGCCTTGACCGAGTGGAGGGAAGCCATGATGCTCATACTGGACACACAACACGACCGGAGCTGCCGAGAAGGCATGCCGGTCTGTCGGACCGTCGAGAAGAACGATGCGCTGGCTGTCCTGGCACACGAGCTACGCTCGCCGCTGACAACCATTCGCAACGCCTTGCACCTCATCCGCGCCGCTGGCCCGCACGAGAAGTCTGTTGATCAGGCCGTGGATGTTGTGGAAAGGCAGACGCGGTACATGACCCGACTCATCGAGAGTGTGCTCGATCTGGCGCGAGCAGACCGAGGTAAACTGGTGCTGTCGAGAGAACGATTTGATCTGGTGCCGGTTATGGCCGAGGCCATTGAGACGAGTCGCCCGGCCCTGGACGAGCGCCACCAGGAACTGAGTACTGCCTTACCGCCGGATCCCCTGTACTTTGAAGGCGACCCAACTCGAATTCGCCAGATCCTGATCAACCTGCTGACCAACGCCGCGCGGTACACGAAGCCCCGCGGCCAGATCTGGCTAACCGTCGAGTCAGGATGGAACGAGGTGACTGTGCGGGTACGTGATAACGGAGTGGGGATCGACCCGGAGCTGTTGCCGCACCTCTTCGAGCCATTCGTCCAAGGAGAACGGTCGCAAGAAGTAGTACGTGGGGGCCTGGGGATTGGGCTAGCACTGGTCAAGCATCTGGTGGAACTACACGGTGGAAGCGTCGAAGCGTCGAGTGCAGGTCCCGGTCACGGCAGTGAATTCGTCGTGCGGCTACCTCGGCTGCGGAGGCTCGGAGGAGAACAATCCTTGACCGATTGGAAGCGAAAGCCGCGTGCGAGCTTGACCACTTGAAGTATCGATAGTTTTGGATCAAGGAGATTCGCATGGCAAACAAGCATCTGCTCTTCAGAGAAGCCGCGCGGGAGAAGGTCCTGCACGGAGCAACCGCGTTGGCCGACGCCGTGCGGGTGACCCTCGGCCCCCGCTCCAAGTGCGTCCTGATCGGCAAGAAGTGGGGCCGGCCGATTGTCTGCAACGACGGTGTTACTATCGCCAAGGAGATCGAGCTGAAGGATCCCGACGAGAACCTCGGCGCCCAGATGATCCGCGAGGCGGCCGAGAAGACCGGAGACGCGGTCGGCGACGGCACGAGCACGGCCACGGTGCTCGCCCAAGCCATCTTCACAGAAGGAGTACGCAACGTCGCCGCCGGCGCCAGCGCCATCGACTTGAAGCGCGGGCTCGACCGCGGCCTGAAAGCCGCCGTCACTGCGATCAAGACCTTGTCCCGGCCGGTCGAGAGCCGCAAGGAGAAGGCTCAGGTCGCCACCATCTCCGCTCACAACGATCCGGTGCTCGGTGAACTCGTAGCCGACGCCATGGAGAAAGTCGGCGGCGAGGGTGTAGTGTCCGTGGAGGAGGCCAAGGGCATTGAAACGACCCTGGAGGTTGTCAAGGGGATGCAGTTCGATCGCGGCTACCTGTCCCCCTATTTCATCACCGACGCCGAGAAGATGCAGGCCGTACTCGAAGATCCGCTTATCCTGCTCTACGAGAAGAAGATTGCCATCCTCAAGGACCTCATCCCCCTGCTAGAGCAACTCGCCCAGGCGCGTAAGTCCCTATTCATCGTCGCCGAGGACGTGGAAGGGGAAGCCCTGGCGACACTGGTCGTGAACAAGGTTCGCGGTGTTCTCGACTGCATCGCCGTTAAGGCTCCTGGTTACGGCGACCGGCGCAAGGCCATGATGGAAGACCTCGCCGTCCTCACAGGCGGCAAGTTCATCGCCGAGGAACTGGGCCTTAAACTGGAGAGTATCAAGCTCGACGACCTGGGCCGGGCGCAGCGCGTGGTCAGCGACCGAGAGAACACGACGGTCATCGGCGGCGGCGGCAAGAAGGAGGCCATCCAGGGCCGCTGCCAGGAGATCCGCAAGCAGATCGAGAAGGCGACCTCGGACTATGACCGCGAAAAGTTGCAGGAACGGCTGGCCAAGCTGGCCGGCGGCGTGGCGGTCATCAAGGTCGGCGCCCCCTCGGAAGCGGAGATGAAGAGCCGCAAGGAAGCCCTGGAGGACGCCATCAGCGCTACCAAGGCGGCCATGGCCGAGGGCATCGTTCCCGGTGGCGGGCTGACCCTGCTACGGGCCATCGACGCCGTCGAGTGCGAGGAAGCCAACTACGATGGGGATGAGCGTACCGGGCTGCGAATTCTCAAAAAGGCGCTGGAAGCCCCGACCCGGCAGATTGCCGAGAACTCCGGCGCGGATGGCGGTGTGGTTGTGACGCAGATGCGGGCCGGCAAGGGCAATTATGGCTTCGATGCGGCACGGAGCCAGTACGTAGACCTGGTCGAGGCCGGCATCATCGACCCGACCAAGGTGGTACGGACGGCGCTGGAGAATGCCGTCTCGGTGGCGAGCCTCCTGCTGCTGACGGAGGCGACACTGACCGAGGTCCCCGAAACCAAGGGCGAACGCGGCCGGGCGGCCGAGCCGATCGAAGAGTGACGTTCTGAAGCCGCGGCAACGAACGGCAGGAGGTGAGAGATGGCGACGGCTCATGTCGAGATGCACGGCGAACACCGGCAGTGGCTCGGTGACAGTTCCATGTGGCGGGATGACCTCACCATCTGGGAAAAAGAGACCGACGAGGCACTCCTCGACGGCGTGCGGAAGCTGGAAGAAGCGCTCCGCGAGCACTGCAGGACATTGCAAACCCACCTGGAGGCGATCACCGCGGAGGAACAGGCTCTAAAGGACCACGAGCACGCCCTCGCCGAATACGAGCGGGGCGGCCCGGGGGATGGGCTCCTCGACATGGCCCGGACGCACCAGGAAAACGCCAGCAAGCACGCCCAACAGCGGCAAGCTCACGAGCGCCTCAAGAAGCAGCATCACACGGTCATGGCGCACTGGTCGTTGCTGCTCAAGGCGCTCACACAGAAGACATGATCGTGCCGCTGGCGAGTCCCTATCAAGGGCCATTGGTGCCCGGCGCGGCTCGCCAGTCAGTCTGGCGCCCAGTTGGCGCAATTCTCCGTTGCGAGGACTGCTCATGCAAGTCGAAGAACTGGTGGCCGTGGTGGACGAGCTGATCGAGGTTTTGCTCTTGCAGGTCCGGGAACTGGAGAATCTCATCGCCCATGTCGAGCAGGTGACTACCCGCATTCCGGAGGAGAGCGAGATGGCTGTAATCCGGTCTATGCTGATCGGGTTGCACCAGCGGATCAAGAAGCTGCGGGGGCTGGACCACCCCTAGCCATGACTCCATCGGGCGCAACGACCCTCTCCCGAAAGGATGGTTGTTCCAGCTTAATGCCGCCAATTCTTTCCTCTATGCCGGAATACCTTTCCGAACTCGGCCTGAGCAGTGCCATCGCTCGCCAGCGATTGGCAGAGGTAGGGCCAAACGAGGTCGCTGGGAAACTACGCACCGGCCCACTGCAGTTGTTGACGGTGCTGGCGAATCCCTTGGTACTCCTCCTCCTACTTACGAGCCTGGTAACCGCTCTGCTCGGGCAGGCTCTCGATGCCGCCATCATGGCCGCGATTGTCCTGGTCGGTAGCGGGATCAACTTCTTTCAGTCGTTCCGGTCGCAACGGACTGTTGAGCGCCTGCGTGAGTCCGTGGCGGCGACAGCGACTGTTCTTCGTGACGGGGAGTGGCACGAGATTCCGCGGCGGGAACTCGTTCCAGGCGATGTCCTTCGCCTTTCGGCTGGCGACCTGGTGCCGGCAGACGTCCGCTTGCTGCAAGCCCGCGACCTGTACGTGCAGCAGGCGGCCCTCACCGGTGAATCATTGCCGGTCGAGAAAGAGGCAGGAGAAGACGTGACGAAAACCGTGTCCCTTGAGGCACGCAACCGGGTCTTCTTGGGCACCTCGGTCGTCAGTGGGACGGCCGTGGCTGTGGTCGAGAAGACTGGTCGGGAGACAGTGTTTGGCAGCATTGCAGCGCGCCTGGCCATGCGTCCACCGGAAACCGAGTTCGATCGAGGTATCCGTCATTTCAGCTACCTAATCCTGCAGACAGTTCTCTTTCTGGTCGTGTTTGTATTCGCGGTCAGCATTGCCCTGCGGCGTGAGCCCCTGCAGTCCCTGCTTTTTGCCATTGCCTTGGCGGTCGGGCTGACGCCTGAGTTCCTGCCGATGATCACTGCAGTCACCTTGGCCCAAGGGGCAGTGCATATGGCCCGGCAGCACGTGATCGTTAAGCATCTGGCTGCATTACAGAATCTCGGTAGCATGGATATCTTGTGCAGCGATAAGACCGGAACCTTGACCAGCGGTGCCATGAGTTTGCAGCAGTACCTCGACACTTTGGGGACGCCTGCTGAGCATGTCCTGGTGCTGGCGTATCTCAATAGCTTCTACGAAACTGGGATTAAAAGCCTCCTCGATGCGGCGATTCTTACCCACCATCCTCCTCCACAGATCAGCGACTATCACAAGCTCGATGAGATACCCTTTGACTGCCAGCGACGTCGGCTATCTGTCATCGTGGGCAGAGGAACCGAGCTCTGGTTGATTGTCAAGGGCGCTCCAGAATCCGTTGTGCCGCTATGCACGGCTTACGAAGCAGACAACCGGACGGCCCCATTGGACCGCAGCACCCGCGATCACGCTGAAGAAATCTACCAGCAGTTCGGTGTCCAGGGTTACCGGGTCCTAGCAGTAGCCTATCGATCGGTCCCACCTCGGCCGGCGTATCACGCCACCGACGAAACAGATCTGGTGCTCGCCGGTTTCCTGGTATTCTCCGACCCACCTCTAGCGGATGCTGCGGCAGCCTTGGAAGACCTGGCCCGTGATGGGGTCCAGGTCAAGCTGCTCACTGGCGACAATGAGTTGGTCGCCCGCCATGTTGCCACCCAGGTGGGCCTCGAAGCATCCGTGGTGGTTCTGGGAGATGAGGTGGACCAGATGAGCGATGCTGCCTTGGGTCCCGTGGCAGAAAGAACCACGATCTTTGCCCGCATCACGCCGGCACAGAAAAACCGCATCTTGCTGGCTCTAAAGCAACGCGGGCATGTGGTCGGCTTCCTCGGCGATGGGATCAATGATGCTCCATCTCTTCATACCGCGGACGTCGGTATTTCGGTTGCTTCCGCGGTTGATGTTGCGAAGGATGTCGCAGAAGTCGTCCTCCTGGAGCGCAGTCTACGGGTGTTGCATAGCGGTCTGATCGAGGGACGCAAGGCTTTTGGCAACGTCATGAAGTATTTGCTCATGGGAACCAGCTCCAACTTTGGCAACATGCTCAGCATGGCCGCTGCTTCCGTCTTTTTGCCTTTTCTGCCGATGCTACCGACGCAAATCCTGCTCAATAATCTTCTGTACGATCTGGCACAAGTGACCATTCCCACTGATCACGTCGATGCCGCGTTCATCCAAAAACCACGTCGCTGGAACATCACCTTGATCCGTTCTTTCATGCTATTGCTCGGTCCCCTCAGTTCGCTGTTTGATTTCCTCACCTTTTTCGTGCTGCTGGCGGTGTTCCAGGCTTCTGAGATGCTCTTCCACACTGGCTGGTTTGTGGAATCGCTGGCAACGCAAACGTTGGTCCTGCTTGTGATTCGCACAATGGGAAATCCGCTGCGGAGCCGGCCGAGCTTGTCGTTGTTACTCAGCATCGTAACAGTCGTTAGCATTGGCGTGCTGCTACCGTTCTCACCCCTGGCCGGGCCGCTCGGCTTTACGCCGCCAGGGAGGATGTACTGGCTTTTTCTGACGGGCGTACTGGGAATGTATCTCACGGTTGTGGAAGCAGTCAAACGCTGGCTGCTGGCCGGATTTCACCGCTGATGAGATTTTCAAGATGCATAAAAAAAGCCCGGCTTCCCAACCGGGCCAGGAAGAGAGGGCTTTGCTTGCTGGGCGTTCGCAGAAGACGCCGACAAGCTACCCGCTGAGCGGGCCGCCAACCCAATCCGGCACTGCCTGGTTGGCCGGCAGCTTTCTAACGCCATCTGCGAGCGACCGGCCCGCTCTGGGACGTCCTCCCCAAGATGGCATTCCGCAATTTCCCTCGGCCACCTAGCTTGGGCCGTTTAGGGCCTCGGCAGCCATCGAACCCTGCGGACTGCCTCGCGCTGTTCGCGCTGGTCGAGCCAATCCGACCTCGATTCGGGCGTCCCTGCCCTCTCTCCCACCATAAATTATATAGGATGCTCGCCAGGCTGGCAAGGGGGTGCCAGTTTCCGCGAAGCCTCATCAAAAACGGGCAAAGTCGCTGGCCGTTTGTCCAAAATTCAGGCACGCTTGGTTTCGTCCTCCTGGATGCCCCGCTGCCTTCTCACCACCTACTTGCGCAGTTCTTCGAGGGCGAGCATTCCCAGCGCGAAAGGCGCTACGAACAGCCACACCGCCAACGGGATCGGAGCCGTGCCAAAGAGTAGGTTGCCAGCTGTCGTGCAGGCAATGAGAAGGAGCAACACGAGCTCCACCGCAATGCCAGTGAGGATAAGTCGGTTGGACAGAACACCGCTTCCGAAGGCGGACGCAGTGAGACTGCGGCATAGGAAGACATTGACAAGGTGCCCGCGAGAAGGACGTTCCGGCTGTGGAGGGGACTCTCCTCTGGAGTGGGCTGGGCGTCGCGGGATTGTGGCAATGACTCGCCCGTCATGGTCGCGTTTTTGACGCGCAGCCCGAAGGCTTCCAACACCCGGTAGTCGGCGGGCACGTCGTCGCTGGTATCGAGCAAGATCACGTCTCCGGGTACTAGTTCCTCCGCGGAGAGCGGGACAACGGGAAGTCAACATTGGCCTCCGATTCTGGCAGTAGCTTTTTGGCAAGCCGAAAACTAAAGGTGAGAACCTGCACATGCGGCCAGCCCTTGCCAGACCTGAAGAAAGTTGGCTTCACCTTCCTTTTCAAAAAGATGGGGATTATCTGTTAGGTCCGTTCCAAGGGAATGACGATTTCTCGTACCAATCTTGTCTTCGTTGTGTCTGAGTCTTGGGTACAGTCCGCAGCGAACGCTGTGATGGCCCAGCATAGGATGGCGGCACGAATTGCTGCGACGATAATCGGCATAGCCTTCTCCCGTCTGCTCTTGGATCGTTTGTGAATCGGTGCCTTACAAGAAGGATTGACGAAAGTGTAGAATGCCAATAGGTAGCCCCTGAAGTGTCTTCGCCAGCGAGAATGCCGATGTTGCTGCACGAATTCAATTGGAAGAAAGAAGTCCTTCAGGCCAGCGAGCCGGTGCTAGTCGATTTTTGGGCCTCGTGGTGCGGTCCCTGTCGAGTCATGAACCCGACTATCGAGGCGCTGGCGAGGGATTTCAAAGTCTGCAAGGTCAACGTGGATACAAATCAGGAGCTTGCCGCCCACTACGGCATCTCCTCGATCCCGGCGCTCTTGATCTTCAAAGACGGCAGGATAGCATCCCGGCACGTCGGTGTGACGCCAGAGGCTACGTTACGGGCTGAGATGCGGAAGTTAAGCCAGCAATGACCGATCACACCAATTTCGGTTGGCTGCTACTGATCGTCGGCCTGGTCATCACGGGTGTCGGATTGGTCTGGATTCTTGCGCCGTCGATTCCCTGGCTAGGCCGTTTGCCTGGCGACATCTGTATCGAGCGGGAGAACTTTCGTTTCTATTTTCCGCTGGTGACGTGCCTGCTGCTCAGTCTGGCCTTGAGTCTGGTTCTGTGGATCATTCGGCTATTTCGAGGGTAATGTGGAAGATCGACGTACAACTTGACTTCGTGGGGATTGATTGAAAACGATAACCATCGGAAGTAGGATACACGTTATCACTGAAAAGAAAAAGGAAGTCGTCATGCACCGATCCACTTTTGGGCTAATTCGAGCGCTGCTCGTCCTTGTCATTGTGCCCTTCGTTCACTTGGCCGTTGCCCAGGAGAAGAGTGTCCGTCCCGGCATTAACAAACCGTTCAAGAACCCCAATGTGCCGGAGTACATTGGTAAATTCGAGACGGAGAGCCGGGAAATTTTCGCTCAGCGCAAAGAGATTGTCGCCGCTTGCAATCTGAAACCAGGGATGGTGGTGGCCGACATCGGTGCTGGGACCGGCCTGTTCACCCGCCTGTTCGCCAAACAGGTCGGTGCCACGGGAAAGGTTTACGCCGTGGACATCGCTCGCCCGTTCATTGAGCATATCGAGAAGACCTGTACGGAGGCGGACATCAAGAACGTGGTCGGCGTCGTCTGCACGGCGGATTCCGTGCGACTGCCGGCCAAGTCCATCGATCTGGCGTTCATCTGCGATGTCTACCACCATTTCGAGTTTCCGTTCCGAACAATGGCTTCGATTCATGAGGCGCTGCGACCGGGTGGTCGGGTTATCGTGATTGACTTTCACCGCATCGAGGGCAAGAGCCGGGAGTGGGTGCTGAATCATGTCCGGGCGGGACAGGAAGTGGTCGTCAAAGAGATCGAATCATCCGGCTTCAAGAAGGTGGCTGAGAAAAAGTTCCTCAAGGAAAACTATTATATCGAGTTCGAGAAAGTGGAAACGAGCAAGGAACCACGGACCATGCTGATCGAGCCGGAACAACTCCAGAAAGATCTGGGGCGAACCGGACTGCGGCTTCTGGATACCCGACCGCAAGCGGACTATGCCCGAGGGCATATTCCAGGGGCCGTTCGAGTGGACGTGAAGGATTGGCAAGATCTGGGGAAAAAGCCCGGTGGTTTTCACGATGCCCAAGCCTGGGGAGAGAAAGTCGGCCAGCTTGGGTTGAGCCTCGATTCGACAGTAGTGGTCTATGGTAGCGCCCTAACCGATACGGCCCGCATCTGGTGGACCTTGAAATATCTCGGACTCAAGAATGTGGCTATACTCGATGGGGGATGGCAACTGTGGAACAAAGAGAAACGGCCCAGCGAGACATCTATCCCCAGCGTCGAGGCGGTGAAATTCGAGCCGAAGTTTCAGGCCGACCGGCTGGAAGAAATCGATTCGCTCAAGAAGGGTTTCGGTTCCGACGCAGTTACCGTGGTGGATACCCGCAGCAAAG
>JAJPHU010000341.1 GCA_021325115.1 Planctomycetota bacterium | reverse complement strand
CACTTCGAGTGACGAACAGGGCCGCGACCGTGAGGGAGTGGCATTAAAACAGTCGCAACCATTTCCTGACGGTCGCGGCTCAGATAGCCACTCCTTACTGGAGCGAAGCATCCTGCGAGTCGCGCCGTTGGCGCACGCCTCAACCCGGCCAGCGTTGCGCTTGCAACCGGGGGCGCTGATCTGGATCACGTCAGATGATGCAGAACTGTCCGAGGCCTTGGTGCAACGTCTGCGGATGCGGGGTTATCGTCCGCGTTGCTCGTCTGTTGCTGATCTCTGCCGACAGGAGCGTCCAGCGTCCCTCGGCGCTCTGGTGATCGCGGCCAAGCGCCAGCCCGAAGAGGAGGCATTCCTGAAACACGCTTTGTTCGGCTTACAGCATGCCGGTCCGGCCCTGCGTGCCGCCGGTCAGCAGGGCGGTGCCCTGTTCGTTACCGTATCGCGTCTGGACGGCGCTTTTGGACTGATTGATCTTGATGCGGGGCGCGATCCATTCGACGGCGGCCTCGCCGGTTTGGCCAAGACCGCAGGGCAGGAATGGCCGGACGTACATTGCAAAGCCATCGATCTGGCCGATGATTTCCGTGATGCTGATGAGGCTGCAACTGCCATCGTCGAGGAAATGTTTCGCTCCGGACCTGTCGAGGTGGGCTTGGCGCGCAGCCGGCAATGCACGTTGGAGCGTCTCGTACAGCCGTTGCTAGCTGGTACGGCGACACCATTCGATCGCGGGGACGTGATGGTCCTATCCGGAGGCGGGCGCGGTGTGACCGCTGAAGTTGCTGTAGCCCTGGCGCGGGCGTTCCGGCCAACATTGGTTTTGCTTGGCCGTACTTCGGAACCGGAACCGGAACCGGATTGGTTGGCCTCTCTCATCAGTGAAAGCGAGATCAAACGGGAATTAAGCAGTCGCACTAACGGCAGCGCTTCACTCAAGGTGATTGGTGAGCAATATCGCCTGATATCCGCTCAACGTGAGATCCGGCGGACTCTGGAGCGCATCGAAGCAGCGGGTGCTCGCGCACTCTATCGCACTGTGGACATCCGCGACGCAGCCGCTGTCAAGAACGTACTGACAACGGTATGTCAGCAGTTGAACGCGCCGATTCGCGGCATTATCCACGGCGCGGGCGTGCTTGCTGATGCCCGCATCGAAGACAAGACGGTCGAGCAGTTCGAGCGCGTTTACGCAACCAAAGTCGCCGGTCTGCAAGCGCTATTGCGAGCGGTGGCCCCGGATGAACTCCGGACTCTGGTGCTGTTTTCTTCCTCGACCGCGCGTTTTGGCCGCGCCGGACAGGTCGATTATGCCATCGCTAATGAAGTGCTGAATAAATTGGCCCAGCAATGGGCCATCCGTCTGCCCCGCTGCCACGTAGTCTCTGTCAATTGGGGACCGTGGGATGGCGGCATGGTCAACTCTGCACTTAAGAAAGTCTTCGCCCAGGAAGGCATCGGCCTGATTCCGCTGGAGGCCGGCGCGAATTATCTTGTCGAGGAGCTGCGTTCGCCGCCGGGTGATGCGGTTGAGGTAGTCGTTCTGGCTTCTGGTTCCCCTCCATCATTGGCGAATGGCCGGCATCAGCCGGCTGATCAAGCCCTTCACCAACCGGCGGACGCTGGCCGTTCGCTGCAAGCATTGCCCAGCGCCTTTGAACGTGTTCTGGAACGTGAGGCACATCCGGTGCTGGAAGCGCATATCCTTGATGGCCGGCCTGTGCTGCCGACCGTGCTGATCCTGGAATGGCTGGCGCACGGCGCCTTGCACCAAAATCCTGGCCTGCTGTTCCACGGTTGCAACGACTTACGCATCCTCCACGGCGTCATCCTCGCTGGAGACGCCGCCCCGACTCTGCGAATTCATGCCGGTAAAGCGGTCAAGCACGACGGCTTTTTCATCGCCCCGGTCGAGTTGCGCAGCCAGACTCCCGAGGGCCGCGAAGTACTGCACGCCCGCGCTGAGATTGTGCTGGCCAGCCAGCTGCCAGCCGCACCTTCTCCCGCGCCTGTGCCGCACTGTCGGCCTTACAGCCGCACGCCGGAGGAGGTGTATCAAAATTTACTATTTCACGGACCCTATTTGCAGGGTATCGAACAGATTGAAGGCTGCGGCGCGCGTGGTATCATTGCTCGCGTGAGCATTGCCCCGCCGCCGAGGGAATGGATACAGCGGCCACTGCGCCAGCGTTGGCTGGCCGATCCACTGGCCCTGGATTGCAGTTTCCAGCTTATGGTCGTGTGGAGTCAGGAACAACACGGTGCCCCATCGTTGCCTTGCCACATCGCTCACTACCGGCAGTATCAACGCGCGTTCCCGGCAGCCGGCGTCCGTGTTATCGCTCACGTGACCCACGACAGCGACCTGCACGCTTTGGCCGACATCGATTATCTCGATGAACACGGCCAAGTCATCGCCCGTCTGCAAGGCTACGAGTGTGTCATGGACCCGGCCTTGCGACGCGCTTTTGGCCGGCGATCTCTCACCTCGGCCACGGCCCCCTGAACGGAGAAGCTGCACATGGACGATCGCATTGCCATTGTCGCAATGGGCGGCTTGTTCCCCTCTGCGCCCACCCCCGAGCGCTTGTGGGAGCAAGTCCTTGCGGGTGCAGATGCGGCCCGCGCAGTGCCGCCGGGACGCTGGCTCCTCGATCCACACGACGCTTACGATCCGGCCATCGCTCGTCCGGATCGCGTCTATTCACTGCGCGGCTGCTTTCTCGACGAGATTCCGCTCGATCCGGCCGGTCTCGATCTTCCCACCGACTTGTTGGCTGAACTCGATCCGGTCTTTCACCTGGCTTTGTATGCTGCCCGGCAGGCGTTTGCTTCCGGCGTGACGCACGGGCTGGATCGCCGCCGTATCGGCGTCCTTCTCGGCAACATCGCCCTGCCGACCGAGCGCGTCTCGGAGTTGGCCCGTGCCTATCTGGGCCGCACGTTCCTGGAGAAACTGGGTGAGTGGGACGAGGCAACACTCCGGTTGACGGATCGGAGTGTTGCCCCGTCCCACTCGCCTCTGAATCGTTATGTTCCCGGTCTGGTTGCGGGGGTAGTGGCCAAGGCGCTCGGTCTGGGCGGCGGCAGCTGCACGCTCGATGCGGCTTGTGCCTCGTCGTTGTACGCACTGAAACTGGCAGTGGACGAGTTGCGGGCTGGCCGCGCCGATGCCATGCTGGCCGGCGGTGTCTCGCGTCCCGATTGCCTGTACACACAGATGGGATTTTCGCAGCTGCGTGCTTTGTCGCCGAGCGGCCGCTGCTCGCCGTTTGATGCGCGTGCCGATGGCCTGGTGGTCGGCGAAGGCGCCGGCGTTTTTCTGCTCAAACGACTGGAAGATGCCTTGCGCCAGGGGGACCGCATTTTGGCGGTGATCGCCGGCATTGGCTTGTCCAACGACGTGGACGGCAATTTGCTCGCTCCCAGCAGCGAAGGACAGTTGCGGGCCATGCACGCCGCCTACCAGCAAGCGGGATGGAAACCGAGCGATGTCGATCTCATCGAGTGCCACGCCACCGGCACACCGGTCGGTGATTCTGTAGAGTTTCAAAGTCTGAAATTTTTGTGGGACACCGAAGGTTGGCGGCCTGGACAATGTGTGATCGGCTCGGTGAAATCGACGGTAGGTCATCTGCTGACTGCTGCCGGGGCGGCTGGAATCGTCAAGATACTCTGCGCTTTCCGCGCCCAGACGCTGCCGCCGACTGCCAATTTCATAACGCCGGCGCCCGGGCTGGAGTTGGAAAAATCACCTTTTCGCATCCTTAAAAATGGAGAAAGGTGGCGGCGGCGTGATAGCTCCACTCCGCGCCGCGCCGCCGTCAGCGCCTTCGGTTTTGGTGGCATCAATGCGCATGTATTGCTGGAAGAATGGTTTTGCCAGTCTGTAGTGCCCACAAAGACTGCTCCTGCCCTTGTGAACACTGCGGATTGGCCAACAAGGAAGGCTCCCGCCATCGCCGTCGTCGGTATGGCTGCCCACTTCGGCCCCTGGAAATCGCTGCGTACCTTCCAGCAGCGCGTCCTGGGCGGTGACAACGACGTATCACCATCCTCGCCGCCGCACTGGTGGGGCGTGCCGGAAAGCGTCTGGTTCCGCGAGCAAGGTTTCGATGCTCACTCTTTTGCCGGCTATTACATCACGGGACAGATCACCATCCAGGCGGATCGCTTCCGCATTCCGCCACGTGAATTGCAGGAGACGTTGCCGCAACAATTGCTCATGCTGCAAGTAGCCGCCGAAGCCATTGATGCCGCCGGCCTACCCTCCCCTGGAACGGGAGGGGATACAGGAGGGGACACTCGCACCGGCGTCTTCATTGGTCTGGAACTCGATCTGAATACGACGAATTTCCATTTTCGCTGGTCGCTCGATCCGGCCTTGCGCGATGCTGCTAGCCCACCGCTGACGGCCAGCCGTACCATGGGATCGCTGGGCAGCATCGTCGCCAGTCGTATCGCCCGCGAGTTTCGCCTCGGCGGGCCAAGCTTCACTCTCAGCAGCGAAGAAAGCTCTGGCCTGCGCGCTCTGGAAGCGGCCGTACGCGCCCTGCAACAAGGGGAGATCGATCAGGCCATCGCCGGGGCAGTCGATTTGGCTGGAGACGTTCGCGCCGTACTGGCCGCTCATCGGCAGCGGCCGTTTTCCGCTTCTGGTCGTGTCTGCCCATTCGATGCCGGCGCAGACGGCACCCTGCCAGGCGAAGGGGCCGCGGCTGTCGTCCTCAAGCGCCTTGAAGATGCCGTGCGCGATGGCGATACCATCCACGCCGTTATCCGCGGCATCGGTGTGGCTGCTGCCTATGAGTCGGCTCTGGAACGCGCCTATGCCGAGGCCGGCATCGATCCGGCTTCAATCGCCTACATCGAGACGCACGGCAGCGGCGACCCTGCTGAGGACCGCAGCGAGGCGCAAGCTCTCACTTCGTTCTTCGGCCCACACCGCAACTCACAACCACTCGTTTTGAGCAGCGCCAAGGCCGACGTTGGCCACACGGGCGCCGCCGCTGGTTTCGCCTCGTTCCTCAAGGCGTGTTTATGTCTCGACCAGCAGATCCTGCCGCCGCTGCGCAACCTCACAACCGAGCGTGCGGAGCTGACACATGCAGCAAATCGTTTCGCCTGGCTGCGCAACCCGCAATACTGGCTGCGCGATCGTGCCACAGGACCGCGCCGTGCCGGCGTCAGTTCTATCGGCGTGGATGGCACTTGCGTTCACGTTGTTCTCGAAGCCTGGGAACCAGGTGCTTGTAGCGATCGTCCGGATCGGCTGCATCCGCTGGGTAAGCACGCCGAGAGCCTCTTCGTCCTCTCAGGTTGTGATGCCCGCGCTCTGATCGATGGTTTGGGACAGCTGCGCAACTACCTCGGAACGAGGCCTGATGCCAGCTTAGAGACGTTAGCGCGCGATTGGTACGAAAGAGGAGCTGGAAGCGTCAGCGATAGGTCGTCCCTAGCTGACACGTCCGGCTCGTTGGCCGTCGCACTGGTGGCAGGCGATCGGCGGGAGTTGGTCGAACAAATTGATGCTGCTCTGCGCGGATTGCGCGATGATCCGTGCCGTCCCTTGGCGCTGCCACCGGCCTGCCGTGATCGTGTGTTTTATGCTCCGGTGCCCCTGGGACGTACCGGGCGCATCGCTTTCGTCTTCCCCGGCTCCGGCAACGACTATCGGGGTATGGGCCGCGACCTTGCCGTTTACTGGCCGGAAATCCTCCGCCGTCAAGATGCGGAGAATGAATACTTGCGGAGTCAATTTCTCCCCGACATTTTCTGGAACGAGCACGCCAATGCTGTCCCAACGGTGCGCGAGCGCATCATGGGACAGGTCGCGTTGGGCAGTCTGTTGACGGATGTGGTGCGCCGTTTCGGAGTTCGCGTCGATGCAGTAATCGGCAACAGTCTGGGCGAATCGGCCGGTTTGTTCGCCCTGCGTGCCTGGACCAACCGCGATGCCATGCTGCAAGCGCTGAACGCTTCGCCCTTATTTGTCCGTGATCTGACCGGCCCCTGTGAGGCCGCTCGCAAGGCTTGGCGGTTGCCGCCCGATGCTGTCATCGATTGGGTGACGGGTCTCGTGGATCGGGGACCAGGAGCGGTGCGCAACGCCTGTGCGGGATTGCCGCGGGTGTATTTGCTTATCATCAACACGCCGCGCGAATGCGTCATCGGCGGTGAGCGCGGTCAGGTGCAAACCCTTGTGGAGCGCCTCGAGTGTCAATTCTTGCCGCTGCCGGAGACCTCGACCGTACATTGCCCCGTGGTCCGTGAAGTGGCCGAGGCGTACCGCGATCTGCACTGCCTGCCGACAACGCCGCCGCGCGGCATCCGTTTCTACAGCACGGCCCTGGCCCGTTCCTTCGAGTTGAATGCCGACAGTGCCGCCGAAGCAATCTTGGCACAAGCGCTCGAGACGGTTGATTTCCCTTCCGTTATCGAATCCGCCTACCGCGACGGCGTGCGCCTTTTCCTGGAAATGGGGCCGGGCGCGTCCTGCACACGCATGATCGCTGGCATCCTCGGCGGCCGTCCACACTGCGCTCGTTCCGCTTGCGTTGCCGGCACCGACGGCATTTCACTCATCCTGCGTTTGCTCGCTCACCTGTGGGCCGAGCGTGTGCCGGTGGATCTGTCGCCGCTGTACGAATCAGAGACGACAGGCCGCGTCGTTTCTCAGCCGGTCCAGAGGCGGCTGTTGAGCGTCCCGGTAGGCGGCTCGCCGTTTGTCGTACCATCGCCGGAACGGACTGTGAAGCCGAGCTTCGCAGCCATACGTTCCCAAGCAGAGTTGGGGAACGAGGACACGAACAAGGACGCAACTCCTTCATTCCCAAGCTCGACTTGGGAACACAGGGTGGAAAGCTCTGCCTCCCCTACTACCTCACAGCCGGACGCAAAGCGAAGTTTCGCAACCGTGCGTTCCCAGACAGAGCTTGAGAACGAGGTATTGATAGCGCCTCGCCAGGCCATCGGTGAAGCCCACGCCGCCTACCTTCGCCTGTCTGCCACGCTTCAACGCGGTCTGAGGGACAATCTCCAGTTCCAGGCGCGACTGGCGGAGTACCTGTTGGCAAGCGGGGCGTGTCAACGTCCTGAGGGAGCAACTCGCCGGGACGTTGACATGTCCCGCTCGCCGGTTGTTTTCGATCGCGCTCAATGTCTGGAATTCGCCGTCGGTTCCATTGCCCGCGTTCTCGGTCCCGATTTCGCTGTCATCGATAGTCATCCTACGCGTGTCCGTTTGCCTGATGAACCGTTGATGTTGGTCGATCGCATCCTGACCATTGAAGGACAGCCGCGTTCGCTCGCGTCCGGCCGTATCGTCACGGAACATGACATTCAGCCCGGTGCCTGGTATCTTGACGGTGGCCGCATCGCTACGTGTGTCGCTATCGAAGCAGGACAGGCTGATCTCTTCCTGTCTGCCTATCTCGGCATCGATTTTCAGACGCGCGGCCTCGCTGTTTACCGGCTGCTTGATGCGGCGGTGACGTTCCATCGCCATCTGCCGCGTCCCGGCCAAGTCATCCGCTACGACATCCGCATCGAACGCTTCTTCCGCCAGGGCGATACGTTTCTGTTCAAGTTCCAGTTCGAAGGCACGGTCGATGGCGAGTTGCTTTTGACGATGCAGAACGGTTGCGCCGGTTTTTTCACCGCTGCCGAGTTGGCGGCCGGCAAGGGCATCGTACAGACCGCCCTGGATACGCGGCCGCGTCCCGGTATCCAACCCAATGATGCTGCAGAGTTGCCGCCCATCGGCAAGGAATCGTACAGTGCCCTCCAGCTTGATGCCCTTCGCACGGGCGATGCCGAAGGATGTTTCGGCTCGCCTTTTGCCGGCCGGCGCTTACCGGAGGGTCTGCGTCTGCCCGGCGGCCGCATGAAACTGATCGATCGCGTCACGCATCTCGATCCGAAGGGAGGGCGGTTCGGCATTGGCCTCATCCGGGCCGAGGCCGAAATCGATCCGCACGCCTGGTTCTTGACCTGTCATTTTGTGGACGACCAGGTGATGCCCGGCACACTGATGTACGAGTGCTGT
>JAJPHU010000135.1 GCA_021325115.1 Planctomycetota bacterium | reverse complement strand
GCCGACGTAGTCGAGGAAGACGTAGATTTTGGGGACGTTCATGGCGGGGAAGATGTCCACACGCATGCGGCTGTATGCCAAAAAACCGCCACTAATGAGAGCCACGATCAACATTAAAGTTGTGATCGGGGCACGCATGGCCAAAACCGTTGGATTCGCCGAGCTGCCGCTCCTCGTTGTCGGCTTTGCAGGGTTCCCACTGTCCGTCGATCGCATTGTCATACCCAACTCTCCTCACGCCAGCTTATCCCCGCCTCCATGCGAAGCCGTGAATTTCAGCCGTGTTTTGAGTCAGGCAGAAAAGGGGAGAACCGTGTCCCGATTTATGCCTGAGATGGTTCGTGCGACTCGATCTTATAACGTCTCGTAAGGAAACGCTTCAACGTGTATTTTTCGTAACGTGAGAATTCTATCCCTTAAACGAAGGGATGCGAAAGGCATTTTATGTTAAAAACCTGTTAGATTACAATATTGTTAGAATGGTGAGGCCATCTATGTTCCCGTATGAGTATGATTCGGATTACAATTCAGAAAGAAACGAGGGATTAACGAGAGATTGACGAGGGAGGGATAGTGATGCGGTTGCTGATCGTTGAAGATGATCCCGTGGTAGGCAAGGCGCTGCGGCAAGGATTTGCAGAAGCTAACCTCGAATGCCAATGGGTCCGCGACGGCGAGCGTGGACTGGAGCTGGCGAAGAGCCAGAAGTTCGATGTGATTGTGCTTGATTTGCTGCTGCCCCGGCGTAGCGGGCTTGAGGTCTTGAAGGAAATGCGTAGCGCGGGCATTCTAACTCCTGTTCTGCTGCTGACGGCGCTGGGGACCGTTGAAGAGCGGGTCGCTGGCTTGACAGCGGGCGCCGACGACTACATTGTCAAGCCATTCGCCTTCCCGGAGTTGATGGCCCGTCTCCAGGCTGTGTGCCGACGTTCCGTGACGCGGCCGTCGCCGACCCTGGAAGTCGGCGATCTGTGTCTGAACCTGGCATCGCGGCGGTTGACCCGCGGCAATAAAGAAATCAATCTCAGTCCAACCGAATTCAGC
Organism: Planctomycetota bacterium; assembly: GCA_021325115.1. GTDB lineage: Bacteria > Planctomycetota > Planctomycetia > Gemmatales > Gemmataceae > JAJPHU01. The sequence continues at coordinate 6,321 of JAJPHU010000135.1, read as the reverse complement.
CTCATCGAGTTTCTGATGCGTCACGCCGGCCAAGTCGTCACACGCAAGATGCTCTGTGAGGCCATCTGGTACGCCGACTGGGAAGGGATGACCAACGTCGTCGAAGTTAACATCAATCGTCTGCGCAGCAAACTCGATCGGGGCTTTGAGAAATCGGCCATTGAAACCATCCGGGGACGCGGCTATGTCATTCGACCTTAAAACATTCCTTCAGACCCTTCGGTTCCGGCTGACGCTGTGGAACACAGCCATTGTCCTGGTCCTTTTGGTGGTCAACTTGGCAGCCATCCGCGCGGGGCTGTACTTTACGCTGATGCGAATGGTGGACGAGTTTCTCGGCGAAGAGTTGTATTTGGCGACCCAGTATCTCGACCTTTTGGGCGAGAAGCCAGAGCAACTGCACGACCGCTACAATCGTCAGGCCACCAGTCACCCGCGGCGTCGCTTATTTGTCCAGTTGCTCGATAACCGTGGCAGTCTGGCGTGGTCCAGCGAACAAGCACCCGATGAGGACATTCTGCCAGCGAGTGCTATGGCGTTCCGGGGACCGGCAACGGTGGGAGGATACCGAATCCTCTGCCGCCGCGTGACTTTGCCGAACGGTCAAATGCAGATGCTGCGCGTAGGCTGCGGGCTGGGGCGCACCCAGGCGGACATGAAACGTTTCACCAACATCCTGCTGACCGTGGGTCTCGTCTTGTTGCTGATCGCCCCTGTGGGCGGCTACGTGCTGGCTGGCCGTGCTACTCGTCCCATTGCCCATATTATCCGCATCGCCAACCGGTTGCGTCCGGGACAGCTCGACGAACGTTTGCCTATCCGCGGTACGCAGGATGAGTTGGATCAACTATCCCAAACAATCAACCATTTGCTCGATCGCATCGCTGCCTATATCCAGCAGGGCCGCGAGTTCACCGCCAATGCCGCCCATGAGCTACGCTCGCCTCTTACCGCCCTGCAAAGCTCGCTGGAGATAGCCCTCAATGCGGATCGCACAACGGAGGAATATAAGGAAGTGCTGTCGGTCCTGCTGGAAGAGTGCGGACAGATGCGCGTACTGGTCAATCAACTACTGCTCCTGGCCGAACAAGACGCCGGCCAGCTGCGTCTGCATTCGCAAGCGCTGCGCCTGGACCAGATTATTACCAGTTCGCTGGAGATGTTTCAGGCGGTGGCGGAAGCCGCCGATGTGGAACTGACTGTCCGCCGTCTCGAGCCTGTGATGATCCACGGCGACGGCAATCGTCTCTGGCAGGTGGTCAACAATCTTATCGACAACGCCATCAAATTCACGCCCGCACGGGGCCGAGTATCCATCGATTTCTACCTTGATGAAGAGCAGCATACGTGTGTCCTCGAAGTGGCCGATACGGGGGTTGGCATGGCCCCGCAAGAACTGCCGCACATCTTCGAGCGTTTCTACCAGGGCGACAAAGCCCGTCAACGTGAAACGCCATCACGCGGGCTGGGGCTGGGGTTGAGTATCTGCCAGGCCGTGACCGCTGCTCATGGAGGAACTATCGAAGTCACGAGCACGCTTGGCCACGGCACAACATTCACCGTGCGTCTACCGGATTGCACGCGGCCCGAGCCGGCTGAAAGATCCGCCGTGCCTTCGGCAACCGGGCACGGCCTCCGTAGCGAAGACGCCGCGAAGTCCGCATGACGCCCCCAGGGAAGATGGGCAATCGGGTGACCGTTTACTCGAATGAATTTAGTTCCGCAGCCTCTTATGAGGCGCGGTTGGCCATCAGCGCCGAATCGTGCCTTCGGAGAAGACGCTCTTTCAGCTGGCTTGTTCCGTGTTACGAAAACGACTTCCGCTCGTTACTCCACATCATACCCCAGGTTGGGCGCCAACCAACGCTCGACTTCGGCGCGCGTCATACCTTTGCGTGAGGCGTAGCTTTCTACTTGATCGCGTGTGATGAGATCGACGGCGAAGTACGTCGCTTCGGGATGGGAAAAATACCAACCGCTGACTGATGCCGCTGGCGTCATAGCGAAGCTCTCGGTCAGATGAATGCCCACCTCATCAGCCTGAAGCAGTGTCCACAGTTTGGCTTTTTCGGTGTGATCGGGACATGAGGGATAGCCGGCGGCGGGGCGGATACCGCGATATTCCTCAGCGATTAGCTGTTCTTTCGTCAGATGCTCGTCGCGGCCATAACCCCAATCGCGGCGAGCGCGTTCGTGCAGCAGTTCGGCAAATGCCTCAGCGAGACGATCGGCGAGCGCTTTCGTCATAATTGCGTTGTAGGGATCTTGCTCAGCCTCGAAGCGCGCCGCCAGCTCTTCAGCGCCGATTCCTGCCGTCACGGCGAAAGCGCCGAGATAATCCACTCGACCGCTGTCGAGCGGAGCGAGGTAATCAGCCAGACTGCGGAATGACGTTTGCCCCTCCCGCTCCCACTGTTGACGTAGCATCGGCAAACGCAGCAATTCGCATCTTTCGACCGGTGAGCTACTGGTTCCATCAGCCGGAGGGGCAAACACAACAATGTCGTCGCCGCAACTATTGGCTGGCCAGAAACCGTAGACGGCGTTTGCGGACAGCGCCTTATCGGCAATGATGCGTTTGAGCAGGCGGTTGGCATCGTCGAAGAGCTTGCGCGCCTCACTGCCGATTTTGGGGTCCGAAAGGATGCGCGGATATTTGCCGCTCAGCTCCCAGGCCATGAAAAACGGCGACCAATCGATGTAAGGCACAAGGTCCGTCAGCGGAAAATCGCGCACCACGCGGACGCCGAGAAACGACGGCACAGCAATCGGCGCCTTGTCCCAGTCGATGCGGAAACGGCGTTGGCATGCCTCGGCGTAGGAGACAAGTTTGCGCTGACGACGGCGGGCGAAGTTGTCGCGCTCTTTGGCCTGGTTGTGCCGATTCTCTGCGTCGAGTTTGCGTTTCTCCTCCGGCCGCGTCAGACGTTCGACGATGCCGACGCTACGCGAAGCATCTTTAACATGGATGACCGTCTCATGATATGCCGGAGCGATCTTGACAGCAGTGTGCTTGGCGCTGGTTGTGGCACCGCCGATCAGCAGCGGCAGCTGAAACCCCTCGCGCTCCATCTCTCGGGCCACATGCACCATCTCATCCAGCGACGGCGTGATGAGGCCGGATAGGCCGATCATGTCTACGGCATGTTCCCGCGCCTTCTGCAAAATGGTCTCGCACGGCACCATGACGCCGAGGTCGATGACCTCGAAATCGTTGCAAGAAAGGACTACGCCAACGATGTTCTTGCCGATGTCGTGTACATCGCCCTTGACCGTGGCCATCAAGATTTTGCCGCGCGACTTGTGTTCGCCGCCGGCTTTTTTCCGCTCTTCCTCCATAAACGGCAACAGATAGGCGACAGCCTTTTTCATCACGCGGGCGCTCTTGACCACCTGCGGCAGAAACATCTTGCCGGCGCCGAAGAGGTCGCCGACCACGTTCATGCCGTCCATCAGCGGCCCCTCAATGATTTCCAGCGGCCGTTGGTACAGATGACGGCACTCTTCCACATCGGCATCGATGTGATCGATGATGCCATGAATGAGGGCGTGCTTGAGGCGTTCCTGCACCGGCAACTCGCGCCAGGTGTGGACCGAAGTGCTTCCCTTGGGGTCGCGGCTAACCATCAGGGTTTTGGAGAATTCGACGAGGCGCTCGGTGGCATCGGGGCGACGGTTGAGCAATACATCTTCGACGCGCTCCAGCAGGTCCTTGGGGATATCCTCGTAGACTTGCAGTTGGCCGGCGTTGACGATGCCCATGTCCAGGCCGGCGTGGATGGCGTGATAGAGGAAGGCAGAGTTCATCGCCTCGCGCACCACCTCATTTTCCTTGCCGCGGAAGGCGAACGAGACGTTGCTGACGCCGCCGGACGTTTTTGCGTGAGGAAACATCTGCTTGAGTCGCCGCACTGCCTCGAAAAACTCAACAGCATAGTTCGCATGCTCTTCCATGCCGGTGCCGACTGTCAGGATGTTCACATCGAAAATGATGTCGCCGGGGTCGAAACCGACTTGTTCGGTCAATAGACGATAAGCACGCGCGCTGATCTCTACTTTGCGCTCGGCAGTGACGGCCTGTCCCTCTTCGTCGAAAGCCATCACAACCACGGCTGCCCCATAACGCTTGATAAGACGGGCCTGTTCGAGAAACTTCTCTTCGCCTTCTTTCAAGCTGATGGAGTTGACGATCGGCTTGCCCTGCACGCACTTCAAGCCAGCCTCGATCACCGACCATTTCGAGCTGTCGATCATGAGAGGAACGCGCGCCAGATCTGGCTCATTGGCCAACAATCGCAGGAAGCGCGTCATCGCCTCCTCGGAATCGATGAGGTCGGCATCCATATTGATGTCCAGGATGTTGGCTCCATTCTGCACCTGCTCCCGCGCCACCTGTACGGCCGCTTCGTAGTTGCCCTCTTTAATGAGACGCTTAAACTTGAGCGAGCCGGTGATGTTGCAACGCTCGCCAATCATGACGAAATTGGTTTCCGGTCGGATCACCAGCACTTCGTTGCCGCAGTAATACGACCAGGCAGGCCATTCCGGCGTCTTCCGCGGGGTGACGCCTTGGACAGCGCGGCCGATGGCGGCAATCCATTCTGGCGTTGTGCCACAGCAACCGCCGACGATGTTGACCCAGCCGTTGCGGGCGAACTCGCCCAGCAGTGCCGCCGTGCGCTCGCGGTCGCCGGTGAAACCGCCCATGCCGTCCGGCAAGCCGGCGTTGGGATAAACCGAGATCGGTTTGCGTGAAATGGCCGCCAAGCTTTCGACTGGGCCGCGCAGCAAGTCCGCCCCGACGCCGCAGTTGAAGCCGACCGCCAAAGCGTCGAAGTGCGCTACCGAGATATAGAACGCCTCTGGCGTTTGGGCCAGCAGGGTACGGCCATTGTCATAGATCGTGCCGGAGACGATTACCGGCAAGCGGACGTTGTGTTCGACGAAATATTTCTCCAGGGCGAACAGGCAAGCCTTGAGAATAAGGATGTCATTGCCGGTCTCGACAGCGAACAGATCGACGCCGCCAGCGATCAGCGCTTCAATCTGGGCGGTGTAGCTGACCACAAAGTCATCGAAGGAATGAGAGCGTGTATCCGGCGGTTCGTGGCCGGGTTCGATGTACAGTGTCTTGTTGGTCGGCCCGATACTGCCAGCGACGAAGCGCGGTCGGTCTCGGTTGCAGCGTGTGAAGTCATCGGCGGCGCGGCGGGCGATCTCGGCAGCTGTTCGGTTGATCTCGGCGACGTGTTCTTGTAGAGCGAACTCAGCCAACCCCAACGGCGTGGCGTTGAAGGTGCATGTCTCGATGATGTCGGCTCCAGCATCGAGATAAGAACGATGGATCTCGTCAATCAGTCCCGGCTGGGTCAGCACCAGCGCTTCGGTGCAGTTCTTGAGCAGTTTCGGATGATTGCGGAAACGTGTGCCGCGGTAATCTTCTTCTTGAGGGCCGCGGGCGTAGATAAAAGCGCCCATCGAGCCATCAAGCAGCAAGATGCGCTGCGACAGCAATTCTTCCAGAACGGCGCGCGTACTCGTGAAGGTAGGAAGCAACATCATTTATTGCTCCGCTGCTCACTCTGAGCCGGAAGCGTAAACGACGGCACAACCATCCGTCGCTTCCGGCTCGTTAAAGAGCGGATTGTGGATAATTTAACAGATAGGAGGATTTTCGGGGATGGCAAAGAAAAGAAAAAGGCCGGCTGCCTCACCTCCTATGGGCAGCCGGCCTTGGCCTCGAACATCCTGCGGGCCGTGAGCATCCGTTCTCCGCTGCTTGCGACCGTGTAGCAAACGGCGGAGAACGGATGGTAGTGAAAAAGAGACCTCAGCATCCAACAGCACCGCTTGTGAGGAAGGTTTCCTTCCCCCCGACCCCCAACTCCCTGTCGGCTTATCGCGGGCCGAATCCCTGGCCCGGGTGGGCGCTGTTGGATAGCTGAAGCCTGGTTCCTCTTGTCTTGGCGCAGCGCGCAAGCTGAGCGCCAAGAAACACTTTGTCTAGGCGAAAGAGTTTGTTCGATTCCCACCAGATACGTTTGTTATCGGTCCCCCGCCCGACTCGCCAGACGGGGCCCCATGGGGCAGCCTCCTGTGAGTGAGCGTCCCCCCTTCTTCTGCTCTCTCCTGGGGAAGAGATGAAGTTGAGGAGCAGTTAACAAGATGAGAAGATAAAGAATTCCGTCTGCAAGTCAACGGAAAAAATGGACAAGTTTTTCTTGGTTCTCCCATCTGCCGGAAACCGTTATCTCGCAATGGACAACGACGTGATGCTTCGCGGCGAAGAAGCAGCCATTCAGCGACAATAAAGGGGGTTAT
>JAJPHU010000196.1 GCA_021325115.1 Planctomycetota bacterium | reverse complement strand
CGGCTAGCACGTGGGCGGCGCCTGCTGGCCCAACGTCTCGCTCCTTACGGTTTGTCGCTGTCAGGCACCGCCCTGGCGGCGGCGCTTTGCGAAAGCGTCGCTTCGGCGCAGGTGCCGGCGGCATGGGTATCGGCCACAACGAAAGCGGCGCTGCTGATCGCAGCAGGGAACTTAACCGCCGTTTCTGCCTCCAGCGCTATCCTGATGAAAGGAGTATTGAAATCCATGTTTCTGACAAAACTGAAAATGATGGTCGGTGCGGTGATGATTGTGACGGCGCTGGGCGCCAGCGGCTCGGTCTACCGCGCGGTAGGGCAGCCAGCGTCCCCCGCGGAGAAACAGAGCGACAGCAAACCCAAAAGCGAAGTGGAGCGCCTTCGCCATGAGAACGAGTTGCTCAAGCTGAATCTGGAAGTCGTGCTGGAAAAAGTGCGTGCCCAAGAGGCGGAATTGCACGCACTCAAGGCCAAGGTCCAACCGGCTCAGGCGGCCCAACCAACTCAAGAGGCGAATATCATCATACTAGGCCCCACCAAACAGGCGGTGCAACGCGCCCTCGATAGGATGAAAGCACTGAAACAGGAGAGGGAACCCCGCCAATAGCAACAGCCGCAACGCAGGCACCGGATCGTTCACCTGGTTCTGCTCTCAAGGGAACGCCGTACCCTGGTCATCTCGGTGCGCTTGCTCCACCCATGTCCGCTGTAACGGGTTATTTACATTTCGATTACGGTTTCACAGGATGGCCATGAACGCCTTTTCTGCCGCCCCCCCCCAAAAACTGTCGGATGCGCAGGGTGGGGGAAGGCAGAGGTGGGAAATGGAAGTATAATGCAGCTAAGGAGTTCTAGCCACCCACCCTAACCCTCTCCTATAAGAGGAGGGAAGGAGTTTCTTCCGCTAGCTCTTACGTCACTCCCGCTGGCCCCCTGCTGAGCAGGAGCGTTCATGCAAACCCCGAAAGGCTCTATTTCGCCAGGAGATCCTTGATGAAACCACTTTTTGTAATGCCTGAAGAAGGGAAAGTGATCAGCCCCCTCGGCGGGGACCGGACTTCCTACAAAGCCATCGGCGCACAGACGGGCGGCAACTTCGCCCTGTTGGAACAATTGGTTCCCCCTGGGCACGGACCTCGGCGTCACGTCCACCGCCGCGAGGAAGAGTCCTTCTACATCCTGGAGGGGAAGTTCGGCTTTGAAGTCGGTGAGCGCAGTTTTGTCGCCGGTCCAGGGGCATTTGTCCTGGGGCCGCGCGACATCCCTCATCGGTTCTGGAACGCGGGTACAACAATCGGAAAGTTTCTCCTGCTCATCTCACCAGCCGGGTTAGAGCCGTTTTTTGAGGAGTTCAGCCGCGTATTGGCGGAATCGCCTGGAGACCTGGACCGTCAGGCGGAAGTTGCGGGACGCTATGGGATCGAATTCGTGTGATCGCTTCGGAGGTAGTTGAGAAGCCACCCCCGCGGCCCTGGCAGGGACGCCGCGGGGATGGCTCGATCTTACACTTTTGGCGCGGTACTCCACTCCGCAGAATGGGCCAAAGATGGAGACCGGGATCCATCAGCGGAGTCTGTTTTCATCTCCTCTTTGGCTGGTTGCACGGCGAAGGCTTGCAGTAACAGCAAGCCCGCGCCGCAAACCAGGCAGCAATCGGCGACGTTGAAGACCGGCCAATCGAACAGATAGTTCCAGTGCAGGAAATCACGGACGCCGTTGAAGACAAGGCGATCGTAGAAATTACCGAGCGTGCCGGCCAGGATCAGGCCCAGGGCGGCACACAGCCAGCGGTCGCGGGCTGTGTGGGGGTGGGTGCTCCAGTAGATGATGGCGACGGCGGCCAGCAGACTGATGACCGCGAAACCGCTGTTAGCCAACGTCTTGTGATCGCGCAGAAAACCAAACAACGCCCCCTGGTTGACGTGAGGCACGCGACGGCCGCCTTCCAGACGCTCCAGACCCGAAACTTCATCGTGCTCAAACTGAGCAACAAGTTGGAAACCGCCCTTGTCCGTGCGGAAGACGACGTACTCGTGTTCTGGCTTTTCACCCAGCCACGCGAAAACGGTGTATTTGCTGGATTGGTCCAGGACCAGGCCGGTCAGGGCCAAGATCCACAGCAATATGCGATAAGATCGTTCTGACATAAGACCCTTCATGAACTTCGTTGGAGCTTCCGTGCGCAGGCGACACAATGACGGGTGTAAGGCAACGCCTGCAAACGGGCCTTGGGGATGACTCCCTCACACTCCTCGCATCGGCCGAACGTGCCTTTGCGAATGCGTTCGAGCGCCTCACCGATCTCCGTGAGGGCCTGCTCTTGGTTTTGTAACAGCCCTAGTGCGAACTCCTGCTCGAAATTATCGGTGCCGAGGTCGGCCATGTGCAAGGGAGCGTTCGACAGACTGCCGCTGGCTTCGCCTCCCCGTGCGCGTAGCGCTTCCTCCGCCAGATGCGAGACATTTCCCGACAGGCGTGTACGCAAGGCCAGCAACGTTTCCCGATAGGTATCCAATTCCGCCTTGGTCATCGCTTCCTCAAGGTGTGGTCCGAAAACAGCTATCCCAGAAAGGCTTTCTTTACGATAACCCGGCCGTGGATGCCCGTCAAGGAGGGCGATTGCCTCGATCCGTTTTTGCCCTATAGCGATCAGCAGCGCCGCGAACAAGAGGAAAGTTTTCCGATTAGCCGCGAGCCAGAGGCGAGCGCAGGAACCTGTCGCCCTCGTCTCTGGCTCGCGGCTAACCGAAATTTATTGGACGCTCTCTCACTTCTTTTTCACCTTTCTCATCGGCAGACTGCCGCTGGGGATGGCTTCCTTCCAGGCAGCGCAGGCTTTGGCACGTTCGGCTGGCGCGGCGGCTGGATCGTAGGGCACCACAATGTCCTCCGGAACCAGGTGCAGCAGGTGCCGCCAGGCCAATTCGCGGATGGACAGCTTCGAGTGATTCAGGTAATCGATAAGGGTCTCATAGGTAACCGGATCATCAACGGCATAGGCGCTGTGCAGCAGTTGCAGCACTGTGGCGGCCTGAGCCTTGGAATATCTCAGATGATCGATCAAGAACTGATAGAGCAGCCGATCGCATCGGGCATCCTTGCCGATCCAGTGCCGCAGAGCGATCGCAGCCGCATGACGCGCCTCGGCCTGGTTGGGATCGTCGAGCGTTTGCATCACGCGCTCGATATCGTTGATGGCAGCCAGGCCGAAAACCGCGAATTCAGCCGTCGCCTTGGCTTGCTCACGCTCTTGTTCCCGGGCCGCAGCGGACAGCAAATGGAAAAGGGCCGTGCGCGGATCGGTGTCTTTTACGGCGGCCTGATATTGGGCGATCGCCTTCGCGTAATCCTTCGTTGCTACGCTCTGCGTAGCAACGGGGTTGGGATCGGCCCACGCTTCCAACTGGCGGCGTTGGCGCGGCGCCCCATCGGGACCATTGACGCTGTCCCAATGGAAAAAGCTGAGTCCAGGCGGCGCCGCCAGCGAATGGAGCACGCCGCTTATTTTCACGTCTACTTGTCCCTTGACGGCCAGGATGTTCAGCGTATGAACCGGCCCCTCCTCGTGGCCGCGCGGAGAAAGTGAGAAGGGAACGCCGCGGGGCCAATAGCTGTACTGACCAAGACAGACCGAATCTCCGGGTTCACCCAACGTCAGCTGGAACCCCGCTCCTTCAACGCGGAGCCACAGCCGGGCTGGTCCTTTCTCCTTGCGGTTGGTGACAAGCACACGCCCCCGGCGAAGCGTGAAATCCAGATCGAAAGCCCGGCTGTCATGCAAGATGACGGCGCTTTCCAAACCAGAGAATTCAGACAATTTGGGCAAATTGCCCCAGAGAGTCAACTCGACAGTTCGCGGCGTCGTTTCGAGGTTCGCCTTCATACCAGGCAAGGCGAGCAGCAGATCACGGCTGTGGATAACATCACGCGAGCCGAGCGTCCGCCACGGTTGGCCCGGCTGCTCGTTGACCAGCAAGCTGCCAACGGGAGACAGGCAGGCAGCTGTGGGGACGCGTGGCTCCCAACTGACGGGTCGGCTGCTCAAATCTGCGGCTTTTAGCGAGGCCAAAAGAACAAGGGGACAAGGGGATAAAGCGGCCAATCCAAGTGCGATCGGCCAGAACATCGTCGTCCGGTTCATGCGTTTTCTCCCATTACATAGATCAGGAAGGACCGGCGACATTGTAACAGGAAATGCCGTCTTTGCGCAGTAAATTTCTCAGCAACAGGCCGAAATTCACTTGGCCTCCTCGTTATCCTCTTTCGTTCCCCGGCAGAGCAAGGGAACAGGCCGGATCGATGGAAGAGACGGTCCGACGGCATCGCGATTGCAAAGATACTCTCTTTGCCAGCCTGCCGCGCCGGTAAGGACGTCCCTGGCTGGTGCGGCAGGCTGGTTTTGAAATGGGAAAGGCAGGTTGCCATGAAGCGGATGAAGTTGCATGGGGTATTGCTGCTGCTGGGAGTAGGGGTGTGGCTGGCTGTTCTATCTGCTGCGGCCGCTGATGAGAAACAGAAAGCAATTAAAGAGAGCGTCGATGTCGATTTTGCACGCAAGGCGTCGGCCTCCGGAATGGCCGAGGTCAATCTCAGCGAATTGGCCGTACGCTTCGCCCGCGACCCGGCTGTGAGGCAGTTTGCTCAACGCATGATCGCCGATCATAGGCGAGCCAGCACAGAGCTGACCCAGATGGCCAATCGGCATTCCATCAAACTGCCCCCAACCATGGATGAGGAGCATCAGAAGCTGTTCGACAAGCTCCAGAAGCTCCAAGGCGCCGAATTCGATCGAGCCTACATGGAGGCGATGGTCAAAGATCACGAGGAGGTCGTCAAGCTCTTTGAAGCTGAGGCGAAGGATGGCAAGGACCAAGCTATGAAGCAATGGGCCGGCAAGCTAGCGCCGATTTTCAAACGGCACCTGGAGATGGCCCGCAAAGTCTGCGAACAGAGCAAGGGTGAAAAGAAGAAAGGTTAGGATGGACCTCTACCAGCCTGCAGCGTAAGCAAGGGCATGAGTTTTCCTTGCTTACGCTGCAGGCTGGTAAAAACGGGCTCGTCGCCTTTTCTTCACCAGGGGCTTTCCTCAACCGCTCCCGATATGGTAAAATTTGGTCAGGGCGAGTCCCCGGCCGGGAGCGGAGAAACATGGGATTTTACGACCGCGACTACGTTCGTCGTGAAGGGACCAGTTTCCTGGGATCGTTCACCGAGCGCGGCCGCGTCTGCAAATGGCTGATCGGCATCAACGTTGCCGTCTTCCTCGCGCAGGCATTGACGCGCCAGACCGGCGGTTTCACAGACGCGCTTGCTCTGGATGTCCGGCACGTCTTGCGGGGCGAAATCTGGCGGCTGCTCAGCTATGCCTTTCTGCACGATCCAGGGACGATCTGGCCTATCTTGTGGAACATGCTGTTCCTGTGGTGGTTCGGCAACGAGATCGAAGATCTGTATGGGCCACGTGAATTTCTGGCTCTTTATTTGAGTGCTTCGCTGGCGGCAGGTTTGCTGTTTCTTTTCAGCTCGTTGGCCTGGGCGCCTCATGCGCTGCCTTGCTTCGGGGCGTTCGGCGGGGTGGCGGCAGTGCTGACTCTCTGCACCATTCATTATCCCACGCGGACCATTCTGTTGTTCTTCATTCTGCCGGTACCGCTCTGGTTGTTCCTGGTTTTTTACTTGGCAGGCGACGCTTATGTCTTTGTCCATAACCCAGGAAGCAGTCCGGCTGTGGCGGTCCCTCTCGGCGGCGCTCTGTTCGCCAGTGTTTATTATCTTTTGCACATTCGCCTCCTCGATTGGCTGCCGCCGTTCTGGGAACGGGGTTACGTACAAGGACTATGGCAGAATTGGCGGCGCCGCCTGTTTGGGCCACGCTTACGGCTTTACGTCGATGAGAACACCAAGGAAAAGTGGAATGCACCCAAACGTCGTCCTTCCGCCGCGGCTGCCCGCTCCCACGCAGAGCGGGGGAAGGAGGAGTCCGAGAGAACGCAATCCTCAGTTAGTGTGCCCGTAGCAGACGAGCACCTGGAAGCAAAGATGGACGCCATTCTGGAGAAGATTTCGCGTGTCGGCAAAGAGAACCTCACCGAGAGCGAGCGCGAGTTCCTGCTGCGCGCCAGCGAAATCTTCCGCCGCCGCCGCGGTTGAGAAAGCACGAGCCGAAAGCGTCCGCGACGGTTGCTTTGCCGTCGCGGACGCTTCCGGCTCGTAATTTTCCTATCATGAAAATTGCCGATCTATTTTTTTCGATTCAGGGCGAAGGGCGTCTTATGGGCGTTCCGTCGGCCTTTGTGCGGACCACGGGTTGCCCACTGCGCTGCGTATGGTGCGATTCAGACTACACGTCCTGGCATCCGCAGGGCGAAACGAGGACGGTCGCTCAAATCTTGTCTCGACTGGCCGACTTTCCCACCCGGCACGTTGTCGTCACTGGCGGCGAGCCGCTCATCGCCGCCGGCATCGAGGAACTGTGTGCCGGATTGCGGACGCAGGGGTATCACATCACCCTGGAGACGGCAGGGGTGGTTTTCAAGGAAGTGGCTTGCGACTTGGCCAGTGTCAGCCCGAAGTTATCGAACTCGATCCCGTTTGCGCGCGAAGGGGGCCGCTGGGCAGAGCGGCACAATCGGCTGCGTCTGCGCCTGGACGTGATTCAGGCCTTTATGGATTGCTCGGATTATCAGCTCAAATTCGTTATCGAGCGGGCTGAAGACATTGCGGAAGTGCGGGCCATCGTGGATTCGCTGCACGGCGTGGACCCGGCGAAAGTGTTGTTGATGCCGCAGGGAACCACCCGCGAAGAGCTGGACCGCCGCGGCGCCTGGCTCGTCGAGGTGTGCAAGCAACACGGTTTTCGCTACTGCCCGCGCTTGCATATCGAGTTGTTCGGCAATCGCCGCGGCACGTAAACTTACGGCCTGATCCACCTTGACATTTCCGTGCCGGAAGCGTAAGCGAAGGGACCGGATGGCGAAAATCTCTAGCGGAAGGAGCCGGCACATGGCAGCAAATACGGAGGCGGGCGTTCCTCTATGTGATCTGCAAGTCCAATATCGGGAGTTGCAATCAGAGTTGGAGGCGGCCGTATTACGGGTGCTGGCATCCGGGCAGGTCATTCTCGGCCCGGAGGTTACTGCTTTAGAAGCGGAGATCGCTGCCTACTGCGGCGTTGCCTACGGCGTCGGCTGTGGCTCCGGCACCGATGCCTTGTCGTTGGCTCTGCATGCCCTGGAGATAGGCCGCGGCGATGAAGTCATCTTGCCTGCTTTTACTTTCTTCGCCACGGCCGGCTCCGTCTGTCGCACCGGCGCCCGGCCCGTCTTTTGCGATATTGATCCCATCACCTACAACATGGATCCACTGCAAGTCGAGAACAAAATCACGCCACGCACCCGTGCCATTCTGGTCGTTCATCTGTTCGGCCAATGTGCCGACATGGAGCCGTTGTGGATCATTGCCGAGAGGCACGATCTGGTCCTCATTGAAGACGCCGCCCAGGCACTCGGTGCGGAATACCAGGGCAAACGCGCCGGCAGCCTCGGCAGCCTCGGCTGCCTGAGTTTTTATCCGACCAAGAACCTCGGCGCCTACGGCGATGCTGGCATGGTTGTCACCAACGATCCGGAATGGGCCCACCGCATGAAATGCCTGCGCGTCCACGGCATGGAACCCCGTTACCATCATAAGCACCTCGGTTGGAATGCGCGTTTGGATGCCCTCCATGCCGCCATGCTGCGTGTCAAGCTACCGCACCTGGAACGCTGGATCAGCAACCGTCAAGCCATCGCCGCCCGCTACGACGCCTTGATCGAAGAGCATCATTTGAGTCATTTCCTGGAGCGTCCCATTCGCCGACCGAACCGCCGCCATACCTTCAATCAGTACGTCGTCCGTGTCGCCAACGGCCAGCGGGATGCCTTGGTCCGTCATTTGAAAGCCGAGCAGATCGGCTGCGAGATTTACTACCCGCTGGCCCTGCATCAGCAGGAGTGTCTACGGTACCTCGGCTACGGCACCGGCGATTTTCCGGCCAGCGAAAAGGCAGCCGGCCAAGTGCTGGCCTTGCCGATCTATCCAGAGCTGACCGCCGAGCAGCAGCGCCGTGTCATCCAGAGCTGCGCCGCTTTCTTGCGTCAACAAGTGCGCCGTGCGGCCTAGAGCGCATTGCAAATAGGTGTAGCGGCTATATGTTTTCCTCCCCACAAGGGGGGAGGGAGGAAAACGCTACACCCGCTTGCAATGCGCTCTAGTTTTCTGTGTTGTGAATTGTGGGATTCTTTCCATGTTTCGCCTGATTGGTCCGGCCTTAGCCGCAGCTACCTTTCATGCCGCCGTACTCGCCGCATATGTGGCAGCATTTCATGGCGACTTATCGGCGTTGGTATGCGTGGCCCGCGAGCGCCTGGGCCGAACGCCCTATGAGTTTATTGGCATCGGCTTCGATCGCAATGGCTACGACGGTCAGTTTTATTACGCCATCGCGCGTTCTCCTTGGCAGCGCCAGGATTTTGGCATCGATGCTCCCGCCGTTCGGCAAGCGCGCATCTTTTATCCAGCGCTGAGTTGGCTGCTCAGTGGCGGCGATGCACGACGGCTGCTCTGGACCATGCCCTTGGTCAATCTGCTGGCCATCGCCGCTTTGGCCGCCCTCGGCGCAGCGGCGGCGCGCGCTTCTGGGATGAGTCCCTGGTGGGGCGTGCTGCTGCCCTTCGCCGTCAACGCCGGTATGCCCGCACTTCGCAATCTGACTGATGTACTGTCCACGCTCAGTGTGATGGCGTTGCTGATGGCTTGGCTGCGGCGTTGGCCGTGGTGGGTATTGTCTCTCTGTGCGGCCGCGGCGTTATTCAGCCGCGAGCAAAATCTCGTGGTGGTGCTGCTGGTCCTTGTGTTCGCTATCTGGCGAGGGGAGTTGCGTAAACGCCCCGAAGCTCTCGGGACAGCAGCTCTCGAGACGCTCCCACAATCCCGCTCGCCTAAGCTAATCGTCGGTTTGCTCAGTGCTTTGCTCGCGTGGTCACTGTGGTTAGGGATATTACGACTCTTCTATGGGGAATGGTCGCTGCTGCCGACGGGTGGCAACCTGGGGCCGCCGTTGACTGGCATGATCTACCGCTGGACGCACCTGGCTGCCGAGTCTCGATCTCTCGCGCTGTTTCATGTTTTGTGCATGACAACGTTGACCTTGCAGCTGGCACTGGCGATTGGCCTGTTGTGGACACCAGCCAATCGACTGATTCGCTGGACAGCGTTGGCAGGTGCGGGCCTGGCTTTGTTGGGGGGCTTATCGCTGTACGGCGACAATTGGAGCTATCCGCGTGTGTTTGCGTGGCTACCGTTGGGAGTGTGGTTGGCCTGCGTTCAACTCCGCTGGCGTTGGCCTCTCGTTGCTCTCTCTGCTCCCGCTTTGCTGCCGCTGGCTGTTCTCTTTCACGTCTGGACCGGCCCTGTTTCGTGAAGCCCCACTTTCTGCTTACACCAGACTTTCCAGCAGATACTTCAACTTCCGTACTTCCGCTTGTATGGAGAAGGGAGCATCGGGGACATCATAAATATCCACGCACAGACTGCGATCGTATTGATAGCGAGACAGCTGAGCGATGATGCGGCCATATTCCACATCGCCCTGGCCGACGCGCACCTGCAACTGATTCGGCCCCCGGCCGCTATCGCGCAAATGGACGTGCTTGACATAGGGATACAGAGCATCGTGATTTTTATCGGCATGTGGACCGGCAATAAAGTGGCTGGGATCAAGCGTCAGGGCCAATCCCCGGACGTGCTGGCACAGATCCAGAGCAATCTCCGGGTCTTCGGTCAAAGTGCCGATGATTGTGGATACCGAAAGCTGGATACCCTCGGCGGCGGCGAGATCGACCAGATGCTGAAGACGTTTGATCTCGCTATCAAGGCTGGTGCCGACGGCAGCGGCCTTGACGGTGATAAGCGGCACGGCAGAGATGCGGGCCAGCCGGCAGATGGCTTTGAGTTGACGATCATGCTCGGCAGCGTTGGCGGCATCGATATCCACGGAAAAAGCAGCCGGCGTCAGACCCGGACCGTGACGCAGGCGGGCCGCAGCACGACTAATATCGGCGGCCACTTCAGAGGGACGCAGTTGGCGGCCCTGCTCGTGCAACGCCGCCTCGAATTTGCTGAACTCCAGCTCCGCAATCACGTCCAGAGCCTCTTCCAGCGATAAGCGTCCAAAGCACGACGTAGAACAAGCGACGAACACGACTTCCTCCTGTGAACGTCTCGTGACGTTCGTTGAGCCGCGTGTCGAAAGCGAGCGCGGCCCCGCCCGCCTTCGGCTCGCGGCTAACCTTATAATCCTTTGTTCCCTTCAGGGGAAGGCCAGTGTCAGGCACTTCGCCGCAATCTGCGCCATTCGGCTTCTCTAACCACACGGCGACGCTCGGCGGCAGTCTGCTCGAACAACGCGTGATACAACGCTGCATGAGTCTGGGTAAAATCGACGCGACGACGACGCATGACCTCGGCAGCTGTGTGCAATAGCGCCGGCAGATCGGCGCGATCCGTCAGTGCTTCTTTCCACCAACTGGCGAAGGACGGAATATACCGGGGCAACAGGCCGCCTGGCAGCAGATTGCAGAAAATACCTGCATTCGTTCCGGTATTCAAAAGCGTGCCAAGCCCGGTCTTGGTATGATCACCGAGGAAACAGCCTACTTTCGTCAATCCGGTAGACACCCGTCGGCCGTTGACCGTCATCGTCACTTCGCCGTAATCGTTACGCAAGTCACTGTTCTGTGTGCTGGCACCGAGGTTGACCCACTCGCCGATATAGGCGTGGCCGAGAAACCCTTCGTGATACTTGTTGCTGTATCCTTGCACGATGCAGCATTCGATTTCACCGCCGATACGGCAATTGGGACCGAGCGTTGTGCCGGCGCGAATGTTAGCACCCTGGACGTGCGTGCCAGGACCGATGAAGCACGGTCCCTCCAGACGCGTGAATGCCGTGACGACGGCCTCGCGGTCGATGACAATGGGACCTTGCCGCGTATCAGCGACGATCATCGGATCAAGATATGCTGACGGGTGAATAAGGATCTGCTCGCGTGGACCGACGATAGCAAGGCCAGGGCGCTGGACAGCGGCGGACTCGACCTCAAAAGGCGGCCCAGCCGTCTGCCAATCGACGCGGATCTGTTCGCCATTGTGCTGTACCAGCTCCCACGGATAGCGCACCAACCGGCCACCGGCTGAACGCCGCGGCAAGATAGCTTTCCAGGCACTCAGGCAGGCATCGAACGTGTTTGCCGAGTAATCGACTAGATGCTCTGGCTCGACGACAGCGTAAGCAACTTCGTCTTGAACAAGAGCGATGCCTGGGCTGGATAGTTCCGTCAGTGTCAGCGGAGTAGAAGGCGGAAGCCAACGGCCATTGACAAAAATGGTCGGACCCGCGCATAGCCAAGCCAGATCGTTGACCGGCACGGCCGGTGCGTGCAGGCGACAGAGATCAGCCAGGTACGATCGGACGAGGACGCCGCGGGGACCGGGAGGAAAGAAGCGGCTCTGCTTGGCCGCCAACGACGTTAGTCCGCATAACAGCTCAAAGACAGGGCGAGTCAGGCTCAATGGTTCGAGATCGAGGGCGCCTTGGTCTTCAAAGAGGCAGACACGCATGACCCCCTCCTTTTGGTCATCGGTGTCGGAGATGGCAACGCATCACCATCCCTGGTGAGGACATCAACCCAATTATATGCAGCTGCCGGTGCAGCAGCCAAGAGCGAAGATGTACCCTGGAGTTCTCCCCGGTGCACGCGTGAGCAAGCAACTGTTCACGCGCTATCAGCATTATCTGTACGTACTGGCTCAGGCACAGCTTGAATCCTGTTTTTCCCAGAATTCATCGAACTCTTGTCGCAAGGAAGCCGTGCGCGCGGCAGCGCCGATGCACTGGCAGACAGCAAGCAAAAGACAAACCAGGCCACCGCGAGCTATCGCGGTTTTCGCTATGCGCCACGGCTGATCGGTCTGGCCCCGGGGACAGCTGGTTCGCCGAAGCATGGGCGGCAGCGGAACGTGCTGCTGCACCGCACGACATGACCGAAGCCAACACCCTGTTGCTCAAGAGCAATCGCAAACAACTCCACCTGCCGACGAGGAATGCCGAATTCGAGGCGTTGGCCCGCGAGGCGGCGGCAGCCAACGAGAGCTACTCGCAATACCTGCTCCGCCTGACCGAAGTGGAGGTGACGGCGCGGACGGCCAACAGGCTCAAGGCCCTCATCAAGCAAGCCAACTTCCCGGCGGCCAAGGACTTCGACAACTACGACTTCACGGCCCAGTCGTCCTTGAACAAGGCGCAGATTGTGGAGCTGGCCCGCGGCGGTTGGATCGACGAACACAGCAATATCTGCTTGATCGGTCATTCGGGGACGGGCAAGACGCATCTGGCCATTGCCTTGGGTTTGGCGGCCTGCCGGCAGGGACGGCGTGTGTGATTCTTCACGGCCACGAACTTGGCCAATCGTCTGGAAGAAGCGCAGAAGCAATATCAACTCGACCGTTTGTTGGAGCAGTTGAGTCGGACCGAGGCCTTTCCATTAACTGCGGGTGGATCCGCTTTCGACGAGAAAGTGGACCCGGATTGGACGAGGATTTCCAATCGTGTTTTTGAACTGTCGGCTCGAAGACGCAATCCTTCGTCCTGTAATAAGAAAGCCCTTCGACGTGCTTGTCAAAGGGCTTCTCGTCCCACACAGTGGAAGGGGAGAAAGTGGAAAAACCTCCTCAGGGGCTGACGCAACCCCGCTCGCCAAAATCCAGAGGGGCGCCTCGGCTGTCTGGCTGCCTTACAGGACTCCGGGCGGTAGGCGCAGGTATTTACTGTAGATAGTGGGATCGCCCCAGGTGCTCTGGTCGAAGTGCATCTTGATCTGATCGTCGGCGCGAGGTTGGCCTGCGCTATCCACGCCAGCGAATGTAAACAGCAAACGTTCCTTCTTGCGTTCGGCGCCGTAGACTTTGCCGCCATTTCCCAGATCGAAAAATGGTGCAGGCTGCCCGCTACCGTCTACCGCCACGCTGTACAGATCGGCGTAAGGCACCATGTCGTAGGGGTATGTTTTTGCCCCATCGGGCACGCGCAGGCGGGCGGCACTGCCCAGACCGATGACTTTGTGTTCGCCCGCCTTGAGAAACACCACAGGCCGGCGCGGTCGGTCATGCGGCTCGTCCACGAGGCCGGCCACTTCCCAATCGATGTCATCTTTGAGTGTCTTTTCCACGCAATATTTCTTATCCTTTTCCGGTGTGCCGAAAGTTTGTCGGGCGGCATCTTCGATGTATTTTTCGACAAACACTTTATGGAAACAGCCGCAAGCAGCGATGGTCTCATAAAAAAGCGGCGCATTCTCGGCATCGAGCGTGACACGCACCACACAGCTATCGATATCCGCTTCTTCCAAGTCGAAATTTTTCATGCGCGGATGAGCCGGATACCAGGCGGTGTAGGTGATCTGCACGTGGGGATGCCCTTCCAGAATCTGCTGCTTAAAGATGGTATACACCTTCGGTTCCCCGGCGACGTACGCTTTGAGTTTGCCTTTTTCATCGTAGCGCAGATGGGCTTGGCCAATCATATCGTATTCGGGGGGATAAGGATGCTTGAGCGCCTGCGAGTTGACACGCTGTTGCACGAAGATGGGAGCATAGTAAGCAGCCAATATTTCCGGAGGAGCGGAGACGAGTTGTCGGCGGCTCAGAGCCGGCCCCTCCCTGCGCGGCATGAAGACGATGCCATCACCTCCCACGGCCTTGATGGGGTCTTCCAAGGCTTCCTGGCCGAGCATGTTCCAGTGAGTCAAGCGATCCGAGATGGCCTTGCATCCGACTACTGCCAGCCCCAGGATCACGGGTAAAGCGAGGACGAGCCAGCACCACGAACATCCTTTTCGCAGAGACATGGTACGAATCCTCCTCTTCTCTTGCGTCCTTACCGTAGAGCATGCTGCCAGCTTGCCCTACGGTCCATCAATGAGAGAACACGTCATCGCCCAGTCCAACGTTGCAACGAAGATCCAGATAGCGATACCATTCCAGAAGGTCGCCGCTCTCGGCGCTTCCGGGCCGCGGCCAATCGTAGGTCTCGCTACCGATAGGCAGATGAGTTGCCTTGTCCAACCACAGCACACAGCGATAGCCGTAGAAGACGCCGGCTTGTCGATCCGGATGGATCGTTTCGATGCGTGTACAAGGCCGACCACTGAGTTCGTCATCCGTGATCCGAACCAGTGTCTTGTTAAGGCGGCGTTCCATATTCCAATAATGTGCCGTGCTGTCGAGCAAATTGCCCAGTCCAGCCTCGGTGATGCAGTGTCGATTTTTCTCGAAGGCGCGTGGGTCGTGCGGGTCCAGCGACTGGAAGCCAAAGATGCCCAGAACACCAACGGGATGCACGCGCATCATGCCGTGGTTGCGGCCGGCTACGTAACAAACTTCCAGTCCCTTATCGGTATCGGGGCTTTCGCAGCGCAAGTATATGCTGAAAGGTTCATTGCGGACCTTCATGGTCATCACGCTTTGCGGCAACAATACGCTCTGGATACGTTCCTGTTTGAGCAACCGGCATTCGTAGTCACGGACGTTCCGGAAGTGCTGACGCGCCTCATCGAGAAGCGCGATCGCCCGATCCAGGTCCGTCAAGCTCTCGGTGTGAGGGGCTTGTCCAAACGTTGGCTGAACCAAGGTCAGGAAGCCAAGGATGCCGAGGGACAACCATGGTCTCGACTGTTTGTTTCTATCCATGTTCGCACCTCTCCTTCCCAGAGTTTCAGCAGGTAAATAGTCCCTTTTTAGCGCACGCTTTGAAGGATCTGATCGAGAGCCGTGACGACGGAATCCAGCGCCTCTTTTTCGACTACCAGCGGCGGCATCAAAGTAAGTACGTTCCGTCCCGGTCCCGTCTTGCCCAAAAGGAACCCGGCATCTTTCATGGCTTCAAGTACCTGATCGGTAAGTGTAGCCGCAGGAGCATTGGCACCATCGCATAAGGCGATACCGATCATCAGGCCGCGGCCGCGGACTTCAGCAATCTCTGGTCGGCGGTTTTGCAATTCGAGCAATTGGCCAAAGAGATAGTTGCCAAGGACGGTACTCCGCTCGCCCAGACGATGACGTTTATGAAATGCCAGGGTAGCGAGAGCGGCACGACAGGAGACCAGGTTGCCGCCGAATGTCGAAGCTCCTGGCCGTGTGTAGTGAGAGGCAAGGGCATCGCTGGTTAGATAGGCGGCGATGGGGAAGCCGTTGCCCAGTGCCTTGGCCACGGTCACGATGTCCGGCACGACTTGCCAATGCTGTGTAGCGAACCAGCAGCCGGTACGGTTCCACGCCGTCTGAATCTCATCAGCGATAAGGAGCGTCCCGTAGCGATCGCACAAGCGTCGGAGTTCCGGCCAGTAATGATCTGGCGGCACGATAATGCCGCCGTTGCCTTGGATCGGCTCGGCGATCACTGCAGCAATTGTCTCTCGCCGCAACAGATGCTCGAGAGCTAGCAGGCTATCCGGATGGCGCGGCCCTGGTACAGCGTGCGCTGTCAGCAGAGGGTTGGGATCCGTTCGCCACATGTCCAGGCCGGTAACGCTCATGGCCCACTTGGTTCGGCCATGCAGTCCTTCGCGCAGGTAGATACATTCGTGCCGGCCTGTGGCAAGCGTGGCAAGCAATAGTGCGCCCTCGTTGGCCTCGCTGCCGCTGGCGCAGAAGAAGCTGCGCCGTAGTGGTGCAGGAGCCAACTCGGCGATGGCGCGGGCGAGATCGAGCATCGGTTCAGTCAGATAGATAGTTGTCGTGTGCTGCAATTGCCGCAATTGTTTAATGGCGGCGTCGAGGATTTCAGGATTGGAGTGACCGGCGCTAACAACAGTGACGCCGCTGTAGCAATCGAGATAGCGCCGGCCTTCACTGTCGAACAGATACGCGCCTTCGCCGCGCACCAACACCGGCGGTCGTTGATAAAAGTGATAAACGCACGGGACCAGGAAGTCCCGTTTGGCTGCCAGCAATTGCTCTGCGTAATTCATGTTCTTCTCCTCGCTCGATCAGGCGGCTTGCAGCAGACGCGCCGGCGACACGCCTTCGATGATCTCGATGGGAGGAACTCGATCATACAATCCCAGAGCCACTAACTGAGCAAACAGCACGGGCAAGGCGATGCGCACATCGGCAGGCATGCATACAGAATCCTCATTGGCGAACATGGCCACGAAGCGATTGGTGCATTGCCCTTCCACCCCCCGACCGAACCGGCAAACGCGGGCGAGCACCTCGTCCGAGTGAGCCAGGCCATACTGTAGACTGCGGCGGATCGCTGCACAAATGCGCTGCATGGCAGCCAGGCCAAGATCGCGGCGGATGACGTTGAGGCCGACCGGCAGCGGCAGATTGTTGCGCCGACACCATTCGGCCCCGAGATCCACGACGCGATGAAGGCCGAGCTGTGGATAGTACAGCAATTCCTCATGAATCATGACGCCGGCTTCTAATTCCCCGGCACTAACCGCATCGGCAATGCGATCGAACGGCCTTTCGATGGGCACAGCCTCGGGACAGAGATAGCGGAGCAAGAACCAGCCGGTCGTTGGAATGCCACCGACGCCGACCGGCTGTCCGGCGAGGTCTGCCAGCGTACGCGGTTCACGACTGACCAGTACCGGCCCATAGTCTCGACCGACACTGGTACCCACACTCAGGATCGCATAACGGTCGGCGATCTGGGGATAAACAACGGAGGAAATAGCAGTTACTTCATAAACGTTGTCCCGTGCTGCCCGATTTAAGACGCTCATCGGCTGTCGGTGAAAATCCAACTCGTAGCCGGGCAACGCGACCCGTCCATTCTCCAGGGCGTCGTAGTAGAAAGCATCATCGCTATCGGGAGTATAGGCGATACGCAGTCGTTTCCGGGGAGCCATGAATGCCTCCTTGCGGTTCTTAGTAAAGTCCCAATTGCAGCCGACCGACCAACGGGGCTGGCGGCCGCGGATTGCGTAAACCATCGCTGTTACTACCCAGAGCCAGGGCCGCTTCGCTCGGCGCGACGCGCTCTGCTTCATCACGTTCCACGACCCCTACCAAGAGGCAACTTTCATCGAGACGATGAAACAACACACGCCCGCTCTGCCCGCGCGCCACTCGACGCGGCGGCCAATTGCCGGACTCCCCCTCCCCTCCGGGCCAATCCACGACGTCAAAGTGAACGCGCTGGGACAAAGGGAAGTAATCGATACTTCGCCGTGGTGCATCGGCGACTTCCATGACTACCCCGAATAATGTGTTGCCGTAGCCGGCCAAATGCACTGCGCGAGGGTAAGCATCCCGAAAGCGATTGATCATCTCTGCCGTCAAGCTCATGCCGCCATAATGAATGCCGTGGATCGCCTCACGTTGCCGGTCGGTTAAGCGTTCCGTCAGTGCCGCGAGAGCTGGCGGCGTAATGAACAACACGCCCACCTCTTCTCGTTCCAGCACGTCCATGGCCTGGCTGGTGACGTGATTGAGATAGCGTTGCCGCGCCAATGATCCCTCGGTGAGCTTTTTAGCCCATCGTGGATCGAAATCAACGCTGAAAGGATCCATGCTGCCGGTCTGCCGGGCCAGTTCGCGGACCACTTTGCCGATGATGTGTGGACCGGAAGGTCCGACCCACAACCACGGCTCGCCGCGTGGAAATCCTGTCGCGCGGGCGACATGCAAAAAGGGGGTGATGAAGGCATCCTGGAACTCATCATCCCGATAAGCCGTGGCCAAAGGCGCTCCGCTAGTCCCGGCGGTTTCGCCGATGATGAAACGCGGCCAATGCCGATGAAATGCTTGTGGAATGAAGGTTCGCAAAGGGAATCGGCGCAGATCAGCCAGCGGCGTGGGGCCGAGCAGCCACAGATCGTCCAGCGTCCGCACGCGGTCGCAAACCTTCCAGCCCAGCCGCTCCTGCCGCCAGAGCCAGTATTCACTGCCGTGTTGG
>JAJPHU010000378.1 GCA_021325115.1 Planctomycetota bacterium | reverse complement strand
CTTATGCTTCCGGTTCGTGCCGGTCTGCTATCTTCGTCGCTTCTCGTACTTGCCGACCTCGGCTTCGCCGATGGTGGCCAGTAATTGTTGTATGATGTCTTCGCTTTTTTTGCCCTCGGCCTGGGCTTGGAAATTCGTGCTGATGCGATGACGCAGCACGGGGATAGCTACTTTCTTGACATCCTCGATGGCGACACTGAATCGGCCGTCCATCGCCGCCAGTGCCTTGCCGCCGTCGCGCAAAAACTGGCCAGCGCGTGGTCCGGCCCCGTAATCGACCATCCTCTTGACAAACTCCGGCGCCGTCGGATCGGACGGCCGTGTCGCCCGCACCAGCCGGGCGATGTAATCCAGCACGTAATCGCCGACCGGCACACTGAGGACCAGTTTCTGCAAATTGCTGATCGCCCTGCTTGACAGCACTTTCGTCAACTCGACCGTTTCGCTTCGGCTGGTCATCGCCAGAATGCGTTTCTCTTCCTCCAACGATGGATAGTCCACCTTAATGGTGAACATGAAACGGTCGAGCTGGGCTTCGGGCAGTGGATAAGTGCCTTCCTGCTCGATAGGGTTTTGTGTAGCGATGACGAAGAACGGCTCCGGCAGCTTGTAGGTATCCTGCCCAGCGGTGACTTCACGCTCCTGCATGGCTTGCAGCAAGGCAGCTTGCGTTTTCGGCGGCGTGCGGTTGATCTCGTCGGCCAGCACGATGTTGGCGAAGATCGGCCCTTTGACGAAGCGAAACTCGCGTTTGCCCGGCTCGCGTTCGTCGAGGACCATCGTGCCAGTGATGTCCGACGGCATCAGGTCGGGCGTGAACTGAATGCGTTTGAATGACACGTCGAGGATTTGGCTGATAGAGCTGACCATGAGCGTCTTGGCCAATCCGGGCACGCCGATGAGCAGGCAATGGCCGCGCGTGAAGATGGCGGCCAGGATTTGCTCGATGACGTCGCTCTGGCCGACAACGACGCGGCGCAGTTGATCGAGCATGAGGCTGCGCGTCTGGCTGAATTGAGTCAAATAGTCGCTGATTCGCTCGGTGGACATGAATGTATTGTATAAGAGGTAGAGCGGACAAAAGCAAAGGCATAAGCTGGCAAGAGCAAAGTTTGAATAATTTTCTCGCCGTCAACGTCAAAGTTCGTAGATCGTTCTGTACGATCTTCTCAATGGGCCCTCAGTCCACCGTTTTTAACTGGAGGTTTGTTTGTGATGAATGCTCGTTCGATGCTAGGGGCCTCTCTGGCGACGGCGCTGCTGCTGGGCGGGGTCGTGGCCGCAGAAGGTCTCAAATCTGGGCCGCAAGTCGGCAAAAGGGTGACACCGTTCAATCCGCTGCACGTCACCGGCAGCGGCAAAGGCGGCAAAGCCTGCTTGGTCTGAAAGAACGGTGGCAATCCTGTTGCTGTAGTCTTCGCACGCGAAGTCAGCGACAGCTTGACCAGTCTGGTCAAGAAGATCGACGAAGCGACGGAAAAGAACCGCAACGCCCGTATGGGCAGCTTTGTGGTTTTTTGCAGTGACGAAGAGGGACTCAAGAAGAAACTTGAAGACCTCGCCGAGAAAGAACATATCAAACGCACCATCCTTACCATCGACAATCCGGCCGGGCCAGAAGGCTATGACATCGCCAAGGACGCTGATGTCACGGTGCTTCTCTACGTTGGGCAAAAGGTCAAGGTCAACCACGCCTACAAGAAAGGCGAACTGACAGAGAGCGAGATTAATCGCATTCTGTCCGAATTGCCCAAAATCTTAGAAAAAAAGGATTAGCAGGTCCCGCGTTCCCGGGCTCCGCAATCGGAACGTACGGTCGCTGTCTGAATCGGATTGGGGGCTCTTCCCGCCGCCCGGCTCGGTGCCGGGCGGCGTTTTTTGCGGCCATTTTTTCTTGCATCACGTCGAACTTTGCGCCATATAGTACGTTTAGCCGCTGGCACACAGCACGCTGGCAGCGCGCCCTGCGCAGCTAAACCGAGAACTCTCCCTCCAGGAAACGCACTCATGGCACTCGATACCTCGACGACGGCAAACAGTCCCCTGCCCACGTACCTTCAGGCGGCCAAGCCCAACCCGCTGAGCAACCGCGCTCCGTGGTACAAGAACACTGCACCGACCTACGCCGGCATTTTCCTGTGGTTTGTTTTTTGGGACCAGATAGCCTACAGCCGAAACGGTGGACTGGACCAGGGCGGACTTGGAATGGCACTGGCCGGGGTGCTCCTGGGCGGCCTGATCTGCCATTTTCTGTTTTACCTGGTGCCTGGCCTGTTCGGCATGAAAACCGGCTTGCCGCTGTACATCGTCGGCACTTCAACGTTTGGCAGCATCGGCGGCTTGCTGATGCCGGGTTTTCTGATGGGGCTGTTGCAATTCGGCTGGTTGGCGGTCAACACCTTCTTTGCGGCAGGGTTTTTGGCCGATGAAGCTGTCCAGCTCGGCGGCAGCCGCGAAGTTTATTTCTATGTCCTTTGCGTGCTCTGGGCCGGCGGTGCAGCCTTTATCGGGCTGAAAGGGATCCAATACGTGGCCAAGGTAGCGACTTTCTTGCCGTTGATCCCTCTGGCCGTGCTCATCCTGGCGCTGGTGAAATTCGCTCCCTCAGCGGGATTGTATCAGCCAACGGCCGCAGCCGAGGGCGCTGTCCCGCCGTGGATGACCCTGTTGGCGATGACCGGCGGCATCGTGGGTTTCTTCGCCACGGCCGGCGCCGCGGGCGTCGATTTCGGCATGAATAGCAAAGACGCGCCGGATGTCAATCGGGGCGGTCTGGCGGGTATCTTGCTGGCCATCTTGTTCACCGCTGGAGGAGCGACGGTCGCCGTAGCGGGGGCGCGGGCGACCGGGGTATTACCTAACCGGAAAATCGATGAGCAAGTCGCCGAACAGTTGAAAAAAGATAAAAAAGATGAAAATACTATTCGAGAAGAGCTTCGCAAGCAAGACCTGACCCTGACCAATGCCTTGAAATCGGAGAAAGCCGGTCTGCCGCCCTGGTTGGTGTCAGCCATGATGATCGGTCTGACATTGGCCGCATTCCCTGGCGCTTGCTTCTCCTCGTTTATCGCTGCCAACAGTTTCAAGACGGTGATGCCGCGCGTCAATTCGTTTCTCTCGGT
>JAJPHU010000087.1 GCA_021325115.1 Planctomycetota bacterium | reverse complement strand
GTTCCAGGAGAGCGATCATCTCTTCGGTATCGAGCGCACGGCCGCCGCCGATGCACAGATGGTAGCGCCCATTACGATAAAAGTGCGTACTGGCCACATCCAGCGCCAACGCTGCCTGCTCACCCGCTTTCAGCCCTACATCCTCGATGGCCCGCAGGATCATCTCGATGGCCTGCTCGTTGGATCGCAGGCGCGGTCCATATCCGCCCTCATCGCCGACTAATACGCCTTCGAAACCATGACAGATCAGAACACGGCTCAAGGCCCGATAAACGGCGACCGTTATCTCCAACGATTCGCTATAAGAGCGAGCGCCAATGGGCATGAAGAGAAAATCTTGCACATCGAGATTGCCGCCCGCATGTAGCCCGCCGCTGATAAGGTTAATCATCGGCAGTGGCATCCGAGCGTTGCCTTCGGAATCGAGATAGCGCCACAACGATTGCCCGCGACTGGCCGCAGCGGCATGAGCACAAGCGAGCGAAACGCCGAGGATAGCATTCGCCCCCAGCCGTGACTTGTTCGTCGTGCCGTCCAGTTCGCATAACAACTGATCGATGCGTCTCTGTTCCGTCGCATCCATGCCGCAAAGGCGCGGCGCGAGGATGTCGCGCACATTGGCGACGGCACAGCGAACCCCCTTGCCGCCGTAGCGCGAGGAATCGCCATCGCGCCGTTCAACAGCTTCATGCCGCCCCGTGCTGGCGCCTGATGGCACGATGGCCCGTCCCCAGGCGCCGCCGGCACAGTGGACCTCGACTTCGACTGTGGGATTGCCACGGCTGTCGAGTACTTCACGGGCATAGATGCATCGAATGGTCGAATCATTCGAGGTCATAGGAGCAACCCTTCGACTATCTCCAACACCTCGTCCCAGTAACGGGGGCGATCGAGTAACAGGCGGCGCCCCAGTCGCCGCACTGTCGTGCGTTTGTCTTCCTCTGGGAGATATTCCACTGGGCTGGTGCCATCGATGCGCGCCAACAGGCAGACACCGCAATGTTCGATGCCGCGGCTCTGTAATTCCTCATGCGACAAAAACGTCGTTTCCGCTGTGTATCCTTGCCAGAAGCGGCGTGTCAACTCGAAGTGCCGCTGGCGATCGTGCGAACGCTTGATCGCTTTGAGCATCAGGTGGCTGAGACAAAACCCCAGATCCATCGTTGGATCGCCGAAGTGGCCTGTCTCGTAATCGACGAGTGTAAAACCATGTTCATGTGTAAGAATATTTTTCGGACTGTAATCGCCGTGACACAAGGCATCGCGCGCCGTCATCAACCGATCGATCAGCGGTTGCACAGCGTCGGCCACTTCGGGGCGGCGTTCCTGAATGCGACGATAGTAGGGATCCACACGCAACTGCACAAAGACGTGGCGATCGGCAAATGGTCCAACGAGATGTGGGTTCCGCGCCGTGGATTCGTGGATGCGTCCGAGAATGCGGCCGACGTACTCACCGAAAGTAAGATCGATATCGCCGGACAGCAATTGCTGTTTCCACACCTTCGCTCCGCGCGGTGCGTGGGCCATGACGAAGACGTAATTGGCGCGATCGACAAATAATACTTCGGGGACCGTGTAAGGAGGCAAAAGTGGAGCGAGCGCCTGCATCACTTCCTGCTCGCGGTAGACGCGCTCCAGATCACTAAACCAGGCATCACGCGTTCGCAGCTGTGGTCGCGATTGCTTGAGCACGAGCAGACGGTCGGGCGTCTCGATGCGCAAGACAACGTTGGATACGCCGCCGCCCAGCAGTTCGATGTGTGCCGGCCCCACGCCGATCCAACCGCGCTGGCGCAGGTAATCAGCCGCATTATCGACGGTTAGCTCGATCATCGTAGCCTCTGGGATGACGCCGATGCCAGTTCCAGGCTGTCTCCAAAATGCCCCGTAAATCCGTGTAATGTGGCTTCCATCCCAACTCGCGCTGAATCTTCTCAGCCGATGCCACCAGTGCTGGCGGATCGCCGGGACGGCGTGGTCCTTCCTTGACCGGTACCCGCTTACCCGTCACTTCTTCGGCCAAGTGAATCACTTCGCGCACACTGTAGCCGCGGCCGGTGCCGAGATTGTAGCGCAGCTGCTTGCCGGGCGACAGCTTTTCCAGGGCCAGTAGATGCGCTTCAGCCAGGTCATCGACATGGATGTAATCGCGGATGCAAGTACCGTCTGGCGTTGGATAATCGCTGCCGAAGACCGTGATGGCCGGCCGTTGACCCAGCGCTGCTTGCAGCACCAAGGGGATCAGATGGGTCTCTGGTTCGTGGTCTTCGCCGATGTCGCCATCCGGGCTAGCGCCGGCGGCGTTGAAGTAACGCAGAGCGGCGAAGCCCCAGTTGTAGGCGGTGGCATAATCGGTCAGGGCGCGCTCGATTGCCAGTTTGGTGTTGCCGTAGGGATTGATCGGTTTCTGTTTCTCGTCTTCAGTGATCGGCACTTTCTCCGGCAAGCCGTAAGTAGCGCAGGTACTGGAAAAAACGATGCGGCCGATACGCAACCGTCGCATGGCATCGAGCAGATTCAGAGTATTGATGAGATTGTTCTGATAATATTTGGCCGGCTGTTCGACCGACTCGCCGACGTAGGCAAAGGCAGCGAAGTGGACGACGGCCTCGATGCGATGCTCGACGAGTGCCTGATCCAGCCGTTGCGTCTCAGCCAAGTCGCCGACGATCAGTCGCTCGGCCGGCACAGCGGCGCGATGCCCCATGGACAGATTGTCATAGATCCATACGTCATGTCCGCGCGCGAGAAACAAACGAACTGCGTGACTACCGATGTAGCCGGCCCCGCCGGTAACGAGAATACGCATGGGATTTACTCGGAAAATACGCGCTGAGATGTTCGGAATTACGATCGCTCTTGTCCTGCGACTTCTTGCAAACGGCGCACGAACGTCGCATGTTCGAGACTGCCCAACCCGCGCTGCATCATCTGAAACACAGTCAGCAAGTCGCCGGGCAGCAGGGCTGCCGCGTCCAGCCACAAACCGGGCAGCACTTCACTCCGACACAAGCCATCCGTCGCCGCAGCCAATGGCTCATAGCGTCCCCCGCGCAGGACAAACCAATCGATGGTTCGGTTGCGGCGGTAGACGATTCCTTCGGTCAGTTCCGCCTTCTTGACATTCGGCGTGGTCGCATACCCGCGCTCGAATTCCGGCCGCGTTAAGCGGTCACTGTTCTCCAGCGGCGACATCCGGCCGTTGGTACTACTTGCCACGATTAGTGGTTGCGATAAGGTCGTCATGGTTTTCAACTCCTGGAAAGGGAGCAAACAGCAGCAACCATACTAATGCATGTCCAGTTCCCCTGTCGAGGTCAGGAGTTGCTTGCAGTTTCAATTTGTTATGCCCTTTGTAATACCCATGAACACATCTTCCAGGTCGATTTCTTCTTCCTTGAACATTTTCAAGCGTAGTCTATTTTGCAGCAGAAGTTCCGGGATGAAGCTGCCGTCATGCACGTTATGGTTGAGTGTGATGCGCAAGTATTCGCCGTCCGCACGCGACTCGACTTTAAGAATATCGGGATGTGCTTCGAGTAGCTCGCGGGCCACAGAGGTTTTGCCGTCGCCGACCGCGACCAGGAAAACCGTATGCTGCTGAACTTGACGGATGGCCGATTGCACATCGCCATCAAAGAGAAGAACGCCGTCGTTGATGATACCGATCTTGTTGCAGATGTCGGCCAATTCCGGCAGGATGTGGCTGGAAACGAGGATCGTTTTGCCCATCTTGCGCAACTCTTTCAAGAGGCTGCGCATCTCAATACGGGCGCGGGGGTCGAGGCCGCTGGCCGGCTCATCAAGCAGCAACACCTGCGGCTCATGCAGTAGCACGCGGGCCAGTCCCAGCCGCTGTGTCAAGCCGCGCGACAAGCTCGTTACCAGAGCGTCGCGCTTAAAGCCTAGATCAACCAACTCCAGCACTTGCTCGACCTTGCGGCGCCGTGCCGGACCTTGAATGCGATAGGCAGCGGCAAAGAATTCGAGATATTCTGTAACTTTCATGTCGTCATAGACGCCGAAAAAGTCCGGCATGTAGCCGATTAACCGGCGGATCTCCTTGGCATTGTTGTAAATCGAGTAGCCGCATACCATCGCCTCGCCCCAGGTGGGATTGAGGAGCGTGGCCAGGATGCGCATGGTCGTCGTTTTGCCGGCGCCGTTCGGCCCGATAAAGCCATACACATCGCCGCGTTCCAGCTTGAGCGTCAGCCGATTGAGGGCGTACAACTCGCCGTACATCTTGGTCAAATCGCGTGTTTCAATCATCTTTCGTCGTCCGCAGTCCACAGTCCGTAGTCGGTAGTCGGTAGCAAAAACAAGCATGCCTTTGCTACGGATTACAGGTTATTGACTGCGGACTAAAGGTATATAGATACGCACATAAGTTTCTTGTTGTAAATAGCCCGACAAAGCAGGACGTTGCGGCTGTGTGCCTGGCAATTCACCGAGCCATAGGCGCGTGGGTGAAACACCGTCTTGGGCGATTATTTCAGCGTGATCGCTGCGCGGCGGCGTGCGGGCAACCAAGATCGCCTCGTCCCGATAGCGGCGCTGCTGTCCTTCGCCGAGCGACAGGACACGCCAGCCTTCATCGAGAGAACGCAGGCCACTGTTGGCCTGTTGTCCGCCCCCGGGTGCGCCGTGGAACAAAAGCGATCGCAACATCTTATAAGAACCAGGAAACGATGTCGAATGCTGCGGCTGCAACACTCTCCCCTCGCTGAACCATTCTTGCAGACTGTGCGGTTTAATGTCCGGCTCGAACAGCGGCGCAACTTCGCGCGTTTCACCGGGCACCAGGTCGCCGAGCAGATACCACTGGC
Source organism: Planctomycetota bacterium (assembly GCA_021325115.1). GTDB lineage: Bacteria > Planctomycetota > Planctomycetia > Gemmatales > Gemmataceae > JAJPHU01. The sequence goes on along the minus strand of JAJPHU010000087.1, from coordinate 33,421 downwards.
CCTGGAAGAACAGCACCATCCCTTGCAATTCGGCCGGCAGATGGTTGGTGATAGTGCCGCTGAGCGCTTTGCCATCACGGCTGATACGCAATTCTGCCTGGATAGGCAGTGGATGATCTTTGTGCAGAGCATCTTTCAAAGGCGTACGCCATGAAGCAATGAAGGTGCGCGTTGCCCATACAGGGATAGGCACGCGCAAGAGACCGCCGGCATCAGCCACGTACGCGTAGGGACGGCGAAACAAGCTCTGCGAATTGCCGCCCAGTCCCGGCTCGGGACTATCCATCACCGCCATCAGTACCGGCGGCACCGGCGTGTCGGCATCGTTGACATCCCAGTGTCCGCCCCATTCCGGCGTGGCCGGTTCCAGGCCGATCGTGTAATTTCCGATGCGTGGACTGAACAGAGTGAACCAGCTGCGGCCGTAGATTTGCCCAGGGGTGTGCAGATCAATATCTACCAAGTCGATCTTGTTTATTCTCAAATCGTCGCCTTTGGCGTAAGAAGCCGTTGCATAGGCAGCCACACTGACGATCAGCACCAGTACGGGGAAAGTGATCCAGGTCAGTTCCAGACGTTTGAAGACCTTCTTCAACAGAAGGTAATCAAGCGGGCCGACAAGGGCGATGTAAAAGAGGATGAACAAAGCGACCCAGCCGAACGAGATAACCGGCACTTCCTGGAAAGTCTCCAGCTCCCGTTTGAGATCGACAGCCAACTCGCCGCCCGGGACGAAGGGACCGGCAGGTAAATTAGCATCCCCTACAGAGACATGCGGCGTGATCTCCTCGTGCAACTTTTTCCAGAAGGCGCCCTGTCCGTCCCAGGTCGAGAACGGCGGAGCATCGAGATCGAAAGCGACGAGAAGGACTCGCCCCAGACCGCAACTGGATTGCCAGAGGATCGGCCTTAGCTCCCCATCGCTGGTCGCTGGATCTTCGTAAACCAGCCCGTGCATGCTCGGTCCTGGCTGAACACGCGTGATTTCGATGTTGCGGAGTGGTTGTTTCTGCCGCGGATCGGCGCCGCACCACGATTGAAAGTTGGGCAGCGAAGGGCGCATGATCTTACCCTGAAATACACCGTCCACCAGCGGTACGTTCTCCAGCCATTTCGCCACACTCGGCTGATTGCGGCCAACCGATAGCACCAGTCGGCCGCCCCGCCGCACCCAATCAAGCAAGGCGTCCCGTCGGGCCTTGTCCATACTCAGAAGCTGTTGGATGAACGTATCGTTGGATGTGGTTATCACGATCACGTCCACCGCTTCGTAGCCGAACCAGCGATCGGGCATGTCGGCGACGTTCTCGATGGAAGCCAAACCGGCTACCGCTTCTTCGTCCTGATTATCCAGCTGCGGGGCTGCTCCAGCTGCTTCCGACTTGGGCGCAACTTTCAGACCAGGCAAAGGCGAGCCGAGGGTCAGGTACAGTACTTCACGCGGTTCGAGGATTTCCTTTCTGTTGGGATCACGGCTGAGGTCCTTGACCGTCTGCACGTCTGAACCCTCCATCGTCTGCAACGTCACGGTAAAGGCAGCGCCGGAGCTGCCGGGGCGAACGTAAGCGAAGACGGCCTGCGTGCTGTGGGCCGGGATGGCCGGTACAGCGACGGTGTAGCGATAGGGTACCGCGTCGCCATCCGTAGTTTCCACAACGAGCCGATAGCTGTCGTGCGGCACATCGTCCGTTCCCGACTGGAGCGGGACCATCACCGGTGTCCATACGCCGTTACGCGAGCGCGCCGTGTGAGTTCCGGCACGTAAGCCGATGCGAATGCCCTTGTCGTCGATGCGCGGCGGCGCGGCGGCCCAAACGGACGTTGCAGTCCCCAGACCAAGAAATAACAACATACCAACTCGCAGCGCCAGCAAGTGTATCAAATAAACCCTTGCTGGCGCTGCGGGCTGGTCATCGATCTGCCTTGTTGAGTTCACGGTTTCTCCGTCTGATCGCATACGCAGGGGCTCTGATGGCAGCCGGGACAGCCGCTGCCATACTTGGCTTGTACGGCTGCTGTCAAATCGACGCCAGCGATATTGGCCAACGTCGCCAGCCAGGCCAACACGTCGGCAAACTCGGCCGCGCACTCGGCATCACTGCCGCTCCGCAGCGCTGCTGACAACTCGCCGACTTCTTCCATGAACCACATAAACGTACCTTCGACGCCGCGACGCCGGTCCTTGGCGTCATAGGTATTACGAATGATGTCCTGCAATTGTTGTAAGTTCACGAAAATATTGAACGTAGTTAAGGAAGAGAGAAACCATGCCGCTGCTCTCAGCAAGCGCGGCACCCACCGCCAATCAGTGTAGGGCACAAGCGATGAACTCGACAAGAGGAGGATGTCCGGCACCTGTGTTAATCGCTTTTAGGCCGGAAAGGTAGAATGGATGGACCTTCATCGTCTTCGTCCTCATCATTCATGTCACGATCGAAGAATTTGTCATCGCGGAGGTTACTCAACTCCTCCGCGACATCGGCGAATATCTCTATTTGCGTTTGAACGTCGGCGTCACACACTCCGGCTCGGATGTAGCCGATTGGGCCGTCGCTGTAGTCGTGGCTAATCTCCCAATCAATGCTGTGCTCCCGACTGATCCGGCAAAGCACCTCGAGCAGATTCCGGACCGTGCCGTCCGGTAACCTCTCGTTGGCAGCTGAGACCACATCCTCGAAGTGCGGATGAAAGTTGGGCTTGCTGGAACCGTGAAGGTGGCTGTCCTCGTCATCAATGGAAAGGAGGAGCGACTCACAACTCAGCCAAGTATACCCCTGGCAAGCGGCCTCGGCAGTTCGGTTGATGGCTGCGGCTTCCGCTGGACTGACCGGCCGCGTCGAGCGGTAACAGATACTGAATCCCATGTGTTAGCCTCCCATCTTTGCCGAATACCTCGCTCAGCAACATAAAAGTTACTTCTCTCCAAACAACCGACGCAACTTGTCCGCTTCCTCGTCTTTTTTCTGCGCTTGCAGCGTCTTGAGCAACAACTCCTGCCCTTCCTTAGCCCGGACGTTGATCTCCATCGCCTGCCGGGCATATTTCTCCGCCTCAGCGGCATCGCCGTTCTCCAACAGCAAACGAGCCAGCCGCAGACGCATCGCCAAATCATCGGGATCCGTCGGCACCAGATCTTTGAGCACGCCGATCAGCTTGGTTTTATCGTCCTTCTGCGCATAGACGCGTGCCAGTTCCTTTAACCAACTCGGCTCGAACGGCTCGATGCTGCGGCCCAGTTCGAACAATTGCGCTGCCTTGTCAAGCTCGCGGTCGTCGTAGTAGATCTTCCCCAACGTCAACAGAATCAGCGGGTCGGGATCGCCCTTGTTCAGTGCCTCTTCCAGCAGCGTACGCTCGCGCTTGACGTTGCCAGCCAAGCGCTCCAAACGCGCCAGCACGTAGAGCGCCTTGGGATGGTTCCTTCGGCGATCGAGCACGTCCTCAGCAATTTTCCGCGCCAAAATACGATCACGTTTGAGGTACAACATGGCCAACTCGGCGCCGGCATCCAGGTCGTTCTCTTTCTCGTAGGCCGTCTTAAGTTCAGCTAACGTCCGCTTCTTCTGGCCCGGCTTGCTGCGCTGGAGCGGCTTGATCGTTTCATCGAGGTAAGCTCGATAGCCCTTCTCGAACGTCTCTTTGTCTATCTTGCACACGCGCTGAATGACCGCGGCGGTACTCAGGCCGTCGCCATAGGCCGCCAGCATGTCGCCGATGGCCGCCGTTCCATATTTGTCCTTGATGTAATCGACATAGAGCTGGCTCTGACAATACGCCAGGTCCCATTCTTCCTGCCCGCGCGGCCGAATGAAACCTAGCTCGATGTTATCCAGGTTCATCAACTCGCCGGATTGTACTCGTTCGCGCAACAGCTCGTTCCAGCGGGACGGTCGCGGGAAACCTTCGTTATTGACGGCCAATCCTTCCGTCAGCCAGTGCGGCACGAGGTAATGGGTCTGTTCGAGATTGAAAATGTGGACCATTTCATGGCGGAGCACGCGGCCCCAATTGAACGGCTTGCCGAGATCGCGAGAATTGGGTGAGGCCATAGCGAACATTCGGCCGGTGCAGGCACCGACGGTATGCAAGTCCGGCAGAGCGACAATGCGGCCGCTGAACATCTGATGGCTGGTGAAGATTTCAATGAGGATTGGTCCTTGAGGCCGATAATGGAATTTTTTAGCCAAGTCGGCGTAGATCCTCTCCAGATACGGGGCCATGTAGTGCGCGAGGGCGGCGTCGTTTTTGGGATCGTAGCGCAGCTCGAAATGATCCGTCTTCAGAGTCTCATATTTTTTCAGATGATCGAGCACCTTGAGGAGGTTCTTGGTTCGGACGTTGAAGGGGTCGGCCTTGAAGGCTTGATCGAGAGTGCTACGCGCTTCTTTTTCCAGTCCCATGCGCATGTAAAGCTGGCCGAGACTGTTGAGCGCATCCGGTACGTGAGGCCGCAATTCTACCGCTTTCCGAAAACATTTCTCCGCCTCATCGTAATAGCGGCGCTCCTCCAATCGTTCGCCCATCGCAAAGTAAAAGGCAGCCGGCTTGGGATCAAAGCGTTCGACTTTCTTGATCAGTGCGGCTAAATCCTCTTTCTTTCTCTGCAACACCAGACAAGCGGCGATACGCCCAAGGGTCTGTTCATCGCGCGGGTTGATCTTGCGTGCCCGATCCAACTCTTTCAGCGCCGCCTTCACATCTTCCGAGGCCAAGTGGACATCGGCACGCAGGCGCAGCGCTTCGGGCAATTCCGGATTGATGTTCAGCGCTTGCTCGGCGAAGCGCTCGGCCTCCTTGATTTCGAGCTTCGATAAGGCCAGCACTCCCTTGGCCGTGATCGCCTCGGCGGCGCTGGGATTGATCTTTAAGGCATTGTCGAACGCTTTGAGTGCTTCCGGTCGGTTGTATTTTTCCAGCAGAAGCATGCCGGCCTGGTATTCGGCCGGCCAATACTGCTTATCGTATTTAAGAGCATCTGCGTACACCTCGTTAAGGATGAATTGGAACTGGTCAGACAAGTTATTCCAGCGGGCATGCTCGGCGCTGGCCAGACCGACCAGAACCAATTCTTCCGAATCCTTGATGGGATCATCCTTTTCCTCGCGCTGCACATAGGTGCGGACGAACCACCTACACTCATCGCCGGCTTTTTTTATGTCGCCGCGATCGCGATAAATCTGCGCCCGTACCCAGCGTGCGAGGAAAACACCTCCCTCGTTTCCTCGTTCCGCATGAGAACGAGCCTCGATGGCGATGTTGGCTGCTTTTTCGGCTTCGTCCCAGCGTCCACGCCGATACAGCAGCTCTGCCTGACGTGCGAGTAGACTGGCATCCTTCGGGTGGTCTTTGAGTGCCGTCTCGACCACAGCCAACGCCTTATCGTATTTACCTTCGCTTTCGAGCGCTCGGCTGAGTCCGACAGTAGCGGCGGGCCGCAGTTTGACATCCTTGGCCAGCGTCTCAAACATCTCCTGAGCTTCGCCATAGTTGCCGCTCAGCCAGCGTTGCCGCGCTTCCTTCAACGTCGGAGGCGCGGCAACGGCCAACGGCAGAAAAACGAGGGTGAACAAGCAAATAAACAAGTGCTTTTTCATGGCGGGGTCTTCCTGATTGGCACGAGGGAGCCATGCAGGTTAACTTAGTGGTCAAGCTGCCAAAACGCAAGCAAACGAAGCCGAAGGATCCGCATCCATTGCCCGGCAAATGGCTTAATGACGAGAACCCAGCCGCGGCCGTCTGGGAACAAACTTCTCATGCTTGCGGGAGAGATAATTTCGCTGTTACGGCAAAAGATCGACAACAGTAAGAGAGACATGAGACGCCGCTAGTGGAGGGACAACGGCGGATGGAACAAGGATAGGAACACTGGCGTAGCCGTGGCCATAGGGCTGCGAGGAATCGGGTCGAAATCGATAGAACCTTGCATACGAACATGATATCCAAGGTCAAAAGCATCACGTAGGAGTTCCGCCACGCGATCCGCAGTTGTCCCCTGCTCGGTCTTCTGCGGACCGAGGATCATGATTTCTCCTTCGATTAACTCGACGCACTGGCCCATGCAATGTCGGCATGGGGGCTGCAATGATTTGTGACATGGGATTACCTCTTTCAAGAGTGGATCGTCAGCAATTCTTCCAGATGTGCCTGCACGGACTCGGCCAGCACATCCAGATTATATCCGCCCTCCAGGCAACTCACCAGGCGCCCGCCGCAGTGTGTCTTCGCCACGTCTAGCACTTGCTGCGTCAGCCAGACGAAATCCTCGACTTCCAAGCCCAGCGAGCCGATGGGATCAAGCGCATGAGCGTCGAAGCCAGCGCTGACCAGGATCAGCTGCGGTTTGATCTTGTCCGCCGCTTTTTCCAGAGCGTTGCGATAAGCACTTCGGTAGTCCCGACGCGACGTGCCGTAGCGGATGGGAACGTTGAGCGTGTAGCCTTGCCCTGCGCCTTCGCCGGTTTCGTCGGCATCGCCGGTGCCGGGGTAGAAGCCCATACCGAAGCGATGGATGCTGAAAAACAGCACGCGGGGATCGGCGTAGAAAATGTCCTGCGTACCGTTGCCGTGATGCACATCCCAATCGACAATCAGCACGCGATCAAGCGCATGGGCCGACAGAGCGTGATGGGCAGCAAGGGCAATGTTGTTGAACAGACAGAATCCCATGCTGCGCGTCGGCGTGGCATGATGGCCGGGCGGACGCACCAGACACAGAGCGTTCGTGTCGTCGCCGCCTAGCACGGCATCGACCGCCGACACACACGTGCCCGCCGCGGCCAAGGCAACTGTGAACGAATCTGATGAGACAACGGTATCGGGATCGAGATGGCCGCCGCCGCGCATTGCCATACCTTCGACGGAACGCACCATTCGCGGCGAATGTACCTGCGCCACTATCTCCGCCGTCAGAGGGCGATAGGAGCCGGGACGGCAGTGCGAGAGGAGGTCGGTTTCCGCTAGCCGAGCGCCGATAGCGCGAAGACGATCCGGCGATTCGGGATGAGGACCAGTCTCGTGCTGCAAAAACAGAGAGTCGGTGTAAAGGAGCGTCATGTTGGCATTTTACCGTGACCTTACGGAGAGGGAAACGGAGTAGATAGGACGATTATAACGCGTGCCGTTAGCGGTGCCACAGGCGTGTGAACGAAACTGTAGATGCAAGCCACAGGAGATCATGCTTATCATATGGAAGGGGGAGAGGACGATAGAAGGATGAAGAGGCGAGCGGCCGGTATTAACCGGCCGGTGTTAACCGGCGGTTCACCTCCCCTGCCTTTCCGAAAAACGAGGCCAATCCCATGAAATCAACCCGATGGCTATTGGTCTGCGGCTTGTTTGTGGGGTGTACACTGACTGGCTGCCGGCCGCCGGAACAGAAGATACGCAATCTCGTCCTCACCGGCTCGGCGGTCATGACCCCATTGCTGCGCGACATCGGCAAGCGCTTCGAGGCCGAACATGCCGATGTGCGCGTGGACGTGCAGGCCGGTGGTTCAACGCGCGGTGTCTCGGACGCTCGGTCAGGTTTGGCCGACATCGGTATGGTGGCAAGGTCGCTGAAGCCGGATGAGGCCATGCTGCACGCCACACCCATCGCCCTGGATGCTGTGTGCATCATCGTCCACCGTACCAATCAGGTCCAAGCACTTAGCGACGATCAGATTGTCCGCATGTACACGCGCAGCGTCTCCAATTGGAAGGAAGTAGGCGGACCGGATTTGCCGATTGTGTTGGTCCATATGACGGATGGGCGCGCGCTCTTGGATCTGTTTCTCGATCATTTCAAGCTACGGTCCACACAAATTCGCGCCGATGCACTGATTCAGGACAGCGAGCAGGGGCTCCAGGCAGTGGCCAGCCGGAAAGGTGCCATCGCTTATGTCTCGTGCAGTCGGGCCGAGGCAGTCAGCGCGAACATGCCCATTCGCTCGCTGCCCTCTGGAGGCATCACGCCAACGACCGAACATGTCCGCGACGGCACCTATCCGCTGTCGCGTCCGCTTCAGCTGGTGACGCGCGAGACGCCCAAGGGATTGGCCGCTGAGTTTATCGATTTCGCCCGCTCCAATGCCGTCCTTGATCTCATCCAAAAGCACCATTTCATCACGTTGGAGAAGTAAAGCGCATCAGTGAGCGGGCACGCAGCCGGGCGGACAGGTAGCCGGCACCGCCGCCGGCGCGTTCCAGCTGGGAGCGGGTGCGGGTGCCACATAGCTTGCTGGAGCGGCCGGCTGGCACACGCACGGCACACAGCATTGTGGTGTATAAGCGGCCGGAGGCGCCGCGGGATAGTAACCGTGACGCTCGCAGATGTTGCGCAAGCAGCCAGCCGACGCCAGCAAAGCCGCCCACGTCGCCGCCAGGAAGATGCGTTTCCCCATTATCGCGCTCCCATTTTCACAACCCCGGTCCCTTGCTGCACCGGGCAAGGACCGCAGCGATAATCGCTGCCCTGTTTTCCGTCAAGGCCAGTGTTTTACCGCAGTAGCAGAAGGCTAACCACAGAGGCACAGAGAACACAGAGAAGAAAATACAGAAGATAGAGGATAGCGAAAGTTCCTATTTTCTATCTTCTACTCTCTATTTTCTATCCTCTATCCTCTATCCTCTATCTTCTGTATTTTCTTCTCTGTGTTCTCTGTGCCTCTGTGGTTCGATCTTCTGTAAGGAGAAAGCCATGTCCAAGCCGGAAGCCCGCCTCCAGGAATTGCACCTGACGCTGCCGCCTGCCCCGAAACCGATGGCCAAGTATAAGACAGCCCTCCTCGTCGGCAACATGTTGTATGTCTCCGGCCACGGGCCAGCGAAAATTAGCGACCAAACGCCGCTACAAGGCCGGATCGGCTCGGAGTTGTCCACCGAACAGGGCAAGGAATGCGCCCGCGCTGTCGGGCTGAACATCCTTAGCACTGTCCGCGCCACGCTCGGCTCGCTCGATAAGGTGAAACGCCTCGTCAAAACGCTGGGTATGGTCAACTGCACCGCAGATTACAAAGATCAGCCGCAGGTCATCAACGGTTTCTCAGAGCTGATGGCCGAGGTATTCGGCGACGATGCCGGCGTCGGCGCCCGCAGTGCCGTCGGCATGGGATCGCTACCGAACAACATCCCGGTGGAGATCGAGTGTCAGTTTGAAGTGACGGTGTAAAAGGGAACAAGATCAAGGGCGATGGTGCGTGCCGATCGACGCACCTGCTCCGGAGTGCGTCCGGCGGAGAAAATCCGTTGCGATTGGCATGGCCTGGGCTACAATTCAATTACGGCTTGCTCGCGGGCCGGGATCGGATACGTTGACAGCAGTTTGCAAGCGGATGTAGGGGCGAACGGCCAGCGTCCACCGGCTGGTGGGGGCTGTACCAACCGGTGGACGCTGGCCGTTCGCCGGCCACTCAGAGAGTCTCCCCATGAGCCAGCACCTGATTGACCTGTTCCGGACAAGTTGCGGCGCGTCCGTCCCGTTGAAATTGAACGTTTTCGGCCCAAACCGGGCTGAAGCGGAACAGCATATCTTTGAACATCCCTTTATATTGATCGGCCGGCATGAGCGCGCCTGTCTTCGCCTACAAGATGCAGCGGTCAGCCGGCGACATGCCTACCTACAACAACTTGGCGGGAGGATCTTCTGCATCGATCTGGGCAGCCGCACGGGCGTTCGCTGGGGAGGAGAGTCACGTCCTGCCGGCTGGTTCCGTCCGAATCTGGAGATTCAAATCGGCCCTTTTACCCTTGAGTTGGTAAAGACTGCTCAGGCCGGAGGGGTTCCGGCTGACAAGGCAGCAGAGAATTGGGATCCCCTTCAAGATCGTGTGAATGATTCCCAACCTCTGCCTCAGATCACGGTGGAGATGGACAACAAGGTACAGGCCCAGTTGCGTATGAACCGGGTGCTGGTACTGGTAGGGAGTGCGCCTGCCTGCCGGATGCGCTTGCGTGAAGCCGGTATAGCGAACTTCCACTGTAGCCTGGTGAGGACGCCGGAAGGCGTTTGGGTAGTTGATCTGCTCAGTGGGACCGGGACTTACCTCGACGGTCAGCCGATTCGCTGGGCACTTCTGGAAGAGGGAAGCCGATTGCAGGTGGGGCCATACGTGCTCCGGGTCTGGTATCCGTTGCGGCTTTCTCGCGGGCCAGAACCGGATACATCCGTTCTACCACAAACTGCAGAGCTGCGAGGATCTGCCGCGTCGCAGACAACCGAGTTGGAAATCGTGCAGGCCGAATGCGGCCGGCTACACGAGCAGATCCGCGCGCTCCAGAGCCAGATTGCCGAGGCAGCTAATCTGCAGGCCCGACTTGAAGCTGCCGAAGCCAGTGCGCAGCAGCTGGAAGCCGTCTGTGCTGAACGGGACCGTTGGCAAGCCGAGACCCAATCCCTTCAGGCCAAGCTCGCCGCAGATACAGCTGAGCGGGAAGCATGGCGAAGACGGTTTGAGACAGCCCAACAGCAACTCGGCGACGAGCGAGAGGCGGTTCGTGCGGCGGGTCTGCGTCTGGACCAACAATCGGCCCTCTTACAGGCGGTGCGGGCTGACTTGGCCGCCCGCAATGCCGACTACGATGTAGCCTTGCGACAGCTGCAAGAGACTCAGGAGGAACTGGCTCGTTCGCAAGACACGGTGCGTAGCCTTCAGGCGGAGTTGGACCAGGTGCGCGAACGTCTGCGGGATGCTGAGACGCTGAACCAACACCTGGCGGATGTTCGGGCCGAACACCACCAACTCTGTGCCCGCATATCGGAGCTGGAGGACCGAGCAGCGTTGGCCGATCGTCTTTTGGTCCAGCTCCAGGCTGCAGAAGCGAAAACGGAACAATTTCAGGTGCAGCTGCGAGCTGCCAACTCGCAAGCGGAAGAGCTGACAGCCATCCATGTCGAATGTGCCCGGCTGCGCGAGCAGCTATGCACCTTGGAAATCCAAGCCGCTGAGGCGACTAGTTTACGGACCCGGCTTGAAGCCGCCGAAGCCCGTATGCAGCAGCTGGAAACCGTTTGTGCCGAACGGGACCGTTGGCAAGCCGAGGCGCAATCCCTTCAGGCCAAGCTCGCCGCAGATGCAGCTGAGCGAGAGACGCAGCACCAGCATCTTGAGGCCGTCCAGCAGCAACTTCTCGAAGAGCGCGAAGCTATCCGTGCGATGAGCTTGCGCCTGGAACAAGAATCCGCTGCCTTACAGGTAGTGCAGACCGACTTGACGACTCGGAACAGAGAGTACAATACGGCTTTGCGACAGCTGCAAGAGACTCAGGAGGAACTGACGCGCTCACAAGACGCAGCGCGTAGCTTTCAGGCAGAACTGGATCAGGTACGCCAACGCCTGCGAGATGCTGAGGCGCTGAGCCAACAATTGGCGGACAGCCAGGCCGAATGTGCCCGATTGCACGAGCGGATCCGTGCGCTCGAGAGTCAGACCGCCGAGGCAGCGGGCCTGCAGATCAGACTTGAAACGGCCCTGAGGGCCATCCGTGATGTCCAGGCGCAGGCTGAGGCGACGATCCGCGAGATACAGACTCGGGCTGCTGCAGAGCGGGAAGGATGGCGACAGCGGCTCGAAGGTGCCGAGTCGCAGATCCTCTTGGAACGTGGGTTGTTCCAGGAACAAAACAAAAAGCTCTATCAACAAATCGCTACACTTCAAGCGGAACGGGACCGCCTCGCTGCCCGGCTAGCCCAGACGGAACCGCCTCTCCGAGCCGCAGAAGAGAGTTCCCGAAACGAGGCGGGCCCCGACGCTGAGTCGGAACAGCAACGGCAGGTGGCCATCCGGGACCAGATCTTTGCCGAGTTGGGCCGATTCCGGTTGGGGGGGTTGATCGGGCAGGCTGTGCGGGTGCAGGGTCTGGAGAAGCCCGCCGAACAAAACTGGCCCCGCTTACCCCAGTGATATAACCAGTGTCGGCGATTAGCGCCGCACCGTGATGAAAAAGGGTTGGCCACAGATGGTCCACTTCATTACGAAGTTGATGGACACATGGGCCATGATCGGCACTAGTTGTTTCTCGACTGGCTTGGCGTCCGGCGCCGCTTGGAATGTCAAGTAAGCCTTGGTCTGTTCGCCGGTCAGAAGCGTTCGGCTCGCCTTGTCGTCGATGCGGACGCCAGGCGGCATACTGCTGCCGTAAATCGTGTTCAGGTGTTGATAGACCGTATCGAGCGTGACGTTGCCTGTGAAGCCGGGGCGGCGCTGGATGGTGACTTCGACGCGCTTCGATTCGCCCGGCTTAAGCGTGATAGATGTGGGAGTGATGGCGACAGATTGGAGATCAAGCGGATCGCCAATGGATAATGTGTGCATGTCGGCAGGGTAGTGATGGCGTCCGCCGCCAGGCATGTAAATTTCTTGGAGCGGACGGGCCGTCGCTTCAAGCTTGCCCTTGCCGTCCGGGCGTAGAGCGGTGCCGAAGACGCGGAGATTTACGGCTGTCTGTTTGGCATCCGGGGCGGCTTGCACGAGAATGCAGCCATCTCTGCCTCCAGCGAGAATGCGGCCGCAGTGGCTCGTCACGCCTGCCGGCAGGCCCTCAACGCCCAGCTGAATCTCGCCCGCAAAACCGTTCTTGCGTACAGCCCGCACGAAAATCACGCTCGCCAGACCAGGAGCGAGCAACGTTTTGTCCGTGTCGATCTCCAGCTCGAAGTAGGGTTCGCTGTGGACGAGGCTGAGGAAATACACAAAGTCCGCACCGCCCCGTCCGTGTACGTCGCAGACCTCAATGGTGTAGCGCCCGCTTGTCGGAGCCGCCCAATTCTCGATCTGCGAATCGGCGTGGACGTAGCGGTCGCGCATGTCGTCGTTCTCGATCAGCACTTGTCCTTTGTCATTGACGATGCGCACGAGCGAATCGAGCGATGATTGATAATCGCGGGCCGAGACAGTGATGGTGAAGCGCTCACCAGCCTTGGCCTCGAAGCTATAACGATCTACCTCATTCTCCTTGGCGATGCAGCCGCTGATACCACAGGGCACAGGGAACGAGCCGGAAACATCAGCACCGGATGCTTGGCCATCGCTTACGCTTCCGGTTCGTACTTGCGTTTTCTTCGCTTCAGGCAAGCGGCTAACTACGAGGGGGACGACATTGCTTTTGTCGTTGCCGAGCGGAAGTGTAGTCCAGAGCGGCCCATCGGGTGTATTGGCCGACAACGTCCATGTGGTGAACGGCTCGGGCGGGAGATTGTAGCCGATCAGACGCAAGCGCGTCGCACGGCCCGGCGTCACGCGCAGCGGCTGGACACAAGTGACGAAGGGGCGATCGTTGATTTCGATGCAGTATTGCCAATACGGATTGCCGCCGTAACGAGTATCCCGAATCTCCAGATAATATTCGCCTGCGGTGGCGAAACGATAGTGCAAAAGCGGATCGCCAAAGAAGTAATTATCGTTGGACGCCAGCACGCTGCCAGCGGCGTTGCGTAACGTGATGATCGGATCAGCGTGTTCCTGCAAATCATGGATGCGATTCTCCAGGCGTTGACAGCGCACGTGAAACGTCAGAGCAGTTCCCGCTGCGACTTTGAATTGGTAAAAGTCCACGTCCTCGCGCTTCTCGAGAGCGCCGCATATCGTCGCCGGCAAAGAGACTTGCTGAGCCGTTTGCAACGTATCGTTATTGGCTGCCTCGCGCACGATGGGATCGCGCACCACGACGATTTGTCCCAAAGTGGACGCTCCCTGCGGCGTGGCGATGCGTACATCCCGCACACCCGGCAGCGCATCCGCCGCAGCCTGGAAGCGGACCTTGAGCGCGCTCACTTGCCGTTTCGTTGCACCGGCTTTCTCTGCTTTCGGTGCATCCACCGTCGCCGTCACACCGCCGCCGGTGACAAAAACTTTGTACGCTCCATCCAAGTTGTAACGTGCCAGCACTTCGCACTCCGTAGTCTGCCCAACCTGCACAGCCACCGGGCGCACACACATCACCATGGGATACGAAGTCTGGGCACATAGAAATGGACCGCAGAGGTACAGAGAACACAGAGAAAAAGCATACAGAACAAATGATCGAACACCAATCTGACACATCGAATAAGTGTGGAACATTTTTTCTCCTTTGCGCTTTCTTCTCTCTGCGTTCTCTGCGATTCTGTAGTTAACTCTTCCTCCACGCTACCGAACGAAGAGGAAATGCTTAGAGTTAATGAGCGACCACAACAGGTCTTCATAGAACGCCTTTGCATGGGGCGCTTCGGCCAATTGCTGGCGCCAAACAGCTTGCTCATGGCTGTTGGGGCGTCGGCTGAGCGTGGCCAGGTACAATTCGTTGACAATTTCCTCGTGGGATTTCTTGGCTGCCAGCAAGCGGGCAATACGACCGTTGGCCGCACTGATCTTGGCCGCCACGATGTCGCCGTTGAGCGTGTGCAGTGCCTGGGCCAGATTCGGCTCCGAGACGCGCTCGCACTCGCATACACCTTGGCGGCGCGATTTGCCGAAAGCGTTAAGGAAATAATTATTATAGTGGGCATCGGGCAATTCGATGGCCCGCGTGCCCAGCGGTACCTTCTCGAACTTGGTAGGCACGCCGGTAGCCGCATCCACGGCATCGAGCAACGGCTCAGCTGCCAACCGTTTGACGTTGTAATGACTGTAGAAACGGCTGTCCGCGGCGTTGGACTTCGATGGCTGCGAATCGAGCTGATACAGGCGCGAACGCATGATCGTCCGCAGCAGGTGTTTGATGTTGTAGCCATTCTTGACGAAATCAGCCGCCAAAGCGTCCATGAGGGCGACATTACTTGGCGGATTGGTGGCACGCAGGTCGTCGATCGGCTCGACCAGGCCGCGACCCAGCAGATAAGCCACGTAACGGTTGACAATGTTGCGGGCGAAATACGGATTGTCCGGGCTGGTCAGCCAATCGGCGAGGGCTTGGCGGCGGTCAGTAAGGTCGGCAGCAGGCTGGCCGTGCAAGGGTGCCGGCTTCAGGATTTGGCCGGTGCGTGGGTGGCTGACTTCGCCGTTGGAACGTACCAACACGACCGTCTCACGACCGAAGAGGCCGAACTCCTGACTACTCTTGGTGCCGATCCGGGCGAAGAACGCGGCGAAGCGGTAGTAATCCTCCTGTCCCAGTGTCTCAAAGGGGTGATGATGGCACTTGGCGCACTGCAAGCGGACGCCCAAGAAAATTTGTGACGTCGCTTCGGTGAGATCCTGCGGATTGCGGGCGATGCGGAAATAGTTGGCCGGTCCGTTGCTGAAGGTCGAGCCACGCGCGGTGAGCAGTTCGCGGACAAAGCGATCGAACGGCTTGTTGTCGCGGAACGAGGCCACAAGCCAATTGTGCAACGCCCACATGCCCTGTTCGCCCAAGGCGGCGCTGTTGGAGCGAATCAGATCGGACCATTTCAAGGCCCAGAAAGCAGCATAGGCATTGTTGTACACATCGCGGGCCGGATCGCCCGTCAGGCCCAGCAGAGCATCGATGAGCTTATTACGTTTGTCCGGATCTTTATTATCAAGAAAAGCTGCCGCTTGTTCAGGCGTCGGCAGTGTGCCGATAGCATCCAGATAGGCGCGGCGCAGGAATACAGCATCATCGCACAAGGGCGAAGGGGAAATGCCAATCTCGCGGAACTTGTCGGCGGCCAGCCGGTCGATGAAGTTATTGTCCACCCATTCGGTCAGGTTCACCGAATCGGAGTAAGGGACAACAAAGGTAGCAATGGCAGCCTGTTCCTCGAAGCGCACCAGGACGACGCCCTGGCCGCGGCCGACGGCAACGACCTGACCAGACGGCGACACACTGAGGACGCCCTCGTCCATGCTGCTGTACTGAGCCAGTGCCGTCACATCGCGGATCCGGCCATTGTCGTAAGTGGCCAGCACTTGCAATTGCTGCGTGAAGCCAGGCGGACCGACGCGCCGAGACGGCCATAGACGCAACGAAACGACTTTCGGCTCTTTCGCCGAGGGCGGTGGCGCACCGTTGCCAAGCCACTGGGCGAGAATCTGATAATCGACCGAGCCGGCTTGCAGACGTTGGCCACCCTCGTGCGGCACAGCCCCGGTCGGTTTGCGCAAAAGCAGACTCGCCGAGGGGACGATGGGATTGGCTCGCCGACCGAGACCGTCGCGAACGATAGCGTGATAATCGTCTTCAGGAGCGAAACCGAATACGGACAGTTTGAATCCGCCCTTGCCGTACTGGCTGGCGTGACAGGCCCCGCTATTGCAGCCGGCTTTCGCCAGCACCGGCATGACATGTTCTTTGAAACCGAGGACCGGCCGGGCCACGACGCCTTTAACGGTGACAGCTACACTATGGACGACGCCAGTCACGCTCACCGCAACCATTGCCGAGCCGTTGCCCTGCGCCAGCAGCAAGCCGCTATCGCTGACGGTAACGATGCGCGGATCGGAAGAGACGTATTGAGCCTGATGTGTCAGGTCGGTCGAGTGTTCGTTGACAGCGCCGTGGGCTGCATGTTCCGTCACGATGAGCTGGGCACGGGCGAAGTTGCCATCCAGAGTGATGACAGCAGGCGTAATTTGGAAATCGGTAGCAGCACAGCTCACGGGAGGGAAACAAGCACAGAGGGCCGTGATGAGAGATGCCCGCAGCAGAGGCAAGGAGGGTTGAGAGAGCACGGTTGGCCTCCTGAAAAGCCGAAGGTGGGAGCCTTTTACGAGCCGGAAGCATAAGGGCGAGGTAGGATAACAATCTCAAGAATACAGAATTGCCTGCAGAGGCGTCAAATAAAAAATGAGCTTCATTCCCCCTGCTTCGCAGTGATGTCCTCAAAGGGAAGATTGTTCAGGCGATATTTCCGCCAGTCTTTGTAATCGAAATGCCACCACTCCGCCTTGTACACGCGGAACCCTTCCTCCTGCATGGCACGGCGCAACAGATCCCGGTGATAGCGCTGCAACGACGTACCGCCCAAATAATCGGCATAAGAGCGATCCGACATTTCGTCATAGCCGCTAACCATCTCAACAGGCTGGCCCGTCTGGCGGTCGTATAGTGTCAGATCGACAGCGCAGCCGCGATTGTGCCGCGACCCCTGGCGCGGATCGGCCACAAACACACGCTGCTTTTCCGGTGTCGCGTCCCAAAACATCTTTGTCACCGACCATGGCCGATAACCATCGTACACGAGCAGGCCATAACCCTGCTCGGCGAGCTTCTTGTGAACGCGCACCAATGCCTCGGCGGCTGGTCGTTGTAAGAAGGCTTTCGCCGACGTGTAAAATGGCGTGGAAAGAAAATTGTTCGTTGTGGCATAGCGAATATCTAACTTGATCGAATCGTCGAGGCGAATTAGCTCAACGAGGTCCGACTTGCGAAAATCGCCTTTTTCCTGCGGCGGCTTGGCCTGAAGTGCGGCGCGGCGAAGTTCGGCGATCGGTCGCAACGGCTTGATCTTGAAGGTTTCGCCGTTTTGTTGCCCTCCACTCTCCCTTCCTCCGAGTTGAGGGAGGGAAGGGTGAGGACGGCGTTCGAAGACCACGTTGGCAGCCTCGACGCGCTTGGCCAGGCCTTTGTCATCGCGCGTGAAAATCAGCTTCTCGCCAAGATAAAGACCATATTCGGGAAACTTGAACTCGTTGGCCGACAGTTCCTCCAGGGGATAAAGGAAGAACCATTCGATGAGCGCATGTAATTTACCGTCACGCTCCAGGATGACGAGTGTGTTGTGGTCCCAGCCATATTCGCCGAGCAGGCCGCGCCACTTCTCCGGACAGGGCTTCGGTTTCGTCAACGGAACACGCTCGTAGGTCTTGTCGCCCACATGCAGCTTGTCCTCGCGCACCTCGATTTTCAGCCCATAATCCATCTGGTCATCGACGATGAGAGAATCTCCCAGTTGCCGCAGTTCCAACCGAAAACCGCCGGGATCGGGCAGCGCCCACAAGTGCCCATCGCGCTCCAGTAGATCGAGCCAGCGCTCACCGCTCCGGTAACGACCGGCTAAGGCCCGGGCCTTTTCGACAGGGATGGGTTTCGTCTCCTTGACGTCCGGCAGCGGCTTGCCTTCCTTGACTGATAGCATCTGTTGCAGAGCAATCCGGGCAATGTGCTCCACGACGCCGTTGGCGACATCGCGCGAAGCGACCACGACCACGCCGAGCTTTTCCTTCGGCAACGCCTGCAACTGCGTGGCGAAGCCATACATTGCGCCACCGTGGCCGACACTTTTATGGTTTTCCAGATCTGAAATGTAGAAACCGAGACCGAAGCCCCCTCTTGGTTTGATCGGCTGACGGACGCCGGTCGGTCGTTGCTCTTCCTTATCGATAAATTGCAACATCCACATCTGTTCAATCGTTTCTGGCTTGAGGATTGGTCCGTGCGGCCCCTTACCGCCCGCGAACAAGACACTGAGAAAACGGCCCAGATCGAGGACGTTCGTGTACATGCTGCCAGCCGGGGCCATACCCAGCTCGAAGGTCGGTGCCGCGAACTCGCGGCCCCAATAGGTCCACATGACAGCTTTGGCCAGGTTTTTCATCAGGCCCGGCTCCGGCTCGAAGCTGCTGTGTTTCATGTCCAACGGATCAAGCAGCGTTCGTCGCAGATAGTGAGCGAACGGCTGTTTCTGCGTCTTTTCCAGCACGAAACCAACGGTAGCAATGGCGGCGTTGCTGTATTTCGTCTTCGTCTCCGGTTCGTAGACGAGTTGCGTTTGGTTGAGGCTTTCCACCATTTTCGCCAATGACGGCCCGGTGGGATCGAAGTAGTTGCCGACTGGCGGCTCGCGGACAAGTCCAGAACGATGAGCCATCATCTGCCGCAGCGTGATCGGCTTAGCGAACGGATTGCCCGGCTTGAAATCGGGCAGATAGGTGGTGATCGGCGCATCCAGGTCGAGGACACCACGCTCCACAAGCTGCATGACGGCGATATCGGTGAAGAGCTTCGACACTGAACCGACGCGATAAATCGTCTCGGCCGTGGCCGGAATTTTCGCCTTGGGATCAGCAAAACCGAAGCCGCGTGCCCAGACGATGCGCTGATCGTCCACCAAGGCAATCGACAGCGCCGGTAGCTTTTTCGCATGGACCTCGCGTTCGATAAACGCCGTCAGGCGCGCGGCGATGGCCTGATAATTCTTCGTCGGTTCAACGACCGACTCGGCCCGGAGGGAGCTAGCCGGCCCGGCCAGAAAAATCAGAACAAGCAACGGGGAAAGTCTGGGACGGTGCATGTGGGAACTCATTGTTCAGATAACCTGTCTACGATGTCGCTTTTTCTCCCTTTTTTTCGCCACCGCAGCGTGATCCACATTACTCGTATCGTACAGAGCGAAGAGTCCGCTGGTATCGCCAATCAGGGCTATTTGCCCTCCTGAATGTCTTTACGGAGTATCTTTCTGATGTTTTGGGCAATGCCGGACTGCCCACTCCGATATTTGCCGATCCCTTTCGGTAACGGTCGTTTCCCCCTGCCCGGGTGGGCAGCCACAGCATCGCGAAGCACGTCGTTGACCGAGCGTTTTTCGTTGGCCGCCAGTGCTTGAAGCACAGCCGCAGTTTTGTTCATCTAGTTCACTGATGAGAGACATCATTCTTCTTCTCAGGCAGCAAACCGTCGTGCCTCGAAGGGGAAAAAGAACCGGCATCCGAACACTCACGCCCACGGCTTCGCAAATCCAACGAGAGATTGTATACGACAGAAATATCTCCTACCAGAGATAACCCGCGTTAGTCGAGGGAATAGGAAAAAGCGGCTTTCTCTGTCTCCTGTAGCCTACCCTGCGAAAGGGTATCGACGAATAATAATAGAATTAGGTCAACATCCTCTAGCAAAGGAAGAAACATCCATGAGCGCATCACCGGGGCTGTTCGACGAAGTGGCGCACGATTGGCGGGAGCGGCTGGATCTCATCGTCGAGACCATGAAGGAGATGAGCCGGCAGACTGATCCGCAGGAGATGAGCCGGGCCTACAGCAAACGCATGCAGACGCTACGGCCCGTCGATCGTCGGGTGTCGATCAGCCGCCGCGGCTTGAAATGGCCCTGGTTTCGCGTGACGCGCTGTTCGTTCTGGAACGAAGACATCAATCCCTGGAAAGAACCACATCGGCTGCCGCTACTTAAGGGTGGATTGTTCGCCGAGCTGATCTACGGCGACGAGCCGCGGCTTTTCGACAACGTGCAGCTGCCCGACGACGATCCCGCCGCCGAGTATGTGGCCGGCATGGCCTCGATGGTAGCCATTCCCATGTACGATCAAGGCGTGGCCCTTAACATGATCCTGGCCATGCGTCGCGAGCCAGCGGCCTTTGCTCCGGAGCAGTTCCCAGAGATCGTCTGGTTGAGCAATCTATTCGGTCGGGCCACGCACAATCTCGTGCTCTCCGAACAGCTCAAGGCAGCCTATGAGGCAGTCGATTACGAGATGAAACTGGTGGCCGACATCCAGCGCTCACTCTTGCCCAAGAAGATGCCGGACATTCCCACGATGACCCTGGCCGCCTACTACCAGACGTCCCATCGGGCCGGTGGCGATTATTACGACTTTTTTCCTCTTCCCGATGGCAAATGGGGTATTTTTATCGCCGATGTCAGCGGCCACGGCACGCCGGCTGCCGTGTTGATGGCCGTTACCCACAGTCTGGCCCATACCTACCCTGGCCCGCCCGCGCCGCCTGGACACATGCTTGAATACGTCAATCGCCATCTGGCCGCACGCTATACCGCACAGTCTGACACGTTCGTAACAGCGTTTTACGGCATCTATGACCCGGCCCAGCGCACGTTGACCTACGCTTCGGCAGGCCATAATCCGCCTCGACTGAAGCGCTGCGCCGATGGTACGCTGGGCTTGCTGGACGGAGCTGGCGGCCTGCCCTTGGGTATCGCTCTGGAGATGACATACCGCGAGCAGACCTGTCGCTTCATCCCCGGTGATCAGCTGGTGCTGTACACCGACGGCATTACCGAGGCGCAAAACGAGCGCGGCGAGCTGTTTGGCCTGGCCCGGCTCGATAAAGCCTTGGCAGATTGTGCCTCCGATGCTTCGGACCTCCTGGAGTCAGTACTGGCCGCATTGAAGGACTTCACCGGCAGCCACCCGATCCACGACGATCGCACACTGCTGGTAGCAAAAATTTCGTGAGGGAGCGATGAGGGCTTTCAACAACCACTACGATGATGTGGCGTAGGAAGAACAGGAGCAAGCGTCCGCACCCGGCTCGTGGGACCGGCCGCTGTTGCTGGCGGACCTGGGTTTGGTGCTGAGGCTGGGCGGCTACGCTGCTCTGAACCATGTCCTGGCGGGACGCTTGGCGCTCTTCGGATATCCTGCAAGTTCTGTCCTGCAATTGTAAAGCGCGCAACAACTCGCCATCAGGCCGAGGATCTCGTTATCGTTTTTGGGGTGCTCGTGCTGTTTTCTCTGCACAGATATTTCGCGCTCCCTTGCTGTGACGGCCACCGAACCGGCCAAGGTGGCCGCGTAAGGACAACTGGACATCGTTCACTGCTTCGCCTTGGGAATTAATTCCAGGCACACCAGGCGATCGGCCCCGCGTACGTACAGTAAGCCGTGTGATAAAATGGGCGCCGCCCAGCAGGGTTCATTGAGCAACGGCTCGCCGCGGTCGCCATCCGCTCTCAGCTCGACGCTTGACACTTCCTCATATTTATGCGGGTTCACTTTCAGAAGGCGCAGGATGCCGTCTTCGCCCAAACAGATGAAGTGATGATCGACGAGTAACAACGAAGTACGGGTCAGGCCGCGCTTGCGCCACATGATTTTGCCGCTGGCCCATTCGAGGCAGCGCAGCTCGGCTTCTTCACTGTGCCGGCCGCTGCATCCGTAGAGATAGCCATCCACGTAGATGGGCGTGTTCCAATGGCAGCGCATGCTTTTGTCGCGGATTCCTTTGTCCTGGTCGGTCCAGACTTCCTTGTACGCGCCCGGCTGGACTTCGAGCAGGGCACTGCCGGGACCGTAAGTTTCGGAGAGAAAAACTCGGTTGCCGACAACAACAGGATTGCTGGCATTGACGCTTTCAAGGATTCGCGCACGCCAGGGATAGCGAAACTCGACTTTACCTGTTGCCGGCTCCAGGCCGACCAATCCGCCGCGGGCGAAGACGAAGCACCAGCGTCGGCCGTCGATGGTAGCCAGCTTTGGGCTGGCGTAACTGGCCAACTCATCGGTGACATGATAACGGACCTTGCCGGTATATTTATCGAAAGCGACGATGCCGCTGTCAGCTCCCCGGGGCCAGAAGCGAGCGTTGGGGGCAGGGTCGTCTTTGGGGCTGCCGCCAACTTGAGCAATGAGCAGATCGCCCTCAATGACCGGCGTGCTGCCAACGCCGAAAAAGTTCTGTCGGACGTGGAAGTCGGCAACGGTATCGACTTTCCAGATCAGCTTGCCGTCTGCGACGCGGAGGCAGTGCAACAGGCCCTCGACACCGTAGATGTAAACGCGATCACCGTCCACGACCGGCGAGCAGCGCGGGCCGCCGCTGTAGCCGTAGAGATCTTGGTAATCGGTGGGATAATCGAAAGTCCACAACGGCTCGCCTGTCTCGCTCTTCCAACAATGGAGGCGAGCACGATTGCCGGCGCGGTCGAAGAGGAACAGCCGTCCGCGGCTGATGGCCGGCATTCCATAGCCCTCGCCGAGCCGGCGCTGCCAGACGAGAGGTGGTCCCGCTGGAGGCCAGGGAGAGAGAATGCCTTTCTCAGTGGAGATGCTGTCGCCGCTGGGACCGAGGAAGCCTGGCCAATCATTGCCGCCGTGGCGTGTGCGCAGGTCGGGAGGCAGCGGACCGCCGGGCCTGGAAACGATTTCTTCACCTACCTGGAGTGTCCGCGACGGGCGTTTTGGGCCGTTGTGAATGTTCCGGGCGGGTGGGAGTTCGCCGCCGCATCCCAGGAATAGTAGGCAACAGAGATAAACAAAGCCGCGCATGATTCGCCATCCTCCACAGTTCCGGTAATCCGGAAGCGAGTTCGTTTCGGCACGAATTACTTTAATGGATGAGGCACCAGCAGACCAGAAGACAAGCGAACTGGAGCGGGAGCGACATCTCGCCGGTCGAGCGCTTGCGGATGCCGAAAACAAGCGTTACACTACATAGCATCTGTTGAGCTGAGTTCTGTTTCGATTGCCTTTCTTGATCGCCGATCCAGAGCTTTGTCGCGGGAAAGGGGTTTTTCCTAATGTGGACCACCATTACTTTGCTGACCATCCTTGGCGTGACGTTTCCCGCTTTCTCCTCCCCCTCCAGAGAGGAGGAGAAGGTAAGAGGCTTGGCGCTGACCCATGTACGTTCGACACACGGCTTGCTCGGCCCCGAACGCCGTAACGAAACACTGGCACCGGGCGATAGCTTATTCCTCTGTTTTGACATCGACGGCATCCGCGTCGATCCCGAAGGCAAGGTGCGTTACAGTATGACGCTTGAACTGAGCAATGCCGCCGGCAACGTAGTATTTCGGCAAGAAGCGAAGGAGCAAGAAGCGCGCGCTTCTCTCGGCGGCGCCAGCGTGCCGGCCTATGCCCATCTGAGCGTCGGACTCGATACGCCAGCGGGCGATTATCAGATGAAGGTTATCGTCAAGGATCTGGCATCGGGGCAAGAGCAGAGTTTGAGCCGCACCTTGAAGGTGCTACCCAAGGACTTCGCCCTGGTTCGCACCACCGTGACGCTGGATCCAGAGGCTCACTATCCCGCCGCCGTGTTTGCCTGTGGACAGGGCGTTTGGGTGCATACCAGCGTCGTCGGCTTCGCACGCGGCCCCGGTAAAAATCCTGATGTCGTCTTCGAGATGCGCGTGCGCGAGGAGTCCGGCAAACCGACGCTCGCCAAGGCCGTGACTGGCACGCCCCCCAAAGACTTGCCTGCCAATCTATCGGGACTGCCGATGGGTTTCCCGTTGACGCTCAACCGTCCCGGCAAGTTCACCATCGAATTGCAGGCAACCGACCGCGTCTCTGGCAAGAAGGCCACGATGTCCTTCCCCATCGTTGTCCAAGGGGCAGCGGAAAAATAGGCAAACGCCCGGTGTCAGCCGGCCAGTGGAACCTATACCAGCCAGCTGACGATGACTGCTCGCCGGGAAATTCGAATGAGGGAGACTGCCGTGTATAAGATATTTAGAGTCGTAAAATTAAGTAGTTTGACCGTAGCTTTCGCTTCTATACTCGTAACCGGCGGACTGTTCGGCGCCGAGGCGCCGGTCGTGGCCCGGCTTGTCTCCAGGGACGGCACTCTGTTCGCGCGTAGCGAGCCAGCTCAGGATTGGCAAGCAGTTGCCCACAAGGGCGCTATACGCGCCGGCGATCTGTTGGTCGGATTGCCGGGCGCTGTTCTCGAGAACAGCAAAGGAACCGTGGGCCTGACGCTGTTGACCGATCTGGACAAGAACTCGCCGTATCCGGTCCTGGAGGCAGCCGTGGTCTTGCACGCCTCGGCGGACCACGACCTGGACTTCACACTGGACCGCGGCCGCGTGGACGTAACCAATCTCAAAAAAGAGGGAGTGGCCCGCGTACGCATCCGTTTCCATGATCAGCAATGGGAAGCGAACTTGACCGAGCCGGGCACGCACATCGCCTTGCAGCTGTATGGCCGCTGGGCCAAGGGAGTACCGTTCCGCAAAGAGCCGGGGCCGAAGGACGTGCCAGCTGCGGACTTGTTGTTGGTGGTCCGCAAGGGGCAGATCGAGCTGAAGCACGGTTCCTGCTATTGCATTATGTCGGCGCCGCCGGGTCCGGCCCTGTTGCACTGGGACAACAGCGGCGCCGTGGAAGAAGCGGCGCAGAAACTCGAAACGTTGCCCGATTGGGTGGCGACAGAGCAATCGGAATCTGAACGCGCCCAGCGCATCAAGGACACTGTTGAAAAGCTGCGGCAACAAGTAGTCAAGTCCTCGCCTCGAGAGGCCGGACGGACGTTCGCCGCCTCTGAAGATCCCAACAAGCGAGCCACCGGCGTCATCTTCATGGGAGCGCTGGACGACCTGGAAGGATTGGGCCAGGTCCTTACCGGGACGAAGTACCCCGATGCCTGGGACCGGGCCGTCGTCGTGGTGCGCCATTGGCTGGGCCGCCGTCCCGGGCAGGACCTGATCCTCTATCAGAAATTAATCGACAAACACGATCTCAAACCGGCACAAGCGGCAGGCATCCTGCAGCTGTTGCACAGTTTTAGCGATGCGCAGCTGGCTCAGCCGGAATTGTATACCACGCTGGTCAAGTATCTCGACAGCGATCTACTCGGCATCCGCGGTCTGGCCCATTGGCACCTGGTGCGCCTGGTGCCAGCCGGCAAAGACATTGGCTACAACCCTCTTGATCCCAAAGACAAGCGTGATGCAGCACGCGAGCAATGGAAAAAATTGATCGATGATATGCTTACAAAGGGAGAGCTGCCGTCCAGGCAGGTTGGCCGCCAGCCATAGGCGAATGCACCCACGCCCGGCTAATCTGGGAACTTAGGGCGAGCGTACATTTCCCTCCTTCCTTGTGGAAGGAGAGTTCGGGTGGGGGGACGGAACTCCTTGGTACACTTGTCCTTCTAGCCCCCACCCTGCCCTTCCCACAAGAGGGGAAGGAGTCGGGTCCGCTAGCACTTATTATGGGAGACGTTGTCATGTACTTATCTCTTTTCCGCTGCTTGTTCCCCCTGTGTGTTATCCCGGTGATGCTATTTGCTTCTTCTGTGCCCGCTCACGCCCAATTTGCCGGCGCGGCGGGTGTCGCGGCGCCTGCTGTTTTGCCACCCCCGATCTTCGGTGGCTATCCTTATGGCCGCTACGGCTATCCCTTGGGTTATGGCTGGGGCACGCAATGGATGCAAAACCCCTACGAGGGTTACATGAACGGCGCCGCCAACGTAACGATGGCCAACGCCCAGTATCAACAGACCATCCAGCAAGCTAAATTACTCCGCGAAGAAGCCCGCCGTTCCGCCCTGCAAACGCGTCGAGCTGCCATTGAAGAGCGTCAATATGAGCTTTCCTTGCGGCCCGACCCCGAGAAGATCCGCCAAGAGCAGATGCTCAAGAGCTTGCAGCGTAGCCGTAATAATCCTCCTCCGGTCGAAATCTGGTCGGCGACCGCCCTCAACGACCTGCTGCGCGACATTCAGTCGGCGCAAACACGCGGCGTCAGTGGTCCCGAAGTGCCGCTATCGCCGCAAGTCCTGCAACACATCAACGTGACCACGGGCACCACCTACGGCGGCATCGGCCTGCTGCGTGACAACGGCAAACTGACCTGGCCCTACGTCCTCCAACAATCGTACTTCGATGACCAGCGTAGACGACTAGATGAGCTGCTGCCGCAAGCGGTCAAGGAAGCCCAGTCCGGCCCTGTCAACCCTCGGCTGCTCAACGACATCCGCGCGGCCCAGAAAGACCTGGAGCGCTCTCTCGATGCGCACGTGGCCGACCTGACGCCGAGCGAATTCACCGAGGCATCACGTTACCTGCGTGAGCTGAAAGACTCGCTACGGGTGTTGCAGCAGAGTGACGTAGCCAAGTATTTTCGCACCGCCTGGACGCCGAAAGGCTCGACGGTGGGGGAACTGGTACAACAAATGACCCGCGAAGGACTGCGCTTCGCCCCGGCCGTGTCTGGCGATGAGCCATATTACACATCGCTGCATCGCGCTTTGGTAGACTATGATATGAATGTAGCACAGCTGGCCACGGTCCCATCGTTCCGCTGATCCGTCAGCTGGCAAACGGGCGGCGTCCGCCGATTGGTACAACCCTCACCAGCTGGCGGACACCGGCCATTCGCCGCCACGTCGGCCTGCCAGGCGCTCTAATGTCCAGCCCCATGCTCATGGCCGCCCTGGAACAGCGAGCTATGCGGATTGGCGCCGGCAGCAACGTAGGCAATCAAATCAAGAATCTCCTCGCGTGTCAGTTTATCGAGCAACCCCTTGGGCATGATTGACACCGGGGACTTTTTACGCTCGGCAATGTCCGCTTTTTGGATTGTCGTCGGCTCGGCTTTGGCCAGCGGATTTTCGATCACCTTCACTACATCCGCTGTCTCGGCGACGACCAGGCCAGTGAGGACTTTGCCCGATTCCAGTTCAAACGTGAAGGTCTGGTATTTCTCGTTGATGCGGAACGAGGGATCGAGGATGTCACGCAGGATCTCGATCGGTTTTTGCTGCTTGGGATCGAGTTTGGTCAGATCGGGTCCAATCTCGGTGCCGGCACCGCCCAGCTTGTGGCAGGAGGCGCAGCTGGCAGCCTGAAAGATTTGCTTGCCATTACTGAACGATCGGCCCTCTCTCAGCTGTTCGACCGACGAAGCCAATTCCTCGAACTTCCACTCTTTGCGCGGGCGGACAAATTTCAAGAGTTCATCGGCGATCGGCAGCGGATGCTTGGCCAGATAGCCCTCGGCATCGGCGAGATATTCGTCGAGATCCTCGACAACGTAGAGGGCGCCGTACATGCGCCGCCAATGACCGGGGTAGGTGCAGACGTAGGGATAAATACCCGGCTGCTTTGGGGCGGTCCAGCGGAGCCTTTCCGAGTTGCGCGGTTGAAGGAGCTTGCTTTTAAGCAAGATCTTATTCGATTGCGGGACATAGCCGCGCTCCAAGGCACCGGGCTGCGCGGCCGTCGTTTCCGCAAGCGTACCGATCTCTTCCAATGCTCCCGGCTGCGTCACGACGAAATTGTGGGGCATCAGATCGTTATTGTCGAAAAAAATCTCCACCGGCTTGCCGGCCTTGACGACGAGACGCTCCTTGTCGAAGAGCATTTGGTCCGGCACTGTAGCCAGACGGAGGATGCGCACCCCCAATTCGCCCAACTCGCGGCGCACATGCCGAGCCTCATCCAGCGGCAACAGCGACGCCAGCGAATCGGCCAGCTGGAGTGCGTCCAAGGCAGCCGGCGAGGTACGCTCGGGGACAGGGATGGTACGAATGTACGGCAGCAGCACATCCAGGAGCGGCTTGGCCTCGTCCTTGGGCCGATACTCGGACGGGATGCGCAGCAGCGCCCCAATGGCGGCGTAGCGGTCGGCGTCACTGCGGACATACTTGGCGATGGTCTTGAAAGCGTCCGCTTCTTTGCCGCGCACCGCGGTCAGCGCGAGCATGGCGGCGCGGCGAATAGCTTGCTCCGGGACTTCGCCGCCGACATCGAGGACGATCTTCTCTTGCGGGGCTGGCAGGCCTTTTTTCTCGAAGACGATCTTGCGATCCTTATCGAGCACCTTCACGGTAAAACCGTTCAGGCGCTTGCCGAATTCGTCGTCGGTGCGGTTCCAGACGACGATGGAATCAATCGGAAAGGCACCGCCGAGATCAACCTGCCACCACGGATTGGAGGTGTTTTCCTCCGTATGCGTCTGGCCGCCGGCCGCGTAACTACCGCTGGTATTGCCGTCGATGGCTTTGCGAGCATCCCCGTTGTAGGCGGTGTTCTTCTGCGATGCTTTGCCGCGCCGAGCGATGTTGCGGCCGTCGCTGAACACTTCGACCTCGGCCAAGGTCAGCGTCCGCCGCCGGCCCGGCAACTCGATGCGGACGTAACGGCCAAGTACAGATGGCGCTTGGCTCGCTGCCGCGGCCAGCTCCTTCGGCAGCCCGGCCAGCAGCGGCTCGACCTTGGGATAGAGAGCAGCTTTTTGGCCAGGATCGCGGATCAGCGGCAGAGCGTTTAGCAAGTCGCGCAAACGGGTCACGGACGTGGTGGCCAGCGTCCACGCCTTCTCGACCGTACCATCGGCAGCAATAAGGGCGACGAAGCCCAGTTGCCGCGTCACCGGCAAATGAGCGCCCACAGCTATCTTCTCCAACTCACCGCGCACCTCAGCCAACTCCGCAGCGGGACGGCTGGTTAAGAGACGAATAAGATCGAATACGACGCTTTCATCCGGTCCGGCTGGATCGCGCTGGCGGCTTGCCTCTTCATCCTGTTTGCGGACGGCGTCGAGTAGCACGCGCAGCTCGTTTTTATTCTGCCCTTGGGCCAATCCGGCCAGCGCTTCCTTGCGATACTCATCGCGGATTCCCTTGCGGAACAGCAATTCCATGTACACCGCTGGCGTCCGCTTCAAGCGCAGCAAATCGTCGGTGCTGACGTTTTTGAGGAAGAAACGAGCGCCTGCCGTGGTCGTGAAATGGATCTCCTTGCCGGCCTTGATGGCTTTGCTGACGATGGGATCCAGTGCCTTCATCGTCTCGCCGCGAACGAAATCGATGTAGATGTCCGACGGATATTCGGCGGCGATCAGCGGCACCTCAAGCGCCTCCGGCACCGCAAAGAAACTGGCGGCGCGAACAGCCTGCAAGCGAACACGCGGCGATGGATCAGCGGCAAGTTTCTTGAGCAGCTCCAGAGCATCGGGCACGCGATCGCGCCAGGAACACAGCACGCGCGTCGCCGCGGCGCGCGCATGGGGATCCGGTGACGACAACAGGCGCTTAAGCAAAACGACATCGACGACATTATGATATTGATGCATCCACAACGCTTCCATCATGTGGTGTTCATAATTCGGATCTTTTTTGTCAAGATTAGCTGCCCACTTCTTCACCGCAGCAACGACTGCATCACTGTCGCGGCCGCCCAGTTCGATGCGGACTCGGTAACGGACGCGGTCTTCCGGCTCCTTGAGCAGATCCAACAATTTCTCGATCGGTTCGCCAGCGATCGGAACGGTCTTGAGCAAGGGCCGATCGGTGCGCGTGATGCGATAGATGCGGCCGTGAGTGCGGTCACGATTAGGATCGCGCAGGGCGTGCTGCAAATGGCCAATGATCGTGTTGTGCCAATCGATGAACCAAATGGCGCCATCGGGACCGATCTTCAAGTCCGAAGGACGAAAATTCGGATCACTAGAGTAGACGATTGGCTCGACTTCCGTGCCGGTGAAGCTACTGTCCTTTTCCTGGATCTTGTACTGCAAAATGCCCTGAAAGCCGATGACGTTGGCGACCAGCAGATTACCCTGACTTTCCGGGGGAAAATGCCGGCTGGACAAGATCTCAACACCGGGACAGGGCCGGGTGCGCTGTTGATAAACCTGCGGCGGACGGGCATGCTTATGCGGAAATTCCAGATGGCCGGAGAACAGAGCGCCGTGGTACGGATTGGCTCCGGTGCCGTCGTAGACAAAATCCTCACCCCAACGGTCCCAAACGTGGCCGTGCGGATTGGCGAAGGGGAACGTCACGTACACCTCGAATTTCTGCGTGCGTGGCTCATAGCGAAAGACGCCGGCATTGACGCAGCGCTGCGGCGGGCCGTAGGGCGTTTCTACCTGCGTGTGGTGGAACGTGCCTTCCTGGAAATACAGCGCCCCACCCGGATCAAGAGCGAAGCTGTTGGACGTGTGGTGCGAATCGGCCGAATCGAGTCCGCTCAGCACGCGGACGCGCAGGTCAGCTTTACCGTCGCCGTCGGTGTCCTTGAGAAACATCAAGTCCGGTGCCTGGGCGACGAGGACGCCGTTGTTGTAAAACTCGAAGCCGGTTGGGCAGTGCAGATGATCGGCGAAGATGGTCATCTTGTCGGCCTTACCGTCGCCGTTAGTGTCCTCGAAGATAAGGATTTTGTCATTCATCTCCTCCTTGGGTTTCCAGTGCGGATAGCTCGGCCACACCGCCACCCAGAGCCGGCCCTTGGCATCGAACTGCATCTGTACCGGCTTGGCTAACTCTGGAAACTCTTTTTCGGAGGCGAAAAGATTTATTTTTAGGTTTTTGCCGAGCGTCATCTTCTGAATCGCCGTCTCGCCATCGAGATAGATGTGTTCACCGTTGGGTCCCGGGCCGGGCTTGTTCGTCTTGACCGGAATGAACGGCGGCGTGTTGCTGTCATCGACTTTCAGATCCTTGCCTTGGGCCACAGCCCAGATGCGCCTGTCGCGGTTGCTGGTCATCACGTCGAGAATTTCCATCTCGCGCTGCTGATCCTCGTAGTTGGACTGTTGATCGGCATACTTCTCGAAAGCCCGCCCACCGTAAACGTTGTAGCCATCCAGCGTGCGATAGCGATTGAACCAGTAGAAATTCTTGTCGAGGACAGCCTGACGTAGTTTTTCCAATTGCTCTGGTTCGCGTTTCACCTTATCGGGGAACAGCGCTGCGTCGATGATGCGCGCGACGACCTCATTGCCGCGGGAGTTCAGGTGAATACCGTTGATCGTCAGCGGCTTATCGACCTTGCCATACAGCTCCCGCGTAGGATGAAACAAATCGACGAAGACGACACCGTTCCTATTAGCGACTTCGGCCATAGCTTTTGTGTACATTTGCAGCCGCTTATTGTTCTCTTTGCCATCGGGCAGATTGCGGTCGTGCAGGTCCTCGTGGGCGATAGGAGAGAACAGGACCAATCGCGGAGCGCTCTTGCCATTGTACTTCTGCGCCAGTGTGTGCTTGAGGAACGCATCGAGATCGTTCTTGAACTTATCCAGTCCCTCCGCGCCGGCGAACGATTCGTTGTAACCGAAGAAAGCGAAGATGACATCGGCCCGCGTATGGGTCCGTTCCAGCCGATTATCGGTCAGGCCCTTGCGTGTGACCAGCCGGTGCGGCTCCGGAATGGGTTGATTGCCGGCCAGCCATTGGTCCAGAGTGCCGAAATTCGCCGAGCGTAGCCGCACGGTCAATTCATCCGCCGAAAAGCCGAGGTTGCGGATCACCAGCTCATGCCTGGGAAAGCGGCTGTGCAGCATCGTTTCCAGCCAGCCATCGTGCTGCATCCGATCCGCCAGCGTATTGCCGATGATGCAGATGTGGTCCCCATGCTTGATCTCGAGCTTGACGGCCCGTTTGACATCCCCGGCCGACTGCACCGGGGCATGAATCGGCACCAGCGCCATCAGGGACAAAAACAAGGCGAAAATCAATCGACAAAGGCGAAGAGAAGAAAAGCGAGGGGCCAACAAGTACATAATGAATAACCTCAAAAGCATTAGCAGGTCGGATAGAGAGTGTCTGAACTCTACAGTGATTACATCGGACGGTGTCCAAGACGGCAAGTTATTTCCAGGACTTCTTTCTCGGCCCATACGCAGACGGCAGGCCCATCGAGGGAAAATCCCATGTCGTAATCGACGGCAAATAACGGTATCACGAAACGGGGCGTCAAGCGGCGCACGGGATGGGCCAGGCCACGATACACAACTGGCCGGGGATGGCGTTTCACCTTGGAGTGGGATAGATGGCGTGGCGTCCTATGAACATGGTGCGGAATGGGCCGGTGGACCGGATGCGGCGGCTTTGGCAACGGCACTTTTGGCGGAGTTGGCTTATGGGCCGGATGCGGCGCAGGCGGGTGCCTCTTGCTCGCAGTCGCTGCGCTGGAAGCCGTCGCCTAAAGGGCCAGCCAAATCAGAGGAGCGCGTAGGGTATGCATCATGAGCGATCTCCTACGGAGGACAGTAAAGACTATCTCTGCTCTGCGGCGAGCAACAAGCCGGCTGTGGAGGAAAGAGATGGAAGCAATCCCATTTTATTTTAACCCCCAGGGGCGCGAGTGCAGAAATCGGTGACTGACTGGTTGGATCGCAATCATCGCTTCCAGGGTGAGGCCCTGACGAAACAATGGCCCGCACTGGAGAAAGCCGCTCAGCAACTGGTTGGTAATGTCAGCTCATTGGTGGTGTTGCAGCACTACATGGAACGTGAACTGGCAGAACTGCTCTCCAATCCCCGCACAGCACTCGTAGGGTAAGCGTCTTTATAATTGGCAAATCTAAATGCCTCCACGTAAAGCCGAAAGTGCATCAAGCAGTCTTTGCGGAAGGGTAAACCGAACCTGCGACCTGAAAGGGATTTCGGTTTTCCAGCCCGCGAAAGACCAAGTCGAATAACGCGTCTAGTGACCGGCAACCATGGTTGCCGGTGATCTCATCATGCAAGTGTCACCACAACCGCTCAAGCTGCCCACGTCGCATCCACATACTGCCGATCTTGGGGGTGAGGTGGACGTCGACTTCGTCCTCAAACACCGCCGTTTCGTCGACGGGAAGGTGGGCCAGCAATCGCCGCAAGGCCCGCAATTTGGCCTGCCGCAGCGGGTCGGGCCGATGGACGACCGGATGGGGACGACGCCAGACCAGGTCGGCCTGATGCAGCCAACGACGGACGGTCTCGCGACGGACCGCCACTTGATGCTGACGCCACAAGAGGATGACGACCAAGGCACAGGTCCAGCGGCTAACGTCAATAACGCCCGGCCGCCTTCGTACTTCAGACAATGATTCCACTGCTGACCCAACTCCTTAGAGCTAGCGGACCAAACCTCCTCTCCCCTTGTGGGGGAGGGAAAAGTCCGTTAGCCCTTAGCCGGCGCCTCGTCACCGCCATGCCAGAGTTTGGCGAGGGCCAACAGATCATCGTCGGTAGTGCCCTATAAGGATCTGGAAAATACGTTGGGCTTCGGCTTCTTGCTCGGCGGACAGTTGCGGTTGATGAGACAGGGCTGACCTCCAAAGGGTGAGTCATTTTCGCCTCGGTCCCCTCAT